>JBKQRT010000042.1:0-4572 GCA_052143895.1 Acidimicrobiales bacterium | reverse complement strand
GGATCCGGTTGCTCAGGCCGGCAGTCGAGACGTTCTCACTGCCCTGGGCCAGCATCTGCATGGTCAGGTCGAGACCCACCACGTCGGCCGGGGTTCGGCCGGCCAGCTGGATCGCGACGCCCGCCGTACCGGACGCGACATCGAGCATGGTCTGCGGCGATGCCGGCACGATGTGATCGATCATGGCTCGGCGCCACCGGCCGTTCTGGCCCATGGAGAGGACCTCGGCCAGACGGTCGTAGCGCCGGGGGAGGGGAGTGAAGAGCTGCTGTGCGAATCGGTTCCGGTCGCCGGCGACGTACGGGAGCATGGCTCCTCCTCGGGTGAGAAGATCTCACTGTAGATCGGTGCGGTGAGAGAAGGACGGTGTGAGCCCGGCGCGCTATGACGTGATCGTTGTGGGCGGTGGTCCGGCCGGCAGCATCGCCGCCCTCGTCCTGGCTCGGGCCGGAGCCAGGGTTGCGCTGGTCGACAAGGCAGCATTCCCTCGGGACAAGGCTTGTGGCGACATCGTCGGACCCCGGGGCCTCCAGGTGCTTGCTGATCTCGCACTACCAGCCCCCGAGGGGCGCCAGGTCGCTGAGATCGATGTCGTCGGACCGCATGGGCATCGTGTGCGCCTGCCCTGTGGTGAGGGCCTGACCTACCCGGGGCATGGGACGGCCGTCACGCGGACGGTGTTCGACGCGAGCTTGCACTCCGCTGCAGTCGAGGCAGGGGTCATTCCCGTGCATGCGAGAGCCGATGAGCCCCTCGAGGAAGGGGATCGAATTGACGGCTACCGACTGAGCACCGGTGCCGAGTTGCGCGCTGACTTCGTCATCGGGGCGGACGGAGCGACCAGCCGGGTCGCAGGGACGGCCGGTCTCGTGGATGCCAGGCGAGTCCTTTGGGGCTTCGCGGTACGCACGTACCTGCCGCACGAGGTCGAACGTCCGACCATCGTCTTCTGGGAGCCGACACCGTGGCACGCCTTCCCCGGCTACGGATGGGCCTTCCCCGGGGCGAGCGACGGAACGAACGTGGGCCTGGGTCTGGGAACTCTTGCGGATCGCAAGGCGGCAGGAACGGTCCAGAAAGTTCTTCCGCGCTTCCTCGAGCACCTGCGCGGCGCGGGCCTTCTTGCCGGGAACTCGTCGGTGTTGTCCTCGCGCCATCTCGGCGGCTGGCTCAAAATGGGCATGGTCGGGACCACTCCGGCAGCTGGACGCGTGCTGCTGGTCGGCGACGCCGCCGGCCTCGTGAACCCGCTACAGGGCGAGGGAATCTCCCAGGCCATGACCAGTGGTCGGTTGGCCGCGGAGTCGATCCTCGCGGAACCCGGAGCCGCGGCGCAGCTTTATCGGGCTGCGCTCGGGTCCGCCCATCTGCCCTACCACCGGATCGCTGTCGCCGTGCAGGGATGGTTTGTCAGTCGGCCATGGGCGATTGCCGGGGTGGCACGGATACTCATGACCGTGGGACGACTCGATGCAGTGTCGGGGGGCTGGTCGGTGTTCTGGAACGAATTGCTCGATGGGGCGCCAGCGAATCGCCACCAGAGAGTGGCCGCTGGAATCACCCGGACGGGGAAGTTGATGACGGCTCGTTCCGCCACAGCCGCATGGTTCGACTCGATGCTCGGGAACATCGACCCGTCTCCCTCGTGGCCGGCTGCCGGCAGAGCTCAACCGGGGCCCCCTGGACGCCCAAGCCTCGAACCGGTTGACCGGCGCATGAGTCACGACTGATGGCCACTGCGCAGTCCATCTGCTGTCCGGCGCAGACGGTCAGTTTCCGCAGGCGCCACGTCAATCTCGAGCAGCTTTCGGCGGGTGGTCGCTCCCCTGAGGAGGTGGACGGATCGTCGGGGTAGGTCGAGGGACGACGCGACGGAGCGCAACGCGGCTTCGGTCGCCCGCCCGGAATCGGCGGGCTCGAGCACATGAACGACGAGCCGGCCGTCGAAGTCTCCACCGACGGCAGACCTCGATGCGTTCGGGCGTACATAGATCTCGAGCCGCACCTCGTCAGTCTGACCGGTCGTTCCCAGCGGGGGTGCGTGGCCGGGCCGTCCGCTCAACCCGAGGAAAGAACCTCGATGTCAGACGTGGACGGCATGGCGGATGTCGTCCAGGGACAGCTCGCTCGTTTCGTGTCCACGGCACTGAAGGCAGCCCCGCGTGTGTCGCCACGACCGGATCAAGCGGGTATGCCTCACGTTCAGGTAGACGGTGAAGGTTTCATCGCGTGGGCTGAACTCGAGATTCGTATAGGAGCGCCATTCCGTGGAGACGGATCGATGTGCGACCTCGATGCCCTTGAGTATCCGACAGAACCGCATCCGGGTTGAATCGAACACCCAGGTGCTGTGACAAGACTCCACGATGACGGTGTCCATGGCTCCACCATGGCCGAATGTGCTGGATCTGAACCCTGAAGGTCCTGGCAGACGGCTGGGCATCTCATTGCAATTCAGTGACAGCGGGAGCAGCGAGTCTGGTCGATCGTCCGGGTCAGCCCGACGGGACGGTGAGTGGCGGAACCGTGGTGCTGGGCACCGTGATGGGCCCACCGCCTCCGGTGGCGCCACTCGAGCCCGAGGAGGTCGAGGCCGCGTTCCCGGTCCCTTGCGTCAAGTGCAGGAGAACCTCGAGCGTCCCGTTTTGGGCGGTGGTGACGAACCCGCCGATGCTCGGGTTCGAGATGTTCCAGTTCGCGAAGGGAATCGCGATGTCCGCCAGCGCGTCGATCTCGCTGCCCGACCTTTCCGCCGAGACCGTAAAACTCACTGTCTTGGTCACGCCGTGCATGTCGAGGGTGCCCGTGGTGCTGTAGTGCTCCACGACACCGTCGGTCGGGATCGTGCCGAGGTCGATCGGTGAGGAGAGCGTCAGGGTGGCCGTGGGGTACTGGGTGACATCCATGATCGGGCCGTCGAAATGCGCATTGCGCTCGCTCTGGTCGCTCACGACGCTCGCCATGTTGACGGTGAACGACCCTTTCGTGACCGTCGTGCCCGAGATCGTCAGCGAGCCCCAGATTTCGCTGGTGCGGCCCACCGCCGTGGCGTTCTGCCCCAGCAGGACTTCCTGCACCCGGTAGCCGGCCTGCGAGCCCGATCCGACGTTCCAGGTTCCAGCGACAGAGGACGACGCGGGAGTCGCTGATCCCCGGGTGGCCACCGAGGTGGAGGAGGTCGACTGCGGCTTGGGGAGCTCCAGCTTGGCAGGGGCAGGCCCCTCGATGAAGTGGATGTAGACGTACGGTCCTGCCGCCGCCACGATCGCGACCACCACCACGACCCCGACCACTATCCAAATCAGCCTTCGACGCCCTCGTCTCGCCATTTACCCATCATGTCGGGTGAATCTGGCGCCCCGCTGTGACCCCTTCTACGCCCCGCCTACCGTTGCGGGGTTGCTTCGGCGGGACCAGGGAATCCGATGACGGCGGGTTAGTCCCACCGCGTGATGACGCGGAGGAAAGCACCGTTGACATGGGAAGGGGCGACGGACTGCGCCGCAGCCCCGCCCGTCCTAATGGCGACCACGTAGCACCGTTGGCATCGGCACCGGTGGCCGGCGTTGCCCAGGACCGGTGCTCAGATCCGGGTCTCCGACGGAACCTTTGCACACACACCTAACGAAAATGTGCAGGTGGAGTCCGACACCAGCTTGGCCGAACTGGGTCTCCTGGCGAGCGCGGCCCTCCCGGCGCGGCCGGCGGTACGGCGTTTCGACGGGTTGTGATCGCGGGCCGTTCCTGCCGTAGTCTTCTGGGCGGTGGCGGGCATCCCGGGATTTCGACTGGCACGTCCCCCCGTGGGCCTCGTTGTCGGCTGGGGCGCCGGTCTGGCCGCGAGGAGGGAAATGTGAAGTTGAAGAGCGTCCTCATCGCCTTCCTCGCCGCCGCCATGCCGGCGCTCTTCGTCCTGTCGTCCACGCCGGCCGGGGCGCAGACCACACCCACGTTGTCGACAACCGTCTATGACGGCACCAGTGGCGTGTCATGGAGCGGATCGGAGGTGACCGGGGCCAACGCCTACGACACATCGACCATATCGAATGACGGTACCAACAGCCCGACGGGCAGGGTCACGTACTCGTTCTTCGACAACGGGACATGCACGGCGTCGGCCACGTCGACCGACCCTGTGACGCTTGTGCCCGAAACCGCGCCCAACTCAACCGTGCCCAACTCCTCGCCGACAGCAGCACTCAGCGCCGGGAGCTATTCGTACCAGGCCTCTTACGGCGGCGACACGAACTACAACCCGACGGACAGCTCCTGCGAGGCCTTCACGGTGAAGGCGACGCCCACGGTTTCCACCCTCGTCGTAAAGTCGGGCAGCGAACCGGGCTCCACCGCCCACGACACCGCCACGGTGACCGGCATTGGCGGCATCACTCCGACGGGCACCCTCACCTACTCGTTCTTCGAGAACGGGCTATGCACGGCGCCGACCACGTCGACCGATCTGGTGACGCTGTCGGGCGGATTGGTGCCCGACTCCTCGACGACAGCAGCGCTCAACGCCGGCAGCTATTCGTATGAGGCCTCCTACAGCGGCGACCCGAACTACAGCGGGCC
>JBKQRT010000041.1:0-9219 GCA_052143895.1 Acidimicrobiales bacterium | reverse complement strand
CCTCGAAGGCTACGCCCCCCTGATCACCTGTCCCACGCTCGTCCTCGACGGCGAGAACGACCCCGGGAACGCGTCCCAGCTCTACGAGGCTCTCCGCTGCCAGAAGACCTACCACCTTTTCCCCGCGGCAGAAGGGGGCGGTGAGCACTGCCAAGAAGGGGTCATGTCCAGGCTGCACCAAGTGGTCTTCGACTGGCTTGACACGGTCCTCGCAAAACCGAAGAGGGCATAGCGGTCCCGGTCGTGAGCGAAGTCACCCTCTTCTGGACCCTCTACAACGCAGGCGTGAATGGAGATTTCGAAGCCTTTGCGGACTTGATCGATGATGAGTGTGCATACGTGATGGTGCCAACCATGGAGGTCTCAAGAGGAAAGCCGGTAGTCCACCACCCACGCTCTGTCTCCCCGCACGGGGTCGCCGCCTCCTCAGCTCCGGCAGCGACGCCGTGACGACGGTTCTGGACACCACGCAAGCACCCCTTGCAGCCTCCGCAGCTCGAAGGTGGCTCGCGCTCGGTGCCCTGGCGCTCGCCGTGTTGGCGGTCGGTGTGGACGGAACCGTCCTCAGCGTGGCCCTGCCTACGCTGTCCAAGGCGCTGCATGCGTCGGAGTCGGATCTGCAGTGGTTCTCATCGGGGTACTTCCTCGTGCTGGCTGCGGCGATGCTCCCGGCCGGCTTTCTGGGCGACCGCTATGGTCGCAAGAAGGTCCTCCTCGTCTCCTTGGTGCTCTTCGGGGTCGGATCCGCCGGGTGTGCCTATTCGAAGTCAGTCGGCGAGTTCATGGCCGCCCGGGTGCTCGTTGGCCTCGCCGGCGCAGGCCTGATCGTCATGGCGCTCTCCGTCCTGACGGTGCTCTTCAGCAAGGGGGAGCGGCCTAAGGCCGTGGGGATCATCTCGGCGGCCACCTTCGTGGCCTTCCCGATCGGCCCGATCCTCGGTGGGTGGCTACTGACGAGCTACTGGTGGGGCTGGGTCTTCCTGATCAACGTGCCCGTCGTCGTGGTCGCCGTCGTCGCCGTCGTCGCCGTGGTGCCAGAATCCCGCGCTTCGGAGCGCCCGGGCTTGGATTTTGTGGGAGTGGCGGCCTCTGGCGGCGGGCTAGTGATCTTGACCTACGGCCTGATCGAGGCCGGCCAGGACGGCTGGGGCAGTGTCGACGCCCTGGCCCTGATGGTCGGCGGAGTGGCGCTGCTGGTCGGTTTCTTCGCCTGGGAGCGCCGGTTGACCCGCCGGCCCGGCGGCCAGCCGCTGATCGATTTGACGCTCTTCTCCTCGGCGTCGTTCACCTGGGGGGTGATCCTCTCCATGTTCCCGATCGTCGCCATGCTCGGCGTCTTGTTCACCATGCCGCAGTACTTCCAGGGTGTGCTCGGGACGACTGCCATGGGATCGGGGCTGAGGCTGCTGCCTCTGGTCGCCGGGCTCATCGTCGGAGCCGTTCCCGCCGCACGCGTCGCGCGCATGGTGGGCGCCAAGGTGGCCGTGGCCGCCGGCTTCGTCCTGCTCGCGGCAGGGCTCTTCCTCGGATCCACGATGACGGTCGGTTCGAGCGGCCTCTTCGTGGCGGGATGGATGGCCCTCGCCGGGCTCGGGACCGGCATCGCCATGGCCACCACCATGTCTGCCGCGCTGGTCGAACTGTCGGAGGAGAAAAGCGGCGTCGGCTCAGGGGTGCTGCAGGCGGTCAACAAGACCGGGGGACCGCTCGGCATCGCCATCCTCGGCAGCGTCCTCAGCGCCGGCTATCTGGCCCGGCTCGACCTGGTGGGTCTGCCGGCGGCCGCGGCGGCCGCTGTCCGCCAAAGCGTCTTCGGCGGCGTGGCGGTCGCCCAGAAGCTCCATTCACCCGCGCTGCTTGTGTCAGTGCAGCGAGCCTTCGTGCACGGGATGGACCTGGCCCTCCTGGTCTCGGCCGGCATCGCCCTGGCCGGCGTTGTCCTCACCCTTCTCTTCCTGCCTCAGAGGAATGCCGCGAAGCAGCCATTGACACCGAGAGTGGACACCGAGGGCCAAGGATTCGGCAACCGACCGGTCACCACCGGCCGGGCTGCGTGAACGAAGCCGTGGGCAGAGATCAGGCCGGCGTTGTCTCTCCAATGACTGCCTCGAGTGAGGCCGCCGTCAGTGATCACACCCTCCGATCGCTGTCCCATCCCGAGCGGGCCGACCTCCTGCGCCGCCTGCAGATGCTCACGGCGTCTGAGTTCGATATCAGCCGACGCCGGCAGACGGCCAGACGCTGGTTCGTACGGTTTCTGGCTGTCTGCTGTATCTCATTGATTCCCTGGACGATAGGCCTGGGAATGTCATTGCCGCGGACCTACGTTGCCGCCAACTGGCGGCTCCTGTGGACCGGCTTCGACGTCGTCCTGCTCGTCTGCCTCTCGGTCACGGCGTGGGGACTGTGGAAACAGCGCCAGGTCGTCGTGCCAGCATCGATCATCACGAGTGTCCTTCTCTTGTGCGATGCCTGGTTCGACCTGTTCACGGCCAACGGTCATCGCCAATTGATCGTGAGCGCCGCTGCGGCACTGTTCGGTGAACTGCCTCTGGCAGTGATGCTGAGCCTGCTCAGCGTCCGGGCTCTGCGCGTGGGGGCACGCGCCGCTCGCGCTATGGAGCAGAACGCACCGGTCACATCGTTATGGCGTACACCGCTGATCACGTTTCCCGCTCGTCAAGAGCTCCGATGAACGCTTGACGTTCCTCAGCGTCGGTGCGCTGACTAAGCAAAGGTCCACCACTCGCTTCAGTCGAGTTCCAATCACTTAGGAGATTCCATTAGACCCCTCCTGTTCGCCGATGACCCGCAGTTTTGGTTCGAGACGCTGCGCACGATGGGCCACGCCGCCTACGGCGGCGCCGATATCGGCGAAGTCCTCACGACGGCGCAGAACATCGTCGCTGGGGACTATGACGGCTGGCACGACGAGTGGCTGGCCACCGCTGACAGAATCGCCGCCGAGGCGGAGACCCAGCTGGCCGCCGGGCATCGCATCAGCGCCTGCGACGGGTTGCTGCGGGCGAACAACTACTATCGAGCCGCCGAGTTCTTCCTCCACCGCGATCCCACCGATTCCCGCATCGACCACGCGTACCGTCGGGCCACGCAGTGCTTCCATGGCGCCGCGGCCCTATTCACTCCGGCTATCGAGGTCGTGGAGATCCCCTACGAGGACACCATCCTGCACGGCTACTTCTACCGGGCCGCCGGAAGCGAAGGCGACGACACGCCGCGGCCAGCGATGGTTTTGCACAATGGCTTCGACGGGCCCGCTGAGGAGATGCACCACTGCGGCGGCGCGGCGGGAATCGGGCGCGGCTATCACGTGCTTACCTTCGACGGACCTGGCCAAGGTGCCGCTCGCCACCTCGAGGGCCTCGTCTTCCGGCCCGATTGGGAGAACGTCGTCACTCCCGTACTGGACTGGGTCATGGCCCGCCCCGAGGTCGACCAGTCCCGGGTCGGGCTGCTCGGCTTGAGCATGGGGGGCCTCCTCGCCCCTCGTGCCGCCGCCTTCGAACACCGCCTCGCCGCCTGCGTCGCCGTCGACGGCATCTACGAGTTGGGAGCCACCGTACTGAGTCACTTCCCGGGCAGCCGGGCCGAAGTCGAGATCGCTTTGCGGGCCGACCACGCCCCCGAAGTCGATGCCGCGATGGAGAACCTCATGGGGAGTGACCCGACGGTGCGTTGGGCGATCACCAACGGCATGTACGTCATGGGTGTGGACTCACCGCGCGCCTTTGCCGCCTGCTATCTCGACTACACCCTCGCTGGCGGTATCGCCGAGCAGATCACCTGCCCGACCCTGGTGTGCGACGGCGAGACCGACATGTTCTGGGCCGGCCAGCCTCGGGAACTGTACGACCACCTGAGCTGCCCGAAGACTTTTCTCCGGTTCACCAACGCCGAGGGCGCAGGCACCCACTCTCAGTTCGGGGCTCAACGACTGGCTTACGGGCGGATCTATGACTGGCTCGACGACGTCCTTGTGGTCAGAAGTGACCGGCGGTAGATGGAGACTAAGACCTTCCCGAAAAGGTAAGTGGGCCTCATGCAGAGGCCCACGGCCAGGTCGCCTGCCCTTCGTGGCGGTCTGATTGTTCACGCCAGAACGGTGGTTCTCATACACGGTGCGTGGCATGGCCCAATGGGCAGTGAGGTACTCGACTTTCCGCGTCGTCGACTACCGCAAGGAGCGCCCTTCGTCGCAGGAGCTCGGCAGTCGAGTCGTCAGCGGGAAGGAACGATTCGAGTCTGATCTCGGAGAAGAAGACATCGTTGGCTGTGACGAACCTGGTCAGAGTGGTGATCAGCCGGAGCGCGCCATCCTGGGTCGCCAGTTGACGGGTACGGCGAAACTGACGTGGTTGGAGGCGACCGACGAAGGGGCTAGCCGTAAGAGTTCGTCTAGGTGAGCGCCGGATCGGGAGTGCGGGACACTCTGCTCGTCCGAGCGTGACCTTACGTGACCTTATTGAGAGGGAAGGTGAGGGATCGTGAGGGGACCTGAGGGGATCGAAACGCCGCTACCAGGACGGTCTTGGAAAAGAGCCAGGTCAAATGGTCGGGAACCACACATTCGCAACGTAGAGGCCGTGGGTTCGAATCCCATCACCTCCACAAAAGCCCAGTTCAGAGGGCCAAAGTGGGATCCCCAGAAGGTCACGAAGCACTGTTGAGCGCTACGTGGTTTGTCGTAGTGGTCGAAGATGCGAGTTGGCCGGCTTCACCAAAGAACCAGGTCACAGGCCGACAGCCGGATCTCCGTCACGGTGGGAGGTGCGACTGGGCGCCGCGTGTCTTTACGTGTCTTTATCGACAAAGTCTGGTTCTCCAGAAACAGATGAATTCGGGAAGAGTCGAGGTCGCGTTCGCGATTACCGAGCCGGCCGTGGCTGTGTCGATCGACGTCCTCCTCAGTCGCATTGCGTACCAGCATCCGAGCCGTCGATAGAGCGCAACGAGGATCTCGAGCCTGATCGATGCGTGGTGGGGTGAATATTCCACCTTGCCGGCTCTGCGCGTCTGAGTAAGGAGCACGGGTTCTGCTTCATTGAATTCGCCGCCTACGTGCGGAGTGAGCGTCCGCCGGGTTGTCCAACGCCCGAATGCTTCGTGGTCCTCCGCGGCCCAATGTCGGGAGCGCCCCTCAGCGAGGACGCGCTGCGAAAGATGGTCCGGACGCACTGGGTTCGCTCGGTGGCGATACGGGTTCGCCCGCACCGCCTGCGCCACCCCACGTGGCGGCGCTAGGAGCCGTGTAGGCGGCTCTCAGTAGGGTGCCAGGATCGATGGTCATCATGCGCCATGGCCACACGGAGGCGGCGCAGGATCATGGTGGCGGTGCTCGGCGTCGTGGCAGTGGTGGCCATCGCCGCCGTGGCGGGCCCGTACATCTACATCCACTTCGTTGAGGGACCGGCGCCGGCGAAGCTCGAGCTTCCAAAGGCGTCGGGGACGACGTCGACGTCCCAGGCGACGCAGGGAACGGCGATCACCGCATCTTCCCTAAACGGCACCTGGAACGTGGGATCCGGCTCTCTTGCGGGCTACCGGGTGCAGGAGGTGCTGGTGGGCCAGAACTCCACGGCGGTCGGGCGCACCAGCGAAATCTGGGGCTCGCTGACGATCACGGGATCCACGGTGACCAAAGGCACCTTCACCGTCAATATGGCGAGCGTCGTGAGCGACCAGAGCGAGCGCAACGCGCACTTCGACGGCCCCATCATGGATGTCAGCCTGTACCGCACGGCCACCCTGACGCTCTCCTCGCCGATCACCTTAGGTTCGATCCCGGCCGACGGCGTCGTGAGCATTACAACGCGACAGGTGCCCTCGACATGCACGGCGTGACCAAGAGTGTCACGTTCACCGTCTCGGCCGAGCGGGTCGGCAGCGAGATCGACGTCCTGACAGACATCACCGTCCCCTTCTCCCAATGGGACATCTCGAACCCCAGCATCGGCGGCTTCGTCACCACGGCGAGCACCGGGACTCTCGAGGTCCTCCTCCACCTGACCCAAGGGGCGGGCAACCCGGCTTCGACCTCGTCCGGCTCGCGCAGCTCGAGCGGTGGAGGTGGTCCGATCACGGTGCCGAGCACGACGGTCCCGCCCCTCACTGTCCCGTCAGGCTGACGTCGGCCAGCGCGACAGCGCCGTCGCCCGAACCGGAGTCGCTGGATGTCACCGCGTGCCTTCCTGCCGGAGGTGGCATTCGAACACTGCGCCGTCGTACCAGGGCACGATGCCAGCGAAGGATCGTCTCCGGCGTGACAAGGAAGGATGCCCACCACTCACGAGGGATGAGACGAGCGAGGGCACTGATGAGCGCTCGGTCCGACCAGGTGAAGCGGGGGCGGGCGACCTGGCGCCGGAGCACGACGAGTTGGTGGCGCAGCACGAGGATCTCGGCGTCTTTGGCCACATCGTCCATCTGGTGGGTGCGGATCGCTTCGGCGACGCGGCGAACAAGGCGGTAGAGGAAGGAGAGCATCACGGGCAGCGTGCCTGATCGAGTTCGTCGTACCTGGTCAAGCTGGTGGACGAGTAAATAGACCCTTCAGGCAGAGGATGGCCCATGGTTGTCTTCCACTGTGAGCCTCCGCGTGTCCACCGGGTCGGTGTCCGTGAGCCGCTCCGCGTCGACGAGCATCTGCCTCCCCGTGCCCCGGAGTGTCACCACCATCCCGGAGGCAGAACCGTCGGCATGTCGGCACGGAACAGGACGCACGCGCTCGAAGTGCCGACCAGGGCGGCCAGGTCGGACAGGGACTCCTCGTCGATGCTGTCCACCGCCGCGAAGGGTGAGACATCGGGCGGTACCGGACCGCCCGACCGTGCGTCTCGCCGATGTGCCCATGCTGCGATCTCAGCGACCACCACACAGTGTTCTCGAGAGGATGGGTGGAGCCTTCCATCGGTCGATCAGCGCCTTTACGTGTGTCCCCGGATTCGAGATGGTGCTCGAGGCGCTCGAACCGGTGTCCGGCCGACAACGCTGCGATCGGATCCGATGCCTGGTCTGGGTCGAACGGTCAGCGCGTTGGCCGTTCCGCGGCGAGCCGGTGCAGCGTGCTGACGAGGAGATCGATCTCCTCCCGGGTGTTGTAGAGGGCGAGCGACGGGCGGACCGTGGACTCGAGCCCGAATCTACGCAGAACGGGTTGGGCGCAGTGATGCCCGGCGCGCACGGCGATGCCCTGCCGGTTCAGTTCGGAGCCGACGTCCTCGGGCCGGTACCCCGCCAGGACAAACGAGAGGACGCAGGCCTTGTCTGGGGCCGTTCCGATGAGGCGCAGGCCCGGCACCTGCTGCAGGTGTGCGGTGGCATAGCTCAGGAGGTCGTGCTCGTAGCGGGCCGCATTCTCCAGGCCGATCCGGTCGACGTAGTCGAGCGCCGCCCCGAGGCCGACGGCATCTGCAATGCTCCCGGTTCCAGCTTCGAATCGGTCGGGGGGGTCCTGGTACGTGGTCCGCTCGAAGGTCACGTCCCGGATCATGTTGCCGCCGCCCTGCCAGGGAGGCATCGATTCGAGAACTTCGGACTTGCCATAGAGGGCCCCGATACCGGTCGGCGCGAACACCTTGTGTCCGGAGAAGACGAAGAAGTCCGGGTCGAGCGTGGTCACATCGACCGGCACGTGGGCGACGGACTGGGCGCCGTCGATCAGGACTCGCGCTCCTGCTCGGTGAGCCATCTCGATGGCTTCGCGGATCGGGACGATCGTGCCCAGAGCGTTCGACACGTGGGCGACCGCGACCAGGCGCGTCTTGTCGTTGAGGAGGTCGCCGTAGGCATCGAGGAGGATCTGGCCGTCGTCGTCGACCGGGATCACCCGCAACCTCGCGCCCTTCTCGGCCGCCAGCTGTTGCCACGGCACGATGTTGGCGTGATGCTCGAGGTGGGAAATGACGATCTCGTCGCCGGAGGCGATGTTGTGCCGGCCCCAGCTCTGCGCAACCAGGTTGATCGCTTCGGTTGTCCCGCGGACGAAGACGATCTCAGGCGCCGACGCACCGATGTATCGGGCCACCTTGGTCCGGGCGTCCTCGAAGGCGTCGGTTGCCCGCGCTGCCAGTTCGTGCGCGCCCCGGTGGATGTTCGAATTCTCGTGTTCGTAGTACCACGCCAGCCGGTCGATGACCGCCTGGGGCTTCTGGGTGGTGGCGGCATTGTCGAGCCACACCAGCTGGTGGCCGTGGACGCGCTCGTTGAGGATCGGGAAGTCGCGGCGGATGGCCTCCACGTCGAACGCCGGATAGCCGGTGGGCACCGATGGCGGTCGGGCGTGCTCCAAGAAGTAGTACTCCGCTGCGCCCGGCGGCGGACCCAGTGCAGCCACCCACGGCGGGGACAGCGAAGACCCCACCGCGTCGCTGGCGGAGGCGGGTGATGCCGGGATCGGCCCATCCGGGAGCGCCCTCGTGCCGACCTCTCGTCCCCGGCCGTCATCGGGCACGGGGGCGGAGCGCACGTCGGTCACGAAGAGCGGACCCGGCCCCAGGGCCTCGGGCCGAACCGGGTCGGCCGCCAGGACCGTTGGGCTCTCGGCCCCAGCCGGGAAGTCTTCCAATCCCTCGGAGAAGATGGCACTCGCGAGCCTCGTGAGAGCGCCGACGTCGCTCACATCCCAGTTCGGCACGCTCTCGGCGTTCGGTGGATCAGGAGCCACGGGATGCCCGCTTCAGGGTCGGGCTGTCATCGAGCAGATCGGGTGCGGGCACTGCCGGCGGGAGCGGCGGCCTTGGCGTAGGTGTCGCCGTACTCGTGGTACTTGCCGACCTCCACTTCATCGAGGACGCCCAGTGCATCGTCGGTCAGGATGGCCAGCGAGCAGTAGAGCGAGATCAGGTACGAGGCGATGGCGTTCCGGCTGGTGCCCATGAAGCGGACCGACAGGCCCATGCTGCGCTCTCCCGGAAGCCCGGGCTGATAGAGGCCGACGACCCCCTGCCGTGACGCTCCGACCCGCAGCAGGAGCACCTTGGTCTTTCCATCGACGAGCGGCACCTTGTTCGAGGGGATCAGCGGGATGCCTCGCCATGTTACGAACTGGCAGCCGTACAGGCTCGCCGTCGGCGGCGGCACGCCCCGCCGGGTGCACTCCCTCCCGAAGGCTGCAATGGCGGCCGGGTGGGTCAAGAAGAAGGCCGGCTCCTTCCACACGCGGGTGATCAGCTCATCGAGATCGTCGGGCGTGGGTGGACC
>JBKQRT010000040.1:0-3635 GCA_052143895.1 Acidimicrobiales bacterium | reverse complement strand
CGCGCGAGGTCGGGGTGCGGGGCGGAGCCCCGCTCGGGACAAAGTCCCCCTGGATGACCGAAGGTCGGGCAATTCGTTGCAACTCCATGGGTCACCCAGTGTCCTTCATCCATCCTGGGGGTCAACGGATCACAACATCTCATGTGCGACTCAAAACAGGGCATGTCATGCAAGGCCGTCGTATGCCTGGCGATCCAACCGCGGAATACGGCTTCTGGTCACTGAAATTCCCCGGGCGGTTCGTCTTGCAATTCCATGTCAGACCAAGACAGGCGATTCCTTGTCAAGCAAGAGGAACCACCGCCTATCCTGATCCAACGCATCTCCCACTACCCGATGGTCTATCTCCGGCATCGGGGGCTCCACACGGCTCAGCCATTAGGCGGCTCAAGGCACCGCGTTGGTTGGGCCGATGCAACCCGGGCCGGAGTCGACGTCGCGGTACGTCAGCCCTGTGATCGTCGCCGAGGTGACTTGGGACGACACCGGATCCAGACAGTCCAGGTGTCATCGGTCCCGGGCGGCAACGAGTTTCCGTAGGACGCGAACCCGGTGACGCTCCCAGTGCCGCCCTCGAAAGCACATGGCGGCGGGTTGAGTTATAACCAGAACTTGTGGATGCACCACCTGACTGGAGGCGCGACGTACCTTCCTCTTTGAGAACAATCAGAGAACGCTGGCGGTGGAACGCCGGCGAGGAAGGAACGCCAATGCTGAGAGTACATGTTGAGACGGCCGCGGACGCGGAGTTGTCATCCACGCTGGACGAGCTGGTCGCCGAAGGGGCTCGGCGCATGCTGGCCGCCGCCCTGGAAGCCGAAGTCGACGCCTACGTGTCGTCCCTGCGCGACGAGCGGGACGAGCACGGTCACCGCCTGGTGGTCCGCAATGGACACGCCGTGCCCCGGTCGCTGGTGACCGGGGCCGGTCCTCTCGACCTCGTCGTGCTGCTGGGCCAGCCGATCGCGATCGATCTTATGGTGGACGATCCCGGTCTGGTCCGGGTACGTCGGCGCCTAGGGGCGTTTTGTCGCACCGTCTGGATCGAGCCGAGGGGCCTGGGCGCCTCCGAGGGTTCCGACTTCATGGTGGATGAGCTTTTCGAGGCCGATCTGACGGCGGTGATCGATGCCGTGGGTTCCACCAAGGTGACCGTGCTGGGAGCGAGCTTCGTCTTGGCCATCGCGTCGCTGTCGCCTCCGGTCCGGGCGGTGCCGCCGGGGTCGACGACGGCACCCACCTTGACCAGGAAGAACAGTGGTCGCCTCGGTGATAGCCCTGAAACTCCCGCGAATAAGATAATTCCTCAATAATGACGATGAAATAATCCTGGAGAGCTTGTACCATTCCCGCGAGAGCGGGCGTAGTGACTGGAGGGCTTCCATGGGGAGATTCCGTCGTCTATTCGCGGTGTGCTTGGCCATCCTCCTGGTTGGGGCCCTCATTTACGCACTGAATCCGGGAGCCCGAGGACTGTCCAGTTCACCGGCCGATTTCCATACGGGTTCGTTCCCTCCGGCGGGCACCGACAGTTTCAACTCGTCGGCCGACGTCGAGGTCCAAGCTCCATGCAACACTGGTCCGACCTTCGACGTAAACCTCTTTGGACCGACGAAGATCCAGCGGGGCAATCCGAGCATCGACCCCAACACCGGGCTGGACACGATCGCCACCAGCATGACCTTCCTTGATCTTACCGGGTACAACCCCACATTGGGGAATATCAAGGTCAAATTGAACCGCAAGCGAGCCTCGAAGGGCATGGTGACGGCTGATAGCCCCTCGTCCGACTTCCCGGCCACCAGCTACTTCGATATCTTCTTCGATATCGAAACCTCCGGAGTGAAGCACGGGCTTCCGAAGATGGACCTGTTCAACAAACAAACGGTCCAAATGACGGGCGGCGACGACATCATGTCGCTCCCCCCGATCGGCACGGTGTACTCCGGCGAGTCGGTCCCGTTGTGGAACTCCAGGGGCGCCGAAGTCGGCTGTGTCGTGAGCGCCCAGCACGTGCCCTCCATCGACGATTTCAAGTGCTACACAGCCACGGCGACGGGCTTCACGCCCCCGTCATCGGTGTCGTTGGAGAACCAGTTCAACACCACCGGCTTCCAGGCGACGCCCGAGGCGGTGACGGACCATTGCAACCCTGTGCAAGAGGGGCCGCCGAAAGATCGCAGCATCATCAGCAACCCCGATGCCCATTTGCTGTGCTGGTCGATCGCGACGAGCACCCAAAGTACCTTTACCGTCAGTGTGACCAACCAGTTCGGGACGGCAGAGCTGACCACCGGCCAACCCACCACGTTGTGCCTCCCGTCGTGGAAGAGCCTGACCGGACCGCCCGACCAACCCGCCGTTCAACCACCTGGCCTCGATCATTTCCTCTGCTACCCGGTGACCTACGTTCCCGGAACGCCGCCGTTCCAGCAAATCCCCCCCGTCGCCCTCAAAGATGAGTTCGGGACCTTCCACGCCACGGTGGGCGCGCCCACCCAGCTGTGCCTTCCCACGCAGAAGACCGTCAACAACGTGGTAACCCCGATCACGGACGTCACCAATCAGTTGCTGTGCTTTGCGATCAGCACACACGGGAAGCCACGCACGGTGTTTGACCAGAACCAATTCGGCACCGGGCAGGTGGCCGTCAATATGGCCAACAATCTCTGCCTGCAATCAGAGAAGACCATCATCCCCTGATCCCCAATCGACGGTCAGATCGATGACCGTGCGCTCGCCGGCGTAGATGGAGACCAGCGCGGAATCCACGTCAGATCTTCGCGCCGGCGGGTGGTGGTGGGGCGGCCGGGAGGCCAGGGTTGCAGGAGTCGGATCTCTCCGAGAGGTCGTAATGCGGTGTGTAGGCTCATCTGATGGTGCAAAACGCTTCGGGTGAGGGCTCCCACCACACCCGCGTGGCCGGTGTGGTGGTTGGAGATCGTGACTACCGCGGCATTGTCGGACCGGCAAGCCAGTACGACCTCATGGGAGCAACCCAGTTCTCGCTCCTCTACGCACTCGGGCTCAGGAGCAACCACCGGCTGTTGGATATCGGATGCGGCTCCCTGCGGGCCGGACGGCTCTTCATCGCCTATCTGGACCCAGGGAACTACACGGGCATAGAACCGAACAGATGGCTGGTCGACCAGGCCATTCAGAAGCAGATCGGGCCGGACGCCCTCACCATCAAGTCGCCGAGTTTCGTGTACAACGACAGATTCGATGTCACCGGACTCGGGGAGTTCGATTTCGTACTCGCCAATTCGATCGCCTCGCACACAGGGCCGGCGATGATGACGATGTTGTTGGACTCCATTCGCAAGGTCCTGGCGCCCGACGGCATCGCCGCGGTCACCTTCTGCCACAGCATGGGGGGTGACAACACCGCCGAGGGTTGGTTCTATCCGGCCACCGTGAAGAAAGGACCTAGCACGGTCAGCTACCGACGGCAGACCATTGACCGCCATGTGCGCGCCGCCGGTCTCAAGGGCATGCCCATAGCGTGGTTCCACCCCAGGCAGACCTGGTGGCTCCTCGTTCCCGAAGCAAACGAACTCCCACCGAGGTTTTTCCGGTGGACAGCCTGGGGTGTGAGTCTCGCCCCCCAGATGCGACAGAGCTGGAGCGCGTCC
>JBKQRT010000039.1:0-11010 GCA_052143895.1 Acidimicrobiales bacterium | reverse complement strand
GCGGCGGAGAACATCCAGATCCACGGTGGCATCGGCTTCACCTGGGAGCACCCCGCCCACCTCTACTTCAAGCGGGCGAAGTCCTCGGAGCTGATGCTGGGCGACCCGTCGTATCACCGGGAGCTCCTGGCCCAGCGGATCGGAATCTGAGCCCGAGCGTGACAGGCGTCCGACCAGAAGGTGGCACCGGGTTCGGTTGCGCCGGACAGCGGGTCGACTCCGTGTCCTCCGAACTGGCGTAGCGTTCCCACAATGAGCGATTCGCGAACCATGACCGCTTGGCTGCTGCTCGGGCTGCTGGTCGCGGTGGGTGCCGGCGGGGCCGTGCTGGGTGTCGTGCAGTCGCCCACCAACGTCCCGTTGCAGCAGGCGGTCGACAACACGCTGACCGCGCCCAACTACTCGGAGGTCCTGACCGAGAGCACGCCGGAGGGCAAGCAGACCGACTATCTGACCTATCAGGCACCTGACCGGCTGGGTGGCTACATCCAGAGCGGGGACAAGCGCACCTACGTGTACGTGATCGGCCCGCTGGAGTTCCAGAGCCTCACGGTGTCGACCAACTCCTCGACCAAGCACCTCATCTTCTACAAGCAGTCGAGCCAGGGTGCCCAAGCCCTCGACCCGGTCCACGGCTACCTCGCCTACGCGAGCCATGGGAAGAACGTCCAACAGTCGGGGAACACCTATTCGTTCTCTCTGACCAAGTCGGGTCAGACGGGCAAGTTCGCCTTCACCGTCTCCGGTCAGTACATGTCGGAGGTCATGCTCAACGTGCAGAGCGCGTCGGTGCAGCTCGTCATCTCCCAGGTCGGGACCTCGCCGCGGGTGCAGCTGCCGGCAGGATCCCGCGTAGTCACCTCGCCGTCCAGCGGCAGCGTCGGCTCCTCCGGCTGACCGGCGACCAGCAGCGCCGCTTGACGGCGCGGGTCGGCGGCTGGGCGCCCGAGCACCGGGCTGATCCGTCTGCCCGACTCAGGACGACTCAGGACGACTCAGGACGACTCCGCCACCTGGTCGATCGCCAGGTCGATCGCCAGGCGGAGTGCCCGGGCACTGACCTCCGGCTCGGTCGCCTCGGTCAACCAGCGCACGACCACGAAATGGCGCGCTCCCGCGTCGATCATGGCGGGCACCGTGCCCGGGTCGACGCCCCCGGTCACCCACACCGGCCACGGTGACCGTCGGACCGCCTGGGTGACGTAGGCGAGCCCCGTCCCGGGGCGTCCCGGCTTGGTGGGTGTCGGCGTCACCGGCCCGGCAGACAGGTAATCCACGGGGGCCGGCATTCCCTCCGAGCGCCCGACTGCCCGCTCGCCACAGGCGATGGTCAGTTCGGCGGGGGCATGCGTCGACAGGCCCACGATGGCGTCGACGCCGACGATCTGGCGGGCCACCGACGGTGGTGTGTCGTCCTGGCCCACATGGACGCCGTCCGCGCCGAGGAGCGCGGCGAGGTCGGGGCGGTCGTTGAGGATGAACGGCACCCGGTGGCGTCGGCACACCTGTTGGACGACAGACGCCCGGTCCATCAGGTCGTCGTCCCCGAGGTGTTTCTCGCGGAGCTGGACGATGTCCACGCCTCCGGAGATGCAGCTGTCCACGAACTCCGCGAGGTCGGGTCGATCAGGTGTGCACAGGTAGAGCCTCCGTGCGGACAGATCCCACGGAACGATCGGACCGGCCAAGCGGTCAGGCACCCTTGGTGGCGCCCACCTCGGCCTTGGCCCTCGCCTTCGCCTTCGCCTTCTGCTTGTACTGCCGGACCTTGGCCGCCGCCTCGGGCGAGTCGATGTCGGCCACCGACAGGAACGATTCCGGTCGACCAAACGGCGCGGCGGCCTCCACCCATCCGGGGGGCCGCACGCCGAGCTGCTTGCCGAGCAGGGCGACGAAAATGCGCGCCTTCTGCTCACCGAACCCGGGGAGCGTCTTCACGGTAGCCAACAGCTGTCGCCCGTCGGCCGCCGAGCTCCAGATCGCCGCGGCGTCGCCGCCGTAGGAGTCGACGATCCGTGCACACAGTTCCTGCACGCGCCCGGCCATCGACTTCGGGAACCGGTGCAGTGCCGGCTTCTCGCTGAACAGGGTGGCGAGCGCCTCCGGGTCCATCGATGCGAGCTCCGATGCATCGAGCGGCCGCCCCAGGCGCTCGCGGAGGTCGGAGGGCGCTCGGAACGCCCGCTCGAGCGGGATCTGCTGGTCAAGTACCATTCCTAAAAGAAGTGCTAGTGAGTCCGTGCTCAGAAGCTCATCTGCGGCTTCGTCGCCGCTCAGATAGAGGGACATAAGGCCAGCGTATGCGAGTTTCCATCTACTGCCGCATCTCGGAAGACACTGAAGGCCAGGGACTCGGTGTCGCCAGACAAGAGAAGGACGGCCGGGCGCTAGCCAAGCGCCGGAGGTGGGACGTAGCCAGTGTCCGTGTGGACAACGACGTGTCGGCCTACAAGACGAAGGTGGTGCGGCCCGAGTTCGAGGCGCTCCTGGATGACCTCAACCTCGGGCTGGTCGACGGTGTTGTGGTCTATGACCTCGATCGGTTCGCCCGCCAGCCTGTGGACCTCGAACGAGCCATTCGCATCTTTGACGACCGACCAGGTCTCGTCTTCGCCACGGTCCAGTCCGATATCGACCTCTCAACCTCAGACGGCCGGACGATGGCCCGGGTGATGGTGGCTTTCGCAAACAAGAGTTCGATGGACACATCACGCAGGATCAGGCGCAAGCACCTCGAGTTGGCTCAGACCGGTGTTCCAACGGGAGGATGGCGTCCATTCGGATACAAGCCGGATCGTCGGACGCTCGATCTGAAGGAAGCGGCTCTGGTCCGCCAGGCAGCGGCTGATGTTCTGGGCGGTATCTCAATGCACTCGATCTGCAGGCGGTGGAACGAACAGGGGATTCTGACAACAGCCGGCCACCCTTGGCGACGGCAGGTGATGAGGACGATGCTTCTCTCGCCGCGCATGGCTGGCTACCGGGTCTACCAAGGGAAGAAGGCGCTAGACGCCAATGGAGAGCCCGTACGAGGGCTGATCGAACCACTTCTGGACGATGGCACCTGGGAAGCCGTCAAAGCGGTTCTGGTCGACCCCGAACGCTCAGGTAAGCACTCCCGGGCCGGCGGCCGGAAGTACCTACTCAGTGGGATCGTGCGGTGCGCAAACTGCTCCCGGCGGATGACCGGAAACGCTGATACCAGTCACCAGACATACGCCTACGCTTGTCGGCCAGCGACTGCTGATTTGGGGTGTGGCAAGAATGCCATTTCGGGCAAGGCGCTTGACCCCCTGGTTGAGGAACTTGTGCTGATCTACCTGTCTGAGCGCAAGGTTGAAACAACCGTTGAACCATGGAGCGGGGCAGCGGAACTCCGGGAGGTCGTCGGCCGCAAGTCCGAGCTGATGAGCACGTTCACCAATGGGGAACTGTCCGGGGAGGTCGTGTTCCCGGCCATTGCCAAGCTCGAGACTCAGGAGGCAGAGCTTCGCAGTCAGCAGGCAGAGTGGACGAGGCGGCAAGTAGCAGTTGCCACCCGTCCGACGAATGTGGCTGAAGCGTGGCCCGACCTCAGCGTGGAGCAGAAGCGGCAGGTGATTTCCTCTGTCGTAGAGGCTGTGGTGGTGCGTCAGGCGTCGAAGAAGGGTGGGGCATTCGACGATTCCCGGGCGGAGGTGATCTGGCGATGAATGATTCTGGCGATCTTGTCCCAGCGGTCGTCTGTCAGTTGAGGAGCTGACAAAAGCTGGCGTTCGACCCAATCGTGGTTCCGGTCACGAGTCGCTCTGCGTCGGGCATGGCCACTCTCCGTTGGTTCGTAGTTGGGATCGCGTCCTGATGGAGACGCAACCTTGGCCAAATCGACCGCGATCCCGCGAACTAACGCTGGTGGTTGTCGACCGTGGGTCGGTCCGACCTCGGAAGTCTCGACGCGGCTCACGGCCACTCCACGGGCCTGTGGGTCGGCTGATCGCGGGAATGTAGGTGGCCGTTCATCTGACACATGTTCCGAAGCGACGTCACCCCAATCGTCACCTTCATGAATTCGAACTGATGTAGGCCGACGGCCCGACAGGCGTTCCGATACGACTAGTCGTCACCCCGGCCCAGACCAACGTCACCCTGGGCCATGCCAGTCCCAGAGCAACGTCACCTTTTCCCCGGTCCATGTTCGTTGCAACGTCACCCCCCGCCCGGCCAACGTCACCCCCGACCAGGCCAACGTCACCCCCGGACCCGGCCAACGTCACCCTCCCCCCGACCAACGTCACCCTCATCCCACGTTGGGAAGCGGCCCGTTCGCGTCATGTCCCCGCCTCCGCTTCTCACTTTCGCCCACTTCATCGTCGACGCCGGCGTGGTACACGGTCCCAAGAGGTTCGACGACCCTTCATCCAGGCCGGCGCGCACGCCACACTCCCAACCCCCTCCGACGCGCCCCACGCTCGGCCCATAACCAGGGTGGGTGACGTTCCGGGTGACGGCGCCCCCAGATACTCAGACCTCGTGCGCGATTGCGAAGGTGTACGCCACCGCCAACGGGCCCTCAAGGATCCTCCGCTGGCGCTCCGGATCACACGTGACGGCTTCGCCGCCCTTGACCGCCCACCGGCGCCGGCGAGTGGTCCTCACAGGTGATCGACGCAGAGGCGTCGCCCACCGGGGCGCAGTGCCGGTCACTGCCGACACCACCAAGGAGACAGCCATGACTGAGAGCACCGACAACTACACGAGCGCCGTCCGTGACCTCGCCCACGCACTGGCCGAGGTCTGGTGGGTCTGCGACAACAGCCACGATCCCGAAGAGGGCCCCAGCACCGGCGGGAACCTCCCCGAAGCCCTCTCCTACGCCCTCGGCCTGGCCGCGGTAACCCTCGGCCTCGACCGCGACGACAATGCCGCCCGAGTGGATGGGGAGCGGGCCCAGACGCTGGCTGCCGAGGGCCTGGTCTGCCACCGGCCCGGTTCCTGGGAAGCCGACCACGTCCGAGCCCTCACCTTTCCGCCCGACCTCATCGAGCACCCCTGACCGGCTCCCCGGGTCTCTCCCGGGGTCCTGGTTCCCTCGTCCACGAGCAGGGGCACGATGGATGCGATGGCCGGCCGACGACGACTGACGCCCGTCATCTTCAGCCGGTCACCCTGAAGCGAGCCGACGTCACCCTCACTGTCAACACCCGCCGCCCTCTGCCCGGTCAACGTCACCCTGGCGGTTGTCAACTCCGCAACGGAGCCGTCGGCAACGTCACCCTCCCAGCGACTCGCGTCGGAACATTTCAGTTGCGAAGGACGATCCGGTGAGGGGAGCGATCATTCGGGCTTGTGCGTCAACGTCAACGATCAAGCACGACCGGGAATGGCTTCCGATACGTGTTCCGGCGGGTGCCGGGACCCCGGCCCTACGGTCCGCTGATCGGCTGCTCAGAGCCGCTCTGATCCTCCCGGGTAACGATCCCCGGCCCATCCCGGTTGCTGAGAACGGTGCTTGGGCTCACGTCGCCCATCTGACCGTGTGGAGTGCTGTTGTCCCGGTCGTCAGCCCCGTGGATGGTCGAGGCGCCCAGGCGGGCATCGAGCCCGCCGTGTGCGCCTGGGTGACACTGCAGATCTGTTCCGACGAAGCGGTACGGTCATTGCCACACCCCTGCACCATTTGGTGCCGACGCCGCGTATTCGACTGGATGCGACCTTCCTGGCGAGTCCGTCCAACCGTGTGACCAGCCACTATCGACGAGGGTGACGTTGAGGGTGACGTCCGATTCGGACCATGGAGGGATGGACAGGCCCACTTCCCGATCACCGAACCCTCCGCGATGCTCTCCATAGGGAAGCTGGGCGTAGCCGGAGGCGCCGAGTACTACCTCGACAAGATGGCCAACAGCGTCGACGATTACTACCTCGGCCGAGGTGAGGCGCCGGGTCAGTGGGTCGGACAGACCGCCGCCGCGTTGGGACTTGTCGGCCAGGTTGATCCGGGGGACCTCCGGAATGTCCTCGCCGGGAGGTCCGCCGACGGTGAGACCCTAGGTCTCCAGGTACAGCCGGGTCGCCGACCGGGTTACGACCTCACCTTCTCAGCGCCGAAGGGCGTGTCGTTGCTCTGGGCGTTCGGGGCGCCCGACGTTCGTGGCGCCATCTCGGTTAGCCATGACCAGGCTGTTGCTTCAGTGATTGATCACCTCTCGGTCGAGGCCTGCTTCGCCCGGCGGGGCCGCGGCGGGGCGCAGCTGGTCGAAGCCAACGGCTTTATCGGTGCGGCCTTCCGCCACCGCACCAGCCGGGCCGGCGATCCCCAGCTCCACACCCATGTCGTGGTGCCCAACCTCGTCGAGGGGACCGACGGCCGGTGGTCGGCCCCGGACGGTCGCCAGCTCTACCTGTGGCAGAAGACCGCCGGGACCCTCTACCGGTCCGCACTGCGGGCCGAGCTGGCACCGCTTGACCTCGCCTGGGATTTTCGACGCAATGGGCTGAGCGAACTTCGAGACGTGCCAAAGCCGATCCTCAGGGCCTTCTCGAAGCGCAGGTCCGACATCGAGACAGCCATGGAGGTCCGGGGGACCGCGTCCCAGAAGGCGGCCGAAACCGCCACGCTCGATACTCGGCACCGGAAGCCGGCGGTTGGCGCCCAGCTCGACGTCCTCCGTGAGGGCTGGAGGGAGCAGCTCTCTGCCATTGAGCTCCCCGACGGGGAGGGTGGCAGCCGGGCGGCAACGGTCGACGACTTGACCGACACTCTCGGGCGTGACGAGCCAACGGCAGCGCCCGGTGCGGCAGAAGTCGAGGAGGTGTTCCAAATCCTGGAAGGGAAGGCGGGGGTATCACTCGACGATTGGCCGATCGACGAGCAGCAACGGTCCGATTCCGGTCTTCCCGGTTCAAGAGCGCTGCCCCTCACCCTGCTCGGATCGAGTTTCTCTCGGCGAGAGGTCCTCGGCGCTGTGGCCAGGGCGTTCGACGTCACCCCCGACCAAGCGGTGGCACTGACAGCCAGCTTCCTCGAGCGAAGCGACGTGGTCCGGGTCCTCGCCGATTCTGGTGCAGGCACCGAACACCTCCGGACCAGAAGCGGGCACGTCGTGCCTGTCACAAGCGGCGACCGGCGGTACACGACGACTGAGTTGTTGGCCGCCGAACAGAGGATCGTTCACTCTGCGATGGCCGGCGTGGACACTGCCACCGCCCAAGTGGGATCAGCTGTGGTCGATGAGCTCCTTCGCCGTCACGATCACCTCGATGGGGAACAGGCCCACGGGGTCAGGCAGTTGCTCACGTCGGGCAACGGCTACGACCTGATCGTGGGCGAGGCCGGCACAGGCAAGTCCACCCTGCTTGGCACTGCCCGCATCGGGTGGGAGGAGGCCGGCTTCCGGGTCATGGGCACAGCTGTGGCGGCGAGGACGGCGGCCGACCTCGAAACCGGCACCGGCATCCCGAGCTCGTCGCTCACCCAACTCCTGGCCGACCTGAGTGAGGCAGGCGGACTGACCAATCGGCACGTGATCGTGGTCGACGAAGCCTCCATGGTCGGCAGCCGCTCCCTTGACCAGCTCCGCCGCTATGCCGATGTGTCCAGTGCCAAGGTGGTCCTGGTCGGGGACAACCGCCAGCTGTCGTCGATCGACGCCGGAGGGGCGCTCCGGACGCTGTCCCAAGAGCTGGGCGATGACGTGATCACCCTGACCACCAACCGACGTCAGGCTGGTGCTGACCAGGCGTGGGAACGGGAGGCTCTTGCTTCGCTCAGAAGTGGGGATGTGGTTCCGGCCGTCAACGCCTACGTCGATCATGGCCGGGTAACCATCACCGGCTCGATCGATGAAGCACGACAACGCCTGGTTGAGGACTGGTGGGCCGTCCACCGGGAGCACACCACCGCCATCCTCGCCGTACGGAGGGTCGACGTCCGGGCGCTCAACGAGATGGTCCGGGCGCACCGCAAGGCCAGTGGCGAGCTGGGCGAGGAGATCAGGATCGGTGACAAGACCTTCAGCGTGGGTGACCGGGTCATCTTCGAGCAGAACCAGCGGGTGAGGGAGCCAGGATCAGAGTCCGGAGCGGCAACTGTCAGGATTCGCAATGGCACCTTTGCCACCGTGGTCGGCGTCGCCGATCCCGCCCACACTGGTGAACAGAGGGCTGTGGGCAGGGAGGGTGACGTTGCGCGAGTGGAGGGTGACGTCGTCATGGCCGGTCAGAAGGAAGCACCGAGCGGCCCGGAAACTGGATCGAGAACAGAATTGATCGTCCAGCTCGATGACGGGCGCCGGGCCATCCTTCCCCAGATCTACGTCGAGCGCTCAACCAGCCTCGGCTACGCCCTTACCGTCTTCCGCTCCCAGGGAATCACCGTGGACCACACCTTCGGCCTCGGTGGCGACAGCCTCTTCCAGGAAGCCGGGTACACCCAGCTCTCCCGGGGTCGTCTGTCCAACAACTTGTATGTGGCCGCACCGGAGAACCCACGGTGGGAGATCGGGCACCACGGCGACGGCACCGACCGTCGAGAGGCCTTGGACTCACTGGTCGACGCTCTGGAGCGCAGTCGAGAGCAGACCATGGCCGTCGACCGACTGCCGGAGACGACGGTCCCTGCCCCCGACGATCTGGCCAAGACCTATCACGAGCACGCTGTGCTCGGATCCTGGCTCAACGATCACGCACCGGCCGATGTGACCGATCAGCTTGCCGCCGCCATGCTTCGGGACCAGCGGGCCCGGCTCACCTTTCGAAACCAGGCCGCAGCCGCCCAGGATCTGGCCAGCCTGGCTGCAGCCCAGCGTGTCCGCAACCAGTGGGTCGATCGCCACCAGGAGGAAATAAGCCGCTGGTCCCGAATGGAGGGCGTGATTCGACGGTATGAGTACCGCCTGGGCCGGGCCGCCGCCTACACCTCGCCCCGGCACGTCACCGATCTCCTCGGCCCGCTCCCCGAGCGCTTGGCCGCCACCGAGCGCTGGCAGGCAGCCGCCGGCGCCATCGAGGCCTACCGATCCCGCTGGAACGTCACAGGTACACCGACGATCGGCCCTGAGCCCACCGACCCCGAGCAGCGGGACCACTGGCGCACCACGGTCGCCACAGTGGGCGCAGCAGGATTCCTGAACGAGCAGGGATCTCCTGGGAACGGGTCGGAACGGGGGGCCTGGCGTCATGCTGGGAGGTCATGCGGCAGGCCGACCAGGCGAGAGACGAACTGGACGTCGGCCGCACTTCGAGCCACGACGATGACCGACACCGACGCCGAAGTCGAGACCGCGACCGCAGCCGTGACTCCGGTTTCGGCCTTTGAGCTCACCACCGTCGATAACTGCAACAGACGGTCGTACACCATTGATGTGGGCCTGCCATATCTGGCTGATGAGCGGATCGACCCTCATGAACGCTCACGTGGTGGGGGTCTTAGTAGAGGGCTACTACGACCCAGCTGCGGATCGAACCAACTCCTGTTCGGTCACGCGAAAGTTCCCTTGAAATCGTGTTCCGGGTATTCAGGAGGGGACATGACTGAACCCCGGTGCCAAGCCAGGCGACCGAAACGTGGAAGGACAGGTCCTTCAGGCTTTCACTTGTACGTCGATCTCGGACACCTCCAGATCAACGCCACCGGGGAAGTTTGACTTGATGGCCAGATGTCCAGAGCTGGAGAATTCGAGTCGCGCATAGCTGTGTTCAACGAGTCCATCCGGATCGTGCACGGTCATTCCACGCACGTGGTTTACCTCCAAGACCCGTTCGGCGAATGCCTCGTCCTTGGAGTCAACATCGTCACCCCGGGGCTTGCGAACAAGCAGGTCGTGAGTCTTCTGGTTCCTGTGAAACGGGACCTGCACTACGCCGAGCCTCTCGTCGTACTTCAAGTCGAGCACCGAGAATCCAGCATCGTGGAGTAGTCCGTCCACCTCTTTGAGTTGATCAGCATCAGTGACATGTACAAGCAGGTGATCGGCCATTTCTTCCTCCATCGCTGGACTACCAAGGCGGCCAGGGAAGTCGCCATGAGCGTCCGCTTCCGGACACTCCCTTGAACCAGCTGTCGATCTGAAGGTGCGAACCGATGTCACCATGTGGGTCCTCGTCGAAGTGGAGATGGAACCCACGATTTCCAATCTGGAAGAACTGGTCTGGATTCTCAATGAAGCCGGCGACCTCGCCGCCGCCCACCGCAAGACTTAAAGTCCCGGCCACGCCGAGCACGCCCTGGGCTCCGTAGCCGAGCTCCGTCCCTAGCCCGCAGCCGTTCTCGGTGGCTTCCCACTCGTTGTAGTAGCCGGTGAGTGCCAGGTAGGCTGGGTTGATGTTCTGGTTGAACCACGTGTACGCCGAGCTCGTGGTCACCGAGCTGTAGGCACCTGACACCGCACTCTGGGCGTCCGTGACGGTGCCGCACCCGGGCACCCAACTGGGACATGTGACATCCCCACTCGGATCGCTCCCGTTCACCGGATCGCCGCCGGCATAGCTGTAGGGCTGCCCGGTCTCGTCAACCATCGGATCCACGGTCAGGAACTGCCCGGTGCCCGGGTCGTAGTAGCGATTGACCAAGCAACTTGATTGAAAGCCCGTCGTGATCTCAGGGGTTCGACCGCGCTGGCTGTTGGATCGGCAGTAGTTGCGAGCACGACTCTGCCGATGTCGGTGGCCGGTGGCGATCCCAGGGGCGTGCACGGAACCATCTTGCCGTACACGGGCCGCCCTGGTGGACTACCCAGGAGGTCGTTCAATCCCGGTCGTCCGGGAAGCACCGCGCACAACTCGGTGGCCATGGCCGTGGAGAGGCCGGCGGCCGGGTGGGTGGCTGCATGAACCGCTCGGAGACGGTCGATGCTCACCCTGGTGTAGCGCTGGGTGGTCTCCAAACGCGCATGCCCCAGCATTTCTGCCACGTAGCGAATGTCAGCGCCGCCTTCGAGCATCAGCGTGGCAACCGAGTGACGGAGTAGGTGGCAGCTGCCCTTCTTGTGCACGCCGGCAGTGGCCAGATACCGGCGCACCTTCCGAGAAAGC
>JBKQRT010000038.1:0-3233 GCA_052143895.1 Acidimicrobiales bacterium | reverse complement strand
CCGCTCCTTCAACTCAGGCGGGTACCTCTTCTGGGATCCCTGGTTCGCTGGCATGGCACCATCCTTTCCAAGCGGAAAGGTCTCCACGCGGACCAGGTCGGTTCACTCAGTCTCGACATGCCCCTTCAGATGTGCGTAGAGCTGCCGGTCCCACGGAGACGCACCACCACTGGACTCGTCGGTCATCGACACAGCTACTCCTCCATACCGCTCGACCCTGTGGGCCTTCAGCGTAGTGGGCCGAGCGTTGCTGCTAGGGATTATCCGCTGGGTCGCTGGCACCGCACGGCGGCCCCGGTCGTTGATGACCGCTGACGTGATCAGGCTGGCCCCTTTGATCGACCACCTGGAGGAAGTGTTCAAACTGACCTGAGGGTTCCCCCGATCACCGGGTAGGTGGGGCAGTAGCTACCCGGCGAAGGCGATGGGTGCGAAGGTGTAGTTGCCGTTGGCTCCCGTGGTCGCCACGATCACGCACGTTCCGGCGCAAGGAACCAACACCGAGCTGAGAGCTCGTGTTGCGGCCCTTGATTGGACAGTGAAGGATTCCGACCCCGATCCGTCTCCGTTGCTGTCGGTGAGACCGAAGGGCTGGGCGGCCAACTGGCTCCCGCACCCCAGAGGATTGACCTGCAAAGGTGACTGACACTCAGAAAGGAAGAACTTGATTCCCGGCACACCCAGCCCGAAACCCTGGACGTGAATAGTTACTTGCTGACCATCCTGAAGTCCTATCCGAGGTGAGACCGTTACCTTTTCTGCCGTCAGAGTTACGGTCTTAGTCGTCGTCGAGGTCGTGGACTGGATGGCCGCAGGTCCTGATGGCCCACCACCGCATGCGGCAGCGAGGAGGACAACTGAGATGACTGCGACCCATACCCCGATTGCCGACCGCCTCACGCCGCAGAGCTTTCCATAGAGCGTCCCCTATCAATGACAATGGCTTTCAGGGTCCACCGCTTTGGTGCTGGTCCCCAATAGCTTCGGGAGCACTGGGAGATTCGGCCTGACTTGGAGTCATGAGGCGTCCTCGGGCGTCGTCGACCGAGCTCTTCCAGTTGCACTTTGACAACGGCACGCCCCGTCTCTGAGGTTGGGTGATTGGCCCGGGTTGCTACCAACAACCTGGACCGCCCGTCGCTCCGATCAAGGACGGCCGTGCCACCCCTCAACCGCTAAGGAAGGAAGGGATGGCCATGACCATCGTAGAAGCTGCTCCCGGGATCACGGGTGGTGTCGACACCCACCTGGACAAACACGTCGCTGCGGCCCTGGACCCGCTGGGTCGGCTGGTCGGCACCGAGTCGTTCAATGCTGACGCCGGTGGCTACAAAGCCCTGTTGGTCTGGCTCGAGCAGTTCGGCCAGGTGACCAAGGTCGGCGTCGAGGGCACTGGCTCCTATGGGGTCGGACTCTCTCGGTACTTGCGACGCAAGGGTGTCGAGGTTGTAGAAGTAAACCGACCCAACCGGCAGTCCCGACGCAACCAGGGCAAGTCCGACCCCCTCGACGCGTTGGAAGCCGCCCGGGCCGCCATCAGCGGTCGGGCCTCAGGTGCGGGCAAGACCAAGGACGGTCCTGTCGAGGCCATCCGGGTCCTGGTGGTGGCCAAGCGCTCGGCCCGCCAGGCTCGGGTGAAGGCCATTGTCCAGATGCGTCATCTGGGAATCACCGCCCCTGACCAGCTCCATTCCCGCATGAAGGGCCTGTCGGTCGCGGCCCTCGTGGCCGAGGCAGCGAAGCTCCGATCCACGAGATCGCCGGATCCAGTGACTGCGGCCACCAAGGCATCGCTCTCCTCGCTGGCCCATCGCATTCAAGGTCTCGACCGGGAGCTCGCCGACTTGGACGAGAAGATCGAGTCACTTCTCCTGGCCACGGCTCCCGACCTAATGGCTCGCTTCGGGGTCGGACCCGACACCGCCCCGTCGCTATTGGTGGCGGCCGGCGACAACCCCGAACGACTCCACTCGGAGGCCGCCTGGGCCCACCTGTGCGGCGCGTCACCCGTGCCGGCCGACTCGGGGAAGAACTCCGGGCATTTGCGGCGGCACGACGGTGGCGACCGTCAGGCCAACGCAGCGCTGTGGCGTATCGCTATGGTCCGCATCGCCCATGACCCAGAGACCAGCTCCTATTTCGACCGCCGGGTGAAGGAAGGACGGACCAAGCGGGACGTCATCCGGATCCTCCAGCGCTACATCGCCCGTGAGGTCTATCGGTTCCTCCCTCGCGGCTGAATCCCCGGGCCGTGGGTCTGGCTCATCCCCTATCTGTCGCCCCTCGGGGCTGACTTGCCGGTGACCCGCCGACCCACGACTCGGGACCACTCTCACCAAAGACGCGTGACTTCGTAAGAGCATGCCCTCGCCATTCGAGTGGCTCATCATTGTTGTGTCCGCTGTCTTTACCCCGGAGCCCCATCGAAGGGCTTGACATTGATAGGAGCGTCACCGGGCCGGGGCGCATTATCGATCGGCGTTCGCTTGCTGGCAGCTAACTGCCCATAAACGGCACCCCGGGGGCAGGGGAGCGGCGTATGAGGACCGATCGGAATCCGGCAGTGGCGTACGTCGATTTTCCGGTCACGAAGAACGAGTGGCGGCTAGCTCATTGCGATTGGTGGGAGCGGTGACGCAACTGGAAGATACGTAGTGACGCCACGATCCCGGCAAGCAGGACGCCGCCGACTGCCGCCAGCAGCAGAGCGACACCGAGAGGCATCTTCACATTCACGGTGAAGAAGGACACCTTGACGGACTGACCGTTCTGAATGATGAACGCCAGCAAGAACGCCAGCACCACAACGCCGATGATTACGCCCACCCAGGCTGCTGAGATCCGAGTGCGTCTCGTCGGACTTCCCGGAGAAGGTGCCGTCGGATTGGGCCCACCGGGCACTTCGGCAGCTTGCGGGGTGGGACGTTCCGACGCTTGAGATTCATCGCTCATGACGTCACCGCCTCTTCTGGACTCGGATCTCGAGTTTAGGCGGATCGATCTCATTGAGATCGGAGCTGCCGGGCTCGCAGTCGTGGCTGATGAGCAAGCTCGCATCGAAATGCTGTTCCCGCCGGGGTGCCTCCGAACACCGGCTGTGGGTGCGTTATCTGGCCTCCGGTGGACTCAATGTCCATGCTGCCACGACCAGCGGCGGCAGCCGAGCTCCACTGCGCACAGGATGGTATCCAGCTGCCCGAAGGCGCTCCTCGAAGTGGTCAATCACCGCCGTC
>JBKQRT010000037.1:0-7722 GCA_052143895.1 Acidimicrobiales bacterium | reverse complement strand
TGGACCGGCTCGACTGTGAAGTAGACGAACAACACGGCAGGCTGGCCATCAGAGTCCATCGCTGGATTCTTGGTCAGAATCCGGGCGGATTCAAGCGGAACACCTGGTGGGGCGGCCTGCTAGACAGGGCGTTGTCATCCGTTGTGTGCCCGTGGAGCACGGCCACCGACATTCCCCCGCTGCTTTGCTGCCCGAGAACCCCGGAAGGAATCCCATGGCGAAGTCCAAGGATGTGAACCGTTATGTCTTGCCAATCCACGATCGTCAAGACGTGGGCCTCACCACCTACGATGCCAAGGACCCCGATACATCGTTCCCGCCCATCACCGATGTTCGCCCTCCAGCAGGTGCGCCCAATGTCCTGGTCGTCTTGCTCGACGACATCGGGTTCGGTGCCTCGTCGGCCTTCGGTGGAGTGATCAACACACCGACGGCTGATCGACTTGCCGCGGGCGGCATCAAGCTGAGCCGGTTTCATACCACTGCCTTGTGCGCCCCATCACGGGCAGCTCTGCTGACTGGCCGAAATCATCACACGGTTGGTATGGGTGCGATCCCGGAGATCGCTACCTCGGCTCCCGGCTATACCTCCATCCGTCCGAAGTCAACGGCTCCACTCGCTGAGGTTCTGAAGCTGAACGGCTACTCGACGGCACAGTTCGGTAAGTGCCACGAGGTGCCGGTGTGGAAGACCAGCCCGGTCGGACCCTTCGACCTCTGGCCCACCGGAAGTGGGTTCGACTACTTCTACGGGTTCATCGGCGGTGAGACCAACCAGTTCTACCCGGCCCTCTACGAGGGCGCCACGCCGGTGGAGCCACCGGCAACGCCGGCGCAGGGGTATCACCTGACTGACGACTTGACCGAAAAGGCCATCGCGTGGATTCGCCAACAGCGGTCGATGCAGACCGATCAGCCGTTCTTCGCCTACTTCGCGCCCGGTGCAACCCACGCCCCGCACCACGTCGCCCCCGAATGGTCGGATAGATACAGGGGCCGATTCGATGCCGGATGGGACGAACTCAGGGCCGAGGTATTCGCCCGCCAGAGGGAGCAGGGTGTGCTCCCGGCTGACGCCGAACTCACCGCTCGACCCGAGGATATCCAGGCATGGGACGATGTGCCGGAGATCCTGAAACCGGTACTGGCCCGACAGATGGAGGTCTATGCCGGGTTCCTCGAGCACACGGACCACGCCGTGGGCAGGGTGATCGACCTCCTCGAAGAGCTCGACGTGTTGGATGGCACGTTGGTGTACTACATCATCGGCGACAACGGTGCCAGTGCCGAGGGAACACCGAATGGCACCTTCAACGAACTGTTCTCGCTGAACGGAGCGGCGGCCTTCGAGACCGCCGAGTTCATGGCCGCCAACATCGACAAGTTCGGCACCCCAGAGGCGTACAACCATTACGCGGTGGGCTGGGCCCATGCCATGTGCACTCCATACCAATGGACCAAGCAGGTGGCCTCCCACTTCGGTGGCACTCGCAACGGTGCCATCGTCCATTGGCCCAATGGATTTACATCGAAGGGCGAAGTGCGCTGTGGGCGATCAACGAAACTCGCGATCGGCGATCACTGAAATTCGCGGTTGATTAGAACAGGTTGCACTTCTCCAACGGTATCCACCACGGCAGTGGTGGCCTCCTCCAGCGTCTCGGGTGACGAAACACCGAGCACTGGAGGAAGCCACTGCCATGTTTACCCAGGAGGAGTACATGGATGTACTTGGCATGAGAAGCCAAGGCTGGACGATTGCCGAGATTGCCCGCGAGACCAACTACCACCCGGCCACGGTGGCCAAGTGGTTGAAGAACGGTGGCCCGCCCCGGGCGCGGACGACGGATCCGGCGCTGCTGATGGTCGACCAGCGTTGGGGATCCCGGATCGCCGAGCTGATCGAGCCACCATCGAGACTGCTCTCGACCAGCGTCTACGAGATCATCACCGCCGAGGGGTTCTCCGGCTCCTACCCGTCGGTGGTCCGGAAAGTCCGTGCGCTCCGTGGCCCCCGGTTCCGGCCCGCACCCCAGGTCTCGGTGCCGATCGAGACCGCACCGGGCGAGGAGTCCCAGTTCGACTTCTCGGACTGTTCGGCACGAGGAAAGGCGTGGGGTCTTGGCGACTCCTTGTGGTGCTTCGGTGCCGTTGCCTGCTGGTCGAGATACCTGACGTGGTGGTTCACCACCTCGGTCGACCGCCAGCACACCTTCGAGGGCCTGGTTCGCCACTTCGAGGAGCTCGGCGGGGTGCCCCATCGGTCACGGACCGACCGGATGGGGGCGATCGGCACCTCCCAGGGGAGGCGGTTCAGCCTCCACCCTCCGACCATGGAGTTCGCCGTCCACCATGGCACCGAGATCAAGGCGTGCCAGGCGGGGGAGCCAAACGCAAAGGCAAGATCGAATGGCCCTTCCGGGGGCTCGAGGACTCGTTCATGGAGGAGCTGGCCGTCCTCGGCCCGCCGTCGTCCGTCGCCGAGCTGAACGAGACCGCCGGCGTGTGGTTGGCCAAGCGGGTGAACGGCCGGGTGCACTCGGTCACCGGGGACAGGCCCGTCGTTCGCCTCGACACGGAACGCCCGTTCCTCCGACCACTCCCGCCCCATAGGTTCGACACCGCCTACCGGGCTCCCCGCCGGGTGCACGTGGCCCTTCCGCTCATCGAGTGGAATGGGGTGCGCTACTCGGTGCCACCCGAGTGCCTCGGCCAGATGGTCGGAGCCCGGGTCGAGGTGGACTCCGGCGTGCTCCAGATCACCTGGGGCGGAAGGACCGTCGCCACCCACCACCTCGTCGAATCCCCCCACGACGACGTGTGGGAACCCGCCCATCGCCAGGCTGCAGAAGCAGCCGCCCTCGGTCGCACCACGGTGCCATTGCGCCTGGTCGCCGGCCCCCTCGTCCCCCGTCCGGCCCGGCCCTACGCCGACTTCGACGTGGACGCGCCTGATCTCTCCGCCCGTTATGGAGCTGTCGGGGGAAGGCCATGACCGCGACCTCCCCCTACGAGCAGCTGAAGAACGACCTCGGCTACCTTCAGCTGGGGCGGGCGACGGAGTGCTTCGCCACGTTGTCCGACCGGGCCAAGGCCGAGAACTGGAGCCACGTCGAGTACCTGGCCGCGGTGATGGCCGAGCAGGTGGCCGCAACCACCAACCGGCGTCTGGCCGCCCGGCTGCGTTACGCCCGCTTCCCCTACGTGCGCAGCGTGGCCGACTTCGACTTTGACTTCCAACCGTCGGTCGACCGCAAACTGGTCGAGGACCTGGCCACGTTGCGTTTCATCGAGGAGAACCGGCCCATCGTGTTCTTGGGTCAGCCCGGGTGCGGCAAGACCCACCTGGCTGTGGCGCTGGCCACCACGGCGGTCGAGGCCGGCTACCGGGGCTACTTCTCGACGGCTGATGCAATGGTGCGGACCCTCCTGCAGGCTCGCCGGGAAGGCAACTTCGCCACCAAGCTCCGGGGATTCACCGCACCCTCGGTCCTGGTCGTCGACGACGTGGGACTGCTTCCCATCGACACCGAGGGGGCCGGGGTGTTCTTCCACGTGGTCAACGCCCGCTACGAGAACGGCCATCCCACGCTGGTCACGACCAACCGGGGCCTGCCCGCCTGGGGTGACGTGTTCGGCGACCCGGTGGTGGCCGGTGCCATCCTCGACCGGCTCATGCACCGAGCGGTGGTGTTCAACATCAAAGGGCCCTCGTGGCGCATGCGTGAGCACTCCGCCCTGGCCGAGGCGTCCAAGGCATGACCACCATCTGGATCCTCGTCCTCGTCGTGACCGTCCTCAGTGGCTCGCGTAATCTGCCGGCATGCCCAAGCCCACACCCAAGCCCAAGGCCCCCACTGTGCTCCAACTGCGGATCGATCTGGAGGAGGTGGATCCAGCGATCTGGCGACGGCTGCTCGTCCCGTCGGGGATCCGACTCGACAAGCTGCACGACATCATCCAGGTGGCCATGGGGTGGACCGACTCCCACCTCCACGCCTTCACCATCGGCGCCAAGCGCTACGGGATGCACCTCGACGACTTTCTTGAGGGCGAGTTGGACGAGAAGAAGTTCACGGTCCGCTCGGCCATCGGGGACGAGCGGCGATTCCGCTACGAGTACGACTTCGGCGACGACTGGCAGCACCAGGTGGTCGTGGAGGAAGTCATCAAGGTTCCCGCCGAGCTCCCGTCTGCCGTGTGCCTCGATGGTCAGCGTTCGTGCCCTCCTGAGGACTGCGGCGGAGCCTACGGATATGCAGACCTGCTCCAGGCGATCTCGGACCCTGGACACGAGGAGTTTGACGAGTACATCGAGTGGGTCGGCGAGGACTTCGACCCCGAGGAGTTCGACCTGGCGACCACCAACGTCATCCTCCAGAAGCTGGGCTGAGCAGCCGGGAGATAGCACCTCCGGCTTCGACCCGAAGACCGTCGAGCGGGCCCGAGCACCACCCTGGATCACCCGGTGCATCACGTCCGGCCGACGGTTGCAGCTCCCGTCCCATTCGCACGATCACCGCAGTGAACGACACATCCAAAGCACCGCTGTTCTGCCGTCGGCCGGGCCGCACCGGATCGATGCTTGACCTACGAATTCCGATCAGTTACAACTACGCGAGGAGAGCGCAACGGGTTCTACTTGACCGCGACTTTCGCTGATCGCGAAACGCGAGAATCAGTGATCGCCTACATGCGCAGCCAGTTCCACCACGTCATTGATGTGGCCTCCACTGTGCTCGATGCGGCCCATCTGCCTGAACCCACGCTCGTAAACGGATTCGAGCAACAGCCCCTGCAGGGCGTGTCGATGACCTACCTGTTCGACGATGCCAAAGCTCCCGACCGGCGGGAGAGCCAGTACTTCGAGATGGTCTGCAATCGCGGGATCTACCACAAGGGCTGGATGGCGGTGACCCGGCATAGCGTTCCGTGGCTGTTCGGTGCCGAGCTTCCGGCGTTGGACGACGACGTGTGGGAGTTGTACGACATCACCACTGACTGGACTCAGGCCCACGATCTCGCCGGAGAACATCCTGACAAGCTGGCTGCCCTCCAACGTCAGTTCCTGATCGAGGCGGTGAAACACCAGGTACTGCCGCTTGATGACCGACGAATCGAGAGGTTCAACTCGGACCTCGCCGGCAGACCCGCCCTGCCTGAGGGGCCGTCCCAGCTGCTATTCGGCGGAATGGGACGGCTCACCGAGAACACGGTCCTCAACCTGAAGAACAAGTCCTACGCGGTGACTGCTGACATCGAGGTTCCCGAGGGTGAGGCACATGGCGTGATCGTGGCCCAGGGGGGGCGTTCGGTGGATGGTCGATCTACCTCAACGACGGTGTGCCCACCCACTGCTACAACCTGCTTGGCCTCAATCGGGTGAAGGCAGTGGGGACCGGTCCGCTCAGTCCAGGGAATCACCAGGTCCGCGTCGAGTTTGCCTACGACGGTGATGGCCTCGCCAAGGGTGCAACTACGACGCTGTTCGTGGACGGGGTTCCAGTAGGGACTTCCCGCCAAGAGGCCAGCATTCCGATGCTGTTCTCGGGCGACGAAACGCTTGATGTCGGGGTTGACTATGGAACCTCTGTTAGTGACGACTACTCACCCGATACGAGCCACTTCACTGGTGCCGTCAACTGGGTCCAGCTCGACCAGGGATCGGACGACCAGTCGCACCTCATCAGTCCAGAGGACCGCCTCTCGGTGGCGATGGTCAGGCAGTAGACGGCCTCTCCACACGCCCGTAGGAGGATTCGGTCATGGACAGTTAGCCCTCGGCAAGCGCACCCCGCTCGATAACGCCTCCGAGCCGGTGTTCAGGGACGCGCTGGCTACTGGCTAAGGCAGGGATCCGAGACCAGCCTCCCGTGTTGAGGACTCCAACTCCGATTCAATGTCGTCCATGTTGTCTTCTTCGCCCGAGTCGTCCGCCCAGAACTCGTCGAACGCGTAAACATCATGCTGGTAGACGGTGACCTCGGTGATCTTCCCGTGGTGAATCTCGAACTCGACTGCTGCGATCACGTCCAAGGTCTTGTCATTCTTCATTGCTGTCTCTCGCTGAAGGACAACTGCCCGCTCCGGTTCACTGAGCACGTCCAAGACCTCGATCTTGAACGTGCCGCTGCTACGCGCCTTCAGCTCCCCCAGGAATCCAAGGACCTCCTTCGGGCCTTTGTAGTGACCGGCGAGCCTGCTCCGCCCCGGCTCATGCCATACCACCTCCTCCGCCATGACCACTCCAAGGAGATCCAAATCTCCTGACTCGAAGTCCGCGTATGTCCGTCGCACCAACGAATCGTATGCATTCTCTGGCATCACGTTCTACCCCCCTTTTCCCCCTTCGTCCTCTTCATCCCCTCCCCTCTGGTCCATCTTCGCCCGGGTGAGCCGAGTGGCTAGAGGAAAATGTCACAATCTGACGGGGCGCGACCCCGATGTGATTGCGTCCGGGGGCGGTTAGAAGCAGGGGGAGTACGCTTCGGGGTGCGGCCGAAAGGGGGTTCAAGCAATAGAACTGAAGTTCCATTATTCGGCGACCCGAGCGGAACTGGTGTCGTCAGAGAATCGGTGGTACGTGACGTTTGTGATGGTCGATTCTGCCCCGATCGTCCACGAGTTCTCTTCACGTCATGACGTTGGTGACCCCAGCTTTGATTGGCAGCTCGCGGATCAGACGGCGGTGATTGACCACTTCGAGGAGCGCCTTCGGGCAGCTGGATACCATCCTGTGCGCAGTGGAGTTCGGCTGCCGCCGCTGGTCGTGGCAGCATGGACATTGAGTCCACCGGAGGCCAGATAACGCACCCACAGCCGGCGGTAGGGGGCAGTCAGCCCGTAATGTCCGAAAACCCGATCACCCCCTCGACCAGGGACTCTGTGCAGGGCGTCGACCACGGCGGCTACCGTCATCCCGATGCGACGACGCCGGGCCAGAGGGCAGTTGTGGGCCTTCGTCTACCTCGGCTTGCGTCAGTTGCTCGAGTTGGTCCTCCTACTCTTTCGCTGCGGGGGCTCCAAGGAGGCCGAGCTCCTCGCCCTGCGCCATGAAGTGGAGGCACTTCGGCGCCAAGTGGGGCGTCCCGCCTACGAGCCCGCCGATCGCGCCCTCCTGGCCGCCCTCAGTCGATTCCTTCCGCGCTCGTCCTGGGCAACCTTCGGTGTGACGCCCGCCACCCTGGTGTCCTGGCACCGCCGGCTGGTCACCAGACGCTGGACCTACCCCCATCGCTCACCGGGTCGCCCGCCCGTCGACGACGCCACGACGGCCCTCGTCGTGCGCCTGGCCAAGGAGCATCCGCGGTGGGGCTACCGGCGCATCCAGGGTGAGTTGAGCAAGCTCGGCGTGCGGCTGGCGGCGAGCACCATCGCCAAGATCATGAAGGGCCACGGGCTCGGCCCTGCTCCCCGGCGGAGTGGTCCCACCTGGCGTGCGTTCCTGCGTGCCCAGGCAGCGAGCGTCGTGGCCACGGACTTCTTCCATGTCGACACCGTCTCGTTCAAGCGTCTCTCCGTCCTGTTCCTCATCGAACTGGGACGTCGGAGGGTCTGGATCACCGGAGTGACCGCTCATCCCCATGCAGGATGGGTCACCCAACAGGCGAGGAATGCGACCGGTGACCTCGCAGACGCAGAGATCACCTCCAGGTTCTGGGTCCGCGACCGGGACACCAAGTACGTGGCGAGCTTCGACAACGTGTTCAGGGCCGAGGGCGC
>JBKQRT010000036.1:0-6952 GCA_052143895.1 Acidimicrobiales bacterium | reverse complement strand
TGATCCGGGTGCAGCTGCTGCAGCCGCCTTTCCAGAGGACGGTCCGGTGGTCTGGAAGGATCCGAGGACGTGCCTCCTCCTCCCGTACTGGCGCTCATGCATGCCTGCCCCGCTCACAGGAGTGCTGGTGTGGCGGTCACCGACAGCCGTCGCGCGGTCACTGAGCAGACGCGACGGGCTCTCAATGGTCACCGGGCTTGCCCTGTGGGAACGGTACACACGGAGCGCGCTGCATGCTGTGTCCGATCTCGACGTATTCGTTGTTCGTTATGAGGCCCTCGTAACGGAGCCGCAGGCGCATGTCGACCAGCTCGTTGCTTGGTTGATGTCGCTCGGTCGCTTCCAGCCCTATGCCCTGACGTGGGATGAGAAGCGAGCGCTCACAATGGTCACGGAAGACCTGCAACATCAGGCGCCGACCGAGGAATCACATCTCCTGCTCCCCGAACAGGAGCAGCTGATCCACCGACTGGAAGAGCTCGCCGGGCCACACCGAAGCTTCCATGCCGACCTACCATGTACTGAGTCACCGTGGGCTACAGCCCTTTTGATTAGCAATGGGGCGGCCTTGCGAACCGAGCTGGAGAAAGCACAGGCGGAACTTGCTCGGGTCCGTGCGTTGCATGAAGCTCTCAGTGACTCTAGGACCTGGAGAATGACCCGACCGCTGAGAAACACGAGCGCGGCTGTTGTCAGGCGCTTTCGGAGGTAGGGGAGCTGCTACCCCGTCTCATGACCCCTCGATTGCGACATCTGCCGGAGACGCATGCAATGTCCGCGTCGTCACCGTCTCGATGCGGCATGTCACAATCCGTCCAGCGGGTGCCTGCCGTTCGTGGAGTTTCGGCTTGCAAGGAGGCCAGAATGTGAACGATGACGAACCGAACGCAGATGATTTACGGCTCGCTGTGGCGCGATGGTCAGCCGTCAGCGACGAGCTGATCGACGAGCTCGCTGACTCTAGACGACGCTACTCGGAACTCACGCTATTGACCGAGACCTTGAGGGCCAGGAGCCCGTCGAACGTCCGCCCTTCTGGCTTCCGGAGGGCGATGATGCATGTTGCAACGGTTCTGCTGCCGGTGGACACACGCCGTCGGAAGGCCGCGGCGGGGGCAGCGAAACGCGCTGTGGCCCGCCGCCGCCGTGCATCGCTCGCTGGCGAGACGCAGCCTGGCGCCGCGGCGCGCACGGCGGAGGAGGAATACCGTAGGTGGCTCGAGTTGCGAACACCATCCGCTGCCCAACTCGAGCTGCAACGACTCGCGTCTGGCACATGGGCCATCAGGCCATTGGTCACCGTGTGTGTCGCGGTGCACGATCCCGAACCACAGTTCCTCGCAGATGCCATCGCCTCGGTCCTAGCTCAGAGCTACGACGGCTGGGAGCTTTGCCTTTGCGACGCCCACTCGTCGCGCCACGACGTCCAAATGATTCTAGAGCAAGCCGAACGGGCAAATCCGCGGGTCCGTGTCATCAGGGAGCGGCGAGATGCCAACCTCGCCAATGCGACGAACCGTGCCACGGAAACGGCCAGCGGCGAATTCATCGCCTTCCTCGATCACGACGCCGTGCTGGCCCCGCATGCGCTGTATGCCGTTGTGAAGGCGCTACAAAGCGCTCCCGAGCTTGATGTCCTCTACTCGGATGACGACGTCTTGTCGGCTGGTGGAGATCGGGTTGAGCCGCTCTTCAAGCCCGCCTTTTCGCCTACGACGTTGCTGTCGCTGGACTATACGACCCATCTTGTTGTCATGCGCCGAAGCTTCTACTTCGAAATCGGAGGAATGCGATCCGAGTTCGACGGCGCACACCACCACGATTTGATGCTCCGGGCTTCCGAGCATACCCGCCAGATCAGACATATCCCGGATGTGCTCTATTCGTGCCGGGCGTCTTCCTGTTCAATGGAGGCGACCCCTCAGGCGGTCGAAGCCGACAGAAGAGCAGTGGAGGAGGCCCTCGGTCGCCGAGGCATCGAGGGGGACGTTGCACCTGGCGCGTTTCGCGGGGCTTGGCGCGTGCGGCCGGCGTTGCCGGAGCCCCCGCCGACGGTGCAAATCCTCATCCCCACGAGGGACCGACTGGATCTGCTTCGGCCGTGCATAGATACTATCGAGCGCACTACCGCTTACCCGGACTACGGGATCACGATCCTCGACAACGACAGCCGTAGGGCAGAGACGCTCAGATACTTCAAACAAACTCGAGCCAACGTCGTTCGCGTCCCCGGAGACTTCAACTATGCCGCGATCATCAATCGCGGTTTCGAAGCGTCCGTCGCAGAGTTCGTCCTCACGCTCAACAACGACACGTTTGTCCTAAAGGATGACTGGCTCGTGGGACTGGTGGAGATTGCGGCAAGCCAGTCCGACGTCGGTGCTGTGGGGTGCCGACTGGTCTTTCCCGACGGACGTCCCCAACACGAGGGCATCGTCGTCGGCATGGGAGGCCTGGGGGCGCCGGCCGTCAATTGGAACTGCCAATTGCCCGGACTTCGCACTCGGCTGATCATGCAGGTGGTGCGGGACGTCACGGCTGTCACCGGCGCCTGCACGCTCGTACGGAGATCGGCGTGGCAAGCGGTCGGTGGACTCGACGAAGACCTCCGAATTGCGTATAACGACGTCGACTTTTGCCTGAGGCTGCGCAGGGCGGGCTTTCGGGTGCTCTACACTCCACACGTCACCATCGTCCACGACGAGAGTGCGAGTCGCGGTCAGTTGAACGGCCCCGAAGACAAGCAGCGCTTTGTAGAGCGGTGGCACATTGACCGCGGGGGCGATCCCTTCTTCCCCGAGGCGCTGGAGATCGGCCCCCCGCCCTTGGCGCTGCATCTGGTCCCCTGATGAGAACCTTCGTTTGGGCCAACGAGATTGACCAGACAGAGGACTCAGGGTCTGAGCGGGCCGGGTATCGAGCGTGCCCGAACGGTGACACCGGCTCGCGCGGGCATCCACCGTGTCATCGGACGCAACGAGCCGAGGGTGATCGGACCCCGATTGTTCTGCCTCTAGCCCGAGCTCAGGGCGAAGCGGTTGCACCTCGACCGCATGCACGCGTCCACCAGCTGGCGCATCACACGCCCGGTTCGGGCCCTCGTTTGCCTCACCAGCGGTTCACGCCACCAAGCACACTGATGCGCAAGCACTGCGCCAGCGACCCACGTCCAGTCTGCCTCACACCTGCTCGATCGGGTTGAGGCCGTAGGCGTGGGGCGGTCGACTCCAGCCCATCTGGCGCAGCATCCGCCAAACGTGACCGGCGTGGTTCTTCACGCCGGTGGTCTTCTCGATGACCTCGGCCACCCGGGCCAGCGTCCACAGCTCGGTCGGATACCCATTGGCCTTGGGCCCTTTGACCCGGACCCCGATTGTTGAGCCACTTGGCTCAGTTCACGGGGACCGGGTCACCTCGCGCAACACCCGCTCCACTTTGACCAGGTTGGTCGCACCCACCTTGGGGGAACGTGCAGCCCGGTGCTTTTCGGGCTCGATTCCCTCCGACCAGCCACGTCTCCTGCCAGTCCGAGACCGTCAGCTGGGAGACCGTCAGCTCCTCGCTGATCTCAGCCTGAGAGGCACCCTTGGCAAAGAGGTAGGTGGCCCGCACCTGGCGTGCCTTCATGGCCGCGATGTCCCGACGTGGACGGGCTCTCGGCTCCGCCTTCGCAGTGCTGCTTCCAGCACGGGCAGAGAGTGGAGGGGGCATGCCCAGTTGTTCGACTCCACGTAGCTCCAGCGGGGTATTCTACGAAGATCGTTAGATGACCTCCGGGTGGCCAGCTACGTCCCGGAGGAGCTGCTGGAGCTGGGCCCTCGCCGACGACCATTCGTACCGCCGCAGGAAAAGGTCCTCGGCGGCATCCACGAGCCGCTCTCGCAAGTCGCTGTCGGTCAACGCGCGCAAGCAGGCCGAGGCGAACGCGTCCGCGGTGTCGGCCAAGAGGAGATGCACGTCGTCCTCGACGTCCAGTCCATCAGCCCCGACTGAGGTGGAGACCACGGGCACTCGGTGCGCAAACGACTCGAGGATCTTCAGTCTGGTGCCGCTTCCGATCCGTAGGGGCACGACGGCTACATCGGCCCGGGCGAGTTCGGGCTCCATCTCCTTCACCGCTCCCACCACGCTCACCGCTGGCGATCGGTCCAGTTGAGCGACTCCGGGGGCAGGCTTCCCGACGAGCCGAATCTGGAGGTCTGGGAGCTTCTCCCTGAGCCTCGGGGCGATCTCCTCCACCAACCACGTCACTGCATCCATGTTCGGCGGATAGGTCAGGGTGCCCTGGAACAAGACAACGGGGGGATCCCCCACAGCGACTTGTCCGACACTCCGCGTCGGCTTCGGGTAGGAATTGGGAATCACCGTCGCGTTGGCGAGTCGAGAACGTCGCACGTCTGCGTCGCTGCATAGGAGCACACGATCGACGTCATTCCCGACGGAATGCTGCAAAGCGCGCCAGTCACGTGCGTTCTTGCGAGCCTGGGCGATGGCCACGGCACGGTGGAGGGAACCACTCACTCCGCCCCGGCTCGGCGCCGCCTCGAGGAGGGCCGCACGTTGGCTGACCTTGACGTCCTCGAGGTCTACGAGGTCTACGATCGTCGGACCCAGCCGGGGTCGGCCCAGTTGGTCGTAGATTGCGGCGGTGCTGAAATAGACGACGTCGTAACGGTCATCCACCCACGAGTCGAATTCGATCCGAGGCGACGGATCGAAGCTCCGCATGACGATCTCCATCGGCGCGCCTCGTTGGAAGAGCCACACCGGTCTCCACCGCCACGGACTAGGGAGGGCCGGGTAGACCACCGTCCGGAGCCTCGTCACCGCAACATTCGGAGGCATCTCCAGATCTGGCCGTCGCGACGCGAGCATGGCGAACAGGTCGACGTCGGCGAATTCGGAGATCGCCTCGATCGCTCTGCCCAGCCGAATAAGACCTCCGCCCGTTGGTGGCCAGGGGAATTCCTCCGCAACCACCAGGACTTTCATGGGAACACAGCCTGGTGCAGCGCCACGATGGCGCGTGCTGACTGACGGTGGACGGATGCCAGTGGTCGGGGGGACCGGTTCAGCGGGACCGGCGATGCCGCCCATCTGCTCCTCTTCCTCCTTGCCGACCGGGTGTTCACCGCTCTTGGGAACGTAGGCGGTAGAGCCAGGCTTTGAATCGGACCGATGGGAGGGACTCGATGTACGCCGTCTTGGTCCGCAGCATGACGAGGGCCGCCTCAAGCTCGGATTGGGCCTCGAGGGAGCTGATGTACTCGTCCTTCACCTCGATGTCCGCCTTGGCGAAGCGAAGCTCCCGGCGGACCTGAGCGACCTGCTCCCCCAGCGTCCGGCACTCCTCCTCGAGGCGCTGGGTCCGCTTGAGGGCTGCATCGAGCTCCGGATCGGATCCGTCGCCTGTCACCTGGGCCATCAGACAGATAATAGCGGTCAATGACGACCACGGCCGGCCGGATCGGGCGTTCGCTTGGCTGCATCGCCGACCGCGGCCAGGACGGCCTCGCTGGTTGCATCGTCAGGGGTATCTGCACCGTCGGTCGGAGCGTTGATCCGAACGTATGGGATCCGACGTCCGTCCGATCGCCACACGCGGCGTACTCGCGACGCGAGAGAGGGGATTCCGACGGCGGCGATGACCTCGATCTCAGGACCGAGGTCGGCGAGGACACTCGCCAGCGTCCCAGGCCGGACGTCCACACCCAGCTCAGGCACCCACGCCGGCGGCTCCGGCCGATCCGATTGCGAACTGGGGTCGCTCCTATCGGAGGGGGACACGACGGTGACTGCCCAACCGGCCTGCGCCAGTGGCCTGGCCACCTGCCACTCGGAGGTTCCCGGCGACCGTCCGTCTCCGGCAGTGACCACGATCCGTGGAGGCGATCCGCGCGCCAGGTGCACGGCCCGCTCGATGGCGGCTACGTCCCCGTCGCGCGGTCGCGGTCCGTGCTGAGCGACTTGGTCGCCCCATTTGGCCACGAACCTCCGCCGGTTGCGCTGCAACAGAAAGGAGCGATAGAGGTTCGTCGTACTCTGGCTCTCCGCGTGGTAGAGGTGCGCCCCTGGCTCATAGAGGATCCGGTAGCCGAGGCGACGGAGGGTCATGCACAAGTCGACGTCCTCGTAATAGGCGGGGTAGTAGTCCTCGTCGAATCCGTCGACCGCGTCCCAGGCTGAACGGCGTACGAGCAGACCGTTGGCGGATGCGTAGTCGACGTCACGTCGATACGAGTAGGCCGGTGTGCCCTCAGGCATGCCGGACCCGACATGCGCCGCCGAGCCGTCCTTCCAGAGGACCGATCCTGCCTCCTGGAGCCGACCGTCCACGGCGAGGATCCGGGAACCGACCGCTCCGATCGAATCGTCAGACTCGAGGACGGCGACGAGGCGGTCGATGCACCCCGGGGCGATGATGCTGTCGTCGTTGAGGAACAGCAGATAATCGCCGCGTGCCACTCCGGCTGCCGTGTTGCTACCACCTGCGAATCCGAGGTTCGTCCCGCTCTTCACGAGGACGATGTCGTCCCGATCCTCGAGCGTCCTTCGAGCTTCTGCGGGGGTCCCGTTGGCCACGACCACGATCTCCACGTCGTTGCGGTGGGTGGTGGTCGCCACAGAATCGAGGCAATGGCGGGCCAAGGTTGCGTCCGACATCACGAGGATGCACACGGTGACCACCGGCGCCTCGGGTACCCTCGACCCTCTCGTCACCATGTCCGACGGAATCGGCGGCTTCATTGCAGGACCCCTTACGGCCAGTTCGGCTCCGCTGACCGACCGTCCAACGTTCATCCGCTCAAGGCTTGTGGGCCAGGATGAACCAGCCGGTCTCGTCCCGGGCCGCGTCGACCACCAGCCCGGCGTCGGAGAACCACGGCTCCAGATCCTTCCAGACGTACCGGTACTCGACCGGCGCGCTCAGGCGGTCGAACGTGTCCAGCAC
>JBKQRT010000035.1:0-7020 GCA_052143895.1 Acidimicrobiales bacterium | reverse complement strand
GGACCGGTCCCGACCCGCCGGAGGCGGCCCGAGCTGAGCCGCCGAGAGCGACAGCATCGACGCGTTCGGCAATGCTCGGTGCAGGAGGTGAGGCACGTGCGTTTCATCGTGTCTTCAGGATCACTCGGTACCATGACCCGATGAGCCCGATCGGTCCACGTAGATGAGTGGGCAAGACTCCGAGATCCGATCGGTCCGCGACTTGCTGGCGCCGATCGGGTGCGTCCCAGCCGTGCGTCCCAGGGCGTGGTCAGCGCTCGTCATCGCGGTGGCCTTGATGTCGACGGCCTGTTCCTCAGGCACTGCTGCATCGAAGGGATCCAGCCGCGGCGGGACAGCGAGGACCGTGGCGCCGGTTCCTTCCACGACGGTGGCGCCGAGCACAACGACGACAACCGAGCAGCCGGGCTGGACTCCGGTCTCCACGGTGAACGGAGGGATTGCCATCGACAGTCAGGTGGTGACCGAGCCCGATGGCCACCTGATCACGGTCTACCGGTTCCGTGCCGGCCGAGTCCGGTTCGCGCTGCATGTGGGCAGTTCGGATCCGCCCGTCGGCATCGGCGTCGCCGGGCCGGACAGCGGAGCGGTCATCGGCCCAGGCGAAGCTCCTGCACTGCTCGCCGCCTTCAACGGAGGATTCCTTTCCAGTGCCGGCGCCGGCGGCTTCGAGCTGGACTCGAAGGTCATCGAACCCCTGCAACCGGGCATGGCCAGCCTGGTCATCGATGCCGATGGGTCCGCACGCGTCGGCGTCTGGGGCCAGGGACTGCCGGCTCCCGGTGAACAGGTGGCCAGCGTTCGCCAGAACCTTCCGCCGCTGGTGATCAACGGCCAGGCCAGTTCCCAGGCCGGCTATGTCAACGCATGGGGCAGCACCCTCGGGGGCGCCGCTGTTGTGGCACGCAGCTCGCTGGGCGAGGACGCGAGCGGGAACCTGATCTACGCAGCCAGCATGGAGGCGCTCCCCGCCGACCTGGCCGACGCACTGATCAGTGCCGGGGCCACGAACGGCATGGAGCTCGACATCAACCCCGAATGGGTGCAGCTGGACCACGCCCCGAATCCGGGTGCACCACTGACCACCAGCATCTCGGGACAGAATCGCCCCGCCGATCAGTACCAGCTCGGGTGGACTCGGGATTTCATCACCGTGTTGGCGAGCTGATGATCTGGCTGGTGAACGCACCGCTCACCAGGCACGCACTGGCAGACCCAACCTTGGGCATTTCAGACCGAAGGAGTTGCAGAATCGGCTGCACTGGCCGAGCGGCTCGGCGTGGATCCTGGGGCGGTGACCGATGCCCTCCGGGACAACCCGCTCGCTTCCGCGTATGCACTCTCGAAGTTGGATCGGATGTTCGAGGACGACTATCACGCGGACTTTGCGCTCGATTGGGCGCTCAAGGACCTCGAGCTTGTCGTTTCCGAGGCGGGCTCCGACGCGGCACCGATCGCGTCGGCAATCGCCGATCGGTGGAGTGGCCTGGTTCGTTCCGGTTCCAGCGGGCTCGACGTGAGCGCTGCCCGGCGAGGATTGGCGGGGATCCGCTCATGGGCGGCGGCGCTGGAACCAGTGCGATTCAATCAGTGCAATTCATGGAGCCGTAGCTTCATGGTCGAGGACGCAGGAGGCTGCCACCTCGACGGGCATGTCGGAGCCGGTCGTGCATCGTTCGAATCCCGCGGTCGTGCCGGTGACAGCAGGCGACGATGCTCCAGCGACGGGCCACACCCAGGCCTGGGCTTCTCGACGGGGCACCTCGGCGAGCGCAGCGGTGATGAGTCCGGCAGCGGCCGCCGGTCTGAATGGCCGGTCGTAGGGCGCCAGTCCGGTGCCATCAGGTAGGACGACCAGGGTGACCCCCCAGTCCACGAGGGCCCGGCGGACCGCGGCGACTCCTGCAGGCGTCACGGGTTCGGGGCTGAAGCTGGCCGAGACTCCTGACAGCATCTCCTGGGCCAGGCGGTGGTTGCCTGCCAGGAGCGGGTCCGAGCCCGGACCGTCCCCCCCGGCTATGGAGAACGACAGATGGTTCTCCGACTGCCACGTGAGCGAGCTCTGGATGAGCGAGAAGGGAGCGGGAATGACCATCAGCACCTGATGGTCATTCCGGTGCGGGACCACCGACCGGAACCAGTCCGGCAGGACCACTCGCTGGGCGGTGAACGGAATGGTCTGGGCCAGATAGGCGGCCGGTGGTCCGATCGCCACTGCCAGCACGAGCATCGCCACGAGTGCGCTGGAGGTGCCATTCCACCGGCGGCCGGCCCACTTCCGGGACAGTGCTCGCCAGAGGTGGTCGGCGATCACCGCCAGCGCCAGACCGGCGGCGAGGTAGGTCACCAGCAGCAGTCTCACGGGAATCACGTTCTCGAACAGGGGGAGGTGTGCCAATGGACGCCAGAGCGTCCAGTCGTGACCGGACACGCCAAACGACAGGAGCGCAAAGAGCAGTCCGGTCCCGACGATGAGCCAGAGTCGTCGGTCGCGCCGCCACACCCCCATGCCGATGACGAGAAGGGCAATCATGCTGATGCCGAAGTACTGAGCCGAGAGCGTGACGCCCTGATAGCCACCGATTCGGTGCGTGTATGCGGTGAAGCCGGTCGACGCGGGCGCCGGCCAGAAGAAGCTCTCGAGGTCGGCTCCGTCGGTGCCGAGCGCTACCGAGGGGTACACGTTTCCCGAGATGTGGTCCGGGCCGGCTACGGCGAACCACACCGGATAGGCGAGCAAGGCAAGCGACGTCACCGCTCCGGCTGCCAGGCCCTTCATCGCCGGGATGACACGGGTGACATCCAGCTGACCCTGGATCAGTCCCCTCGCCACGACGACGACCACCCCGATCGTGCAGGCCATCACGATCATCAGGAGGACCTCGCTGCTGACGAAGAATTGAAACGTGACCAGCACACCGAGAAGAGCCCCCACCAACAGCGGACGTCGAGGATTGCGGAGGAGGAGCTCGTCGAGGCAGAGCACGATCAGCGGCAGGGCGGGGACCATCGCCACGACGAAGTGGGCCTCGGTCAGGTTCATCAGAACCATCGGGGAGAACCCATAGACCAGACCGCCCGCAAAGGCTGCAGGGCGCCAGATCCTCCAATGATCGAGGAGGATGAACGTGGCGAGCGCAGAGGCGACGGGCGACAAGGTGAGCGCCACGTTCGTGCTCAAGACTGCTCCACCGAGCATGGTCAGGGGAGCCAGCGGGACGCCCAGACCCAGTTGACTGGCGTCGTCGAGCACGTTGATCCCGTGTGGGTGCCAGAGGAGTGTGGTGAAGAACGGGTTCTCGCCCGTGCGAAGGGCATGCGCGGCGAACTCCATGAACCACATGGAGAACGACGGATCGCCGCAGCCGCAGATGGTGGTGGTGCTCGGGTCGGTCGACCAGACGTTCCACCACAGGACCAACGAGAGCGCGAGATAGGCGCAGCTGACGATGGCCAGTGCTTGCCATCGGGCCACTCGGGCGTGCCCCACGGAACCGTGATGGGCTCCGGCGGAGCGATCCGGGCCTGGCCCGGGCGCTGACGTGGTCATAGTCAAGAACATGCCACGAACGGCTGGCCCCAGCCGGGGTCCTGGGCTCGGCGGTCCACTCGGAAGCGATCAACCACGCTCCGCAATTGTCGATCGTGGCTTACCTCGACGGCGGACCTCCGGTGGTGCCAGCATCGCCACCGCGCCCCGAGGACGTGCACGGGGGGAAGATGGCTCCGTCACCGGCCGTCATCGATGCGGTGGTTGCCCGCCGCCGGATCTGCCTGCGCTGGCCAGGGGCGACCGAGAAGCCGTTCGGCGGGCACACCCGCCCCGGCCTTCCGGCCGGAGGACGCGCTGTTCCTCACCGCCGGCGAGGGCGGTGGTTCGCTGACCTGCACGGTGCCACCGGGCGTCCAGCAGTTGCTGGTGGCCCCGGACCCGGCATGCGTCTTCGTCCCTCCCTCCGTCGGCTCGAAGTGCTGGGTGGGGATCCGGCTCGTCGCCCTGAGGCGGCTGGCGGCGCAGCTCGACCTCGGCGCCACGGCTGCCGCGCCGCCGCGGCGCCGACGCGGCACCGGCTGATCCCGGTGGGCCTGCTCCCGGCGGGCCGGGCGCCGTCGTCGTAGTAGTTTCGGTGCCAGGAACACACCGCCCTGCACGGTTGACCGTGCCCACCCGAGGGGGAGACCCTTGTCCACGTCTGACGCAGCTCGTCCGGGATCGGACACCGCCGCCCTCATCCTCCGCCTCACCATCGGCCCGATGATGGTCGTCCACGGGATGAACAAGGTGCGCGGACCCGGCGGCCTCGAGGGCACCACCAAGTGGTTCGACTCGCTCGGCCTGCAGCCGGCGCACGTGCACGCCAGGGTGGCCGCTGCCACCGAAATCGGCACGGGCACCCTCCTCACCCTCGGGGCGATGACGCCACTGGCCTCTGCCGGCATCATCGGTGTGATGACGGTGGCAGCGGCCACCGACCACAAGGGCAAGGGCTTCTTCATCTTCAAGGGTGGCTGGGAGTACGTGGCCGTGGTGGGTGCGGCCGCCGCAGCCGTGTCGGCGCTCGGGCCCGGTCGTCTGTCGGTCGACGGCGCCCGGGGCCGTGGGCACGGTGGATTCGGGAAGGCGCTCCTCTCGACGGCGCTCGGGGTCGGCGCCGCGGTGGGCATGCTGGCCACGAGCCGGCGCGAGGTCCCCGGAGCACCGGCCGGCGGCTGACACTGGCTCCCGCCGAGCGGGTGGACCGCCGGCCGACCCGCCGGTGGTGAACCCGGTCCTAGCGGGCCAGGCGGTGCCGGCGGGCCGGCCCCTCATGCCTCCGGACCGGCAGTGCCGGACCGGCGGCCCCCATCACCAGGTCGGCGAGACGCGCCAGGGCGGCCGGGTGGGCGTCCGCCGGCGGATCCCCGACGATCCATCCCCCGGCCGACCCCGCGGACTCGTCGTCCAGGGCCCCGGGTGGGACCGACACGGTGAAGCTCGACCCGTCGGGCCGGCGCACCGTCGACATCCGCGACCCGTCGGCTGCCTCCCGGACGGAGACGGTGGGCCGGCCCGACGGGTCGCCGGGGACGGCCTGACCTGGTCGGCACGGTCGGGCGTGCGTGCCGGCGGCGCGGCGGTGGCGGTGGTCGGTGGTGCCGACTGCCGGGCGAGCTCCGGCGGGATCATCGGGGCAATCTGCGCGTGGTCACGGCCCGCATTGTGCCCTATCGGCGCACCGCAGAACGGCACCGCGAAAAGTGCGGCGTTGAGCTGGCCCGACGTCCGGACACCCCCTGCCGGCCCGGTCGGGCGGCCGCACGCCGCTCCGTCCGGGTGCCGCGGCACGGCGCGCTGCCGGGGCTGTGTAGGGTGCTTTCATGGCCGATCAGGCGTTGTTCTCCGATCTTGCGATGGAGTACATGCCCGCCCTGTACACGGCGGCCATGCGGATGACCCGCAACCCGGCGGACGCGGAGGACCTCGTCCAGGAGACGTACCTCAAGGCCTACCGGGCCTTCGGCAGCTTCGAGCTCGGCACCAACCTCAAGGCGTGGCTCTACCGCATCCTGACAAACACCTACATCAACACGTACCGGGCGAAGAAGCGCCGTCCCGAGATCTCCGACGTCGAGGACGTCGAAGACCTCTACCTCTACCGCCGTCTGTCAGGGGACGGTACGGCCGGCCTCGGCCGGAGCGCGGAGGACGTGGCCCTCGAGCGCTTCACCGACACCGACGTGAAGGCGGCCATCGAGTCCCTCCCCGAGGCATTCCGCATCGCCGTGCTTCTCGCCGACGTCGAGGGGTTCTCCTACAAGGAGATCGCCGAGATCACCGACGTGCCGATCGGCACGGTCATGAGCCGCATCCACCGGGGAAGAAGGGCGCTGCAGAAGGCGTTGCACGAATTCGCGGCGGCCAGGGGTCTTGTCGGTTCGGTCCCCAGCCCGGCGGAATGACAGGAGGCAGGTCGTGGTAGAGGGGGCAGCAGGCGGGACGGGCTCGTGCGGCAAGGGCGGCCACGACGCCGAGGGCGTGGACTGCCAGGAGGCGGTGCACGAGCTGTACACCTACCTCGACGGCGAGCTGACCGAGGACCGTCGGCGGGAGATCGCCGTCCACCTCGACCTCTGCGGTCCCTGCGCCGACGCCGCGGGCTTCGAGAGCGAGCTGCGCATGGTCATCGCCAACCGCTGCCGCGACCGGGTGCCCGACTCACTGATCGCCCGGGTGGCCGAGGCCATCGAGGAGGCCCGGCGCCGCGACGGAGCGCCGACCGGCCCGGCGCAGTGAGGCCGTGACCGACGGGCCGGTGTCGGCGGCCGGCGGCCCGGCGGACCTCGACGACCGGTCCGGCGGGGCGGGGCTGGTCGACTGGCAGCTGGCCGAGCGGGTGGCCGGCTGGGCGCTCTCCCGCCGCTCCCTCCCACCCGGCTACCGCCTGGGCGCGCTGGAGGACGACTTCGGCGAGCTGACGGCCGAGGCCGAGACACTGGTGGCCGCGGCCACGGGAGTGCGGGCCCCGAGCCCCGCCCGGGCCCGGGTCACCGACCGCGAGGGCTGGGTGTCGGCCAACGTCGCCTCCATCCAGCGGCTGCTCGGCCCGACGCTGCGCAAGGTCGAGGACCGCCGGCGCAGCGCACCGGCGCTGTCGGTGGCCGGCGTCCAGGCCCGGCTCCCGGCCCCGCTGGCGGGTCTGGGGAGGTCGGCGGGCGGGGCCCAGATCGGGTTGGTGCTGGCGTGGATGTCGACCAAGGTCCTGGGCCAGTACGACCTGCTCCTCACCGACGAGCTCGTCGACGACCAGGACCTGGTGTACTACGTCGGCCCGAACGTGGTGTCCGTCGAGTCCCGCTACGGCTTCCCCCCGCGCCAGTTCCGGCTCTGGCTGGCCCTGCACGAGGTCACCCACCGCTGCCAGTTCACGGCCGTGCCGTGGCTGCGGGACCACTTCCTCTCCCTCGTCGACACCGGCCTCGAGCCGATGGTTGGTGATCCGCACCACCTGGCCGAGGCGCTGCGCCGGGCCGCCGGGGAGG
>JBKQRT010000034.1:0-4708 GCA_052143895.1 Acidimicrobiales bacterium | reverse complement strand
GAAGGCCCACAACTGCCCTCTGGCCCGGCGTCGTCGCATCGGGATGACGGTAGCCGCCGTGGTCGACGCCCTGCACAGAGTCCCTGGTCGAGGGGGTGATCGGGTTTTCGGACATTACGCGCTTGCTCAGCCGTTGAGACTCGGACGTAGCCGAAGGCGATCACGGCCCTGACCAGGGACGATGGCAAATGTTGCAAAACCGGTCGATTGTGCAACATTTCAGGAGAGCGCCGTCTGACTCAGAGCGAGTGGTGCCAGGATGCCAACACCGTCCAGTTGACGGGGCACAGCCGAAGGACCACACTTATCGCAGGGCGGGGATTTCGAAGTTAGGACGCGACCGATCCTGACTCGGGTGGTGTGAAAGGCGGACTACGTGGCATATGTGGTGCTTCGCGGGAGCGATCGAACGTTGCTACCGGACTCTAGGTCTGCGGGTCCGGTCGACTCCTCACAGGTCGTCGATCTGACCGTTCGTGTTCGATCTAAGGGCGACTTAGACGAGCTTGAGAGCCGGACCTATGAGCAGGCGCTCCGGCCTCCATCCGATCGCGAGTATCTAACCCATGACGAACTCGCCGCGCAATATGGTGCGAACACGCGAGATCTTGATGCTATCGAAGCGTTCACCGGGACCAAGGATCTCGTGGTAGTCCACCGAAGCGCAGAAGAGCGATCGATGGCGCTCCGCGGCCAACTGCGCGATCTTCTAGCCGCCTTTCCCACCGACATTCGAATGTACCACCACGCCATTGGAACCTACCGGGGGAGGCAGGGTCAGATCCTGATTCCACAGGAGTTGGATGAACTGATTGTCGGAATCTTTGGATTCGACACTCGCCCGAAGAGAAGAACCCGGCACAATATGCAGCGTCTCGCCTTCAACGGACCCAGTGATGCAAACGGTGTCGCGGCGACTTACTTCGCAGATCGATACCAATTCCCAACCGAGTCGGAAACAGTTCAACTCGATGGATCCGGACAGACCGTTGCGATCATCGAGCTCGGCGGTGGATTTCGCCGGAGCGATCTAGCTGAGTTCTTCCAGGAGATTGGTGGCAAAGCACCGGCCGTGACCGCTGTCTCTATAGATCGGACGGGCAACGATCCGACGACTCCCCAATCGGCTGACGGCGAGGTGATGCTGGATATCGAGGTTGCCGGCGCGGTCGTCCCTGGGGCCCAATTTCTCGTCTACTTCGCGCCCAACAGCGGAGATAAGGGTTTTGTCGACGCGATCAGCGCGGCGATCCATGATTCTCAGCGGAAGCCGGGAGTTGTGTCGATCAGCTGGGGTGAACCAGAGGATGGCATAGATGCCCAGGGCATTCAGCAATACCACGAACTGTTCGTCGAAGCAGCCTCGTTAGGAATTACGGTCTGCGCTGCGTCTGGCGACCACGGCACCGCTGACGAGGACGCCGTCCACTGGGACAAGAAGGTTCACGTGAATCACCCGACATCAGACCCCTTCGTCCTCGGCTGCGGCGGCACCCAGATCGAAGACGGCCAAGACGTCGTCTGGAACGATGGGACGCCGTTCGACCCCAGCGTTCAAGGCGGCGGCGGCTGGGCAAGTGGGGGTGGGATCAGCACTGTGTTTCCCGTTCCCGACTATCAGATGAATGCGAATCTGCCGAAATCAATTGATTCGGACGCCCCAGGCCGAGGCGTGCCAGATATCGCCATGAGCGCTACGGATTACTATACGCGGGTTGACCGCAGCGAAGGTGCCTCGGGTGGTACGAGCGCCGTTGCTCCGTTGATGGCGGCTTTGATTGCGCGACTAGGGCAGGCGGAGCAAAAGACCATCGGATTCCTGAACCCACTCCTCTACCAAAATGTAGGGAAAGACGTGTGCCGAGACGTGACCACGGGAACGAACGCGATCGCTCATACCGTCAACGGCTACGAAGCTGGACCGGGTTGGGACGCATGCACTGGTCTCGGCACTCCCGACGGCACGACCATCCTGAACGTTCTTTGAACCAGGGTCCGCCGGCACAAAGGTACCGCAACGAGGTTCCCACCGAGGAGAGTCGACATGCCCAAATATCTACCAGCCCCGTAGTGTCCGAAAACTCGAACCACACCTCAACCCACCAGCTCGTACTCGTGGATCAGTCCGCCCAGACGGTCGTGCCGGTGTATCCGTCTCGGATGGTGCCGGAAATGCCGGTGCCGACTGCCAGGAATGGGCTCTGCTTGTAGAGGAACAGCCCTTACCGGCGCCGGGATCTCCTGAGCAAGCCCCTGGTGCGGACGATGCCCGTTGTAGTGGCGGGCGTCGCCGCGCAGCACGCGCTCGAGGTGGGCTTCGTTCACGACCAGCAGGTGGTCGAGGCACTCCGATCTCACCGTGCGCACGAACCGTTCGGCAAAGGCGTTCGCGTTCGGGGATCGAAAGGGCGTCCGGAGGATCTCGGTGCCTTCGGTGTGGGTGCCAAAAGTGTCATCCACGTCACGCGACCAGGCGATATTCGTTGATGAGTCCACCGAGTCGATCTGTGCGGCGCAGGGCTGAAGGTCCGACGTCTCTCGGCATTTCGAGGACGATCTGACGGGGCTCGGGTGCCAGCTGGCCCAGAGACCGATGCGGTCGATGGGTGTTGTAGTGCTTGACGTACTCACGGATCACCGTCTCGAGATGACGACGGCTGACGATCAGCATCCGATCGAGGCATTCGCGCCGGACAGTGCCGACGAAGCGCTCGGCGAAGGCGTTGGCACGAGGAGCACGGACGGGTATGCGGATGATCCGGATGCCCTCGGTGCGGAAGATCTCATCGAAGGCAGCCGTGAACTTGGCATCCCGGTCACGGATCAGGAACTTGACCGGTCGAGCACGTTCTGTGAGTTCGTAGGCCAGGTTCCGGGCTTGCTGAACGACCCAGGCTCAGGTCGGGTGTTCCGTGATGCCCGTGACGTAAACCTTCAGGGTGTCGAGCTCGATGAAGAACAGGACGTAGAGCTGTCGGAGAAAGACAGTGTCGGCGGTGAAGAAGTCGCACGCCAGCATGGTCGTGGCCTGGGACTTCAGGAACTCTTGCCAGCTCGGCCCTCTTCTGCCGGGGGATGGATCAAGGTCGTGGCGCTGGAGGATATTCCAGACGCTCGAAGCAGCCAGGTCGATGCCCATGACGGAGAGTTCGCCGTGGATCCGGCGGTATCCCCAAGCCGGGTTCTCCCTGGCCAGGCGGACGACCAGGCCCACTGTGCCGGCCGGGGTCGCCGGTCGGCCAGGCACCTTCGGGTAGGTCCACTTCCTCTTGACCAGCTCCCGGTGCCAGCACAGCAGGGTGTCGGGCTGCACGAAGAAGCGATGGAGCTTGGTACGGGTCAGCAGCCGGCTGAGACCGGCGAGAAGAGCCCGGTCCGGCGGGCGAAGTGCTGGACGGACTACCTGGCGGCGGAGGACCGCTACCTCATGTCGAAGCATGACGACCTCGATGGCCAGATCGGCGTTGTTACAGCGTCGGAGACGGAGCAGCTGCAGGGTCCGAAGGAAGGCGAGATACAGGAATGAGAGGGCCACGGGCCATTTTCGCGGTCAGGCTGGTGCCGATGAAAATCCCACGTCAACGGCACGGATGAGATTCTTGGCACCCACACCACAGGAACCGCAACACCCACGACTGGGCACGACGTGAGCTGGTCAAGCGGCCAAACGTTGCCTGACGCCGAATTAGCCGACTGGGATCGGCAGCGGGAAGACGTCCTCAGTTCCGTGGAACGTCGGCTCGGGAGTCGGGGAGACCGTGAGTGACCCGGTCACCTTCACGGGTCGGACGATCGGGGTCGCGCCAGCGCTCTCCGTTCCCTTGCCGACCATCTGATACACCATCGAACTCACGCTGCTCCGGTGGAGCGTGAACTTCCAGTTGATTGTGCTCAAGACACTCGTCACCGTCGCCGTCCCCGCACCGCCGCTGGCCGTGAACTTGATGGTGCCGGTCTCCTGACACAGGACCATGATCGGATGAGTGGCAGGACCGATGCCACAGCTGGTGGAATGGAACTCGTCGAGCCCGGCCGTGGAGGGCGGCAAGGCAACTGCGCTGAACTGCACGACGTACTGAGGCACCGGGGCCGGTATCGCTGCCGCACCTGCCGCGGACGGCAGGCCAACCATCACCGATCCTGCAGTGAGCGCAAGAGCAACTGAAACGGAGTGTCGCATGGCCATCATGTGCTTCCTTTCCTCGAAGGAGACATACACCAGGACAAACGCACGGAACCTCTGTTTCGTTACGTTGAGGGGTAGCCTAGTCGTGCCGTTGTGGGCAGGGCATATCTGGCCCGAATTGGCCGTCGACATGGCTCGAAGGCGGGGTCCGAGCCCGGACCTCCAGAGGCATCCTGGCCCGAGGCCGGCGTGTAGGAACGACGGGATGGACGGGTCGACTAGCCTCGATCATTCGTCCGACCCCCGCCTGACGGCGGAGCCGTGGACTACTCGGTGGTCGTGATCGATCTCGGCGGCGCCTATCACCACATGACTGCCCTTTGGGGCCTTGCCCACTTCCTGGGCGAACCAGACCGGGTCATTGTTGATTCGGACGCAATCGCTCTACTCGCCTGCTTCGTCCATCCGATAGAGCACCGAGCGCCGCCGGTGAAGGTCGATGCCGACATATTCTTTACCCATAGGGGCCTCCCTTCTTGTGGAACTACGTGCAAGCCCAGTCTCGATGGTGAGAGTGGAACT
>JBKQRT010000033.1:0-11576 GCA_052143895.1 Acidimicrobiales bacterium | reverse complement strand
CGTCCAGGGCGGCAAGATCGGCCTCTTCGGGGGGGCCGGCGTGGGCAAGACCGTGCTCATCCTGGAGATGATCAACCGGGTGGCCATTAACCACGGCGGCGTCTCGGTCTTCGCCGGGGTGGGGGAGCGGACCCGTGAGGGCACCGACCTGTGGATCGAGATGCAGGAGTCGGGCGTCATCGAAAAGGCGGCCCTCGTCTACGGCCAGATGGACGAGCCACCCGGCGTGCGCCTGCGGGTGGCGCTGGCCGCCCTGACCATGGCCGAGTACTTCCGGGACGTGAAGAACCAGGATGTGCTGCTGTTCGTGGACAACATCTTCCGCTTCGTCCAGGCCGGCTCGGAGGTCTCGACGCTGCTCGGCCGCATGCCCTCGGCGGTGGGCTACCAGCCGACCCTGGCCGACGAGATGGGCCAGCTCCAGGAGCGCATCACCTCGACCCGGGGGCGGTCGATCACCTCGCTGCAGGCGGTCTACGTGCCGGCCGACGACTACACCGACCCTGCGCCGTTCACCACCTTCACCCACCTCGACGCCACCACCGAGCTGTCGCGGGACATCGCGTCGCTGGGCATCTATCCGGCGGTGGACCCGCTGTCCTCGACCTCCAACATCCTCGCCCCCGAGATCGTCGGCGAGCGCCACTACACGGTGGCACGCCGGGTCCAGGGCGTCCTGCAGCGCTACAAGGAGCTCCAGGACATCATCGCCATCCTCGGTCTCGACGAGCTGTCCGAGGAGGACCGGGTGACGGTGTCCCGGGCCCGCAAGGTCCAGCGCTTCCTGTCCCAGCCGTTCAACGTGGGCGAGGTCTTCACCGGCCTGAAGGGCGTGACCGTGCCCGTCGAGGAGACGGTGGAGTCGTTCGAGGCGCTGGTCAACGGTGACCTGGACGAGGTGCCCGAGCAGGCCTTCCTCAACGTGGGTGGCGCCGAGTCGGTGCTGGCCAAGGCCCACGCCCTCGAGAACGACTGATCGGCCGAGGTCCTGAGCCATGGCTGACGGCACGCACTTCACGATCGACCTGGTCACCCCCGAGCGCATCCTGCTCACCGGGACGGCGACGGAGGTGATCGTCCGCACGGGCGAGGGGGACACGACGTTCCTGGCCGGGCACACCCCGCTGGTCGGCACCGTCGAGCCCGGCGTGGTCCGGGTGGTGCGGGCCGAGGGCGAAGAGGTCCGCGTCGCCGCCCACGGCGGCTTCGTCCAGGTCGAACAGCACGTCGCCTCCGACGACGAGGCGGCTGGATCGTCGGGTGGGTCGGCTGGGGCGTCCGGGGCGTCTGGCGGGGCGGACGCCGGCACCCGGGTCACCCTGCTGCTGGGCGTGGCCGAGCTGGCCGAGGAGATCGACCCCGGGCGGGCCCAGGCCGCGCTCGAGGCGGCCGAGGCCACAGTGGCCGAGCTGACGTCCTCCGGCGTCCGGGGGGGCGCCGCCGGCGAGCCCGAGGAGGCCGACCCCGAGCTGCTCGAGGCCGAAGGCGCCGTGCGCCGGGCCCAGGTGCGCCTCGAGACCGTCGACGCCTCGACCGCCGCCACTGCCTGACCCATCCTTCTGCCGCGCCCGTCTCCCCAGGCACGCGCCCGTCGCTCCAGACAAGAGCGGCCCCGTTTGCTAGCTTCGCTGGGCACCGCGCCGGCCGAGGTGGGCCCGCTTCGAAGGAGCACGTGATGGAAACCCGTCAGCTGGGCACAGTGGTCTACGAGAAGGACGGCCCGGTCGCCTGGATCACGTTGGACTTCGAGGAGAAGGCCAACATCCAGTCCTCCGACCTGGTCTTCGACGTCGACACCTGCCTCGACGACGCCGACCGCGACTACGACATCAGGGTGGTCGTCCTGAAGGCGAATGGACCCGGCTTCAGCGCGGGTCACGTGGTGGCCGGCACCCCAGGCACCGAAATGCGTGAGATCAACGAGAGCACGGCCCGGCTCGGCAGCCCGTGGAAGGGCCAATGGGACATCTACGGCACGCCGGTCCTCAAACTGTGGGACTTCCCCAAGGTGACCATCGCCCAGGTCCACGGCTACTGCCTCGGCGGCGGCACGGTGTGGGGCCTGCTGACCGACATGTCGGTGGCCTCGGAAGACGCCTACTTCCAGTTCCCAGTCCTGCAGGGCATGGCCATGCCCTGCATGGAGACGGGCATCGAGCCGTGGCTGTTCATGAACTGGAAGCGGGCCTCCGAGTACATGTACACCGGCCAGGAGCTCAGCGCCCACGAGGCCAAGGAGATGGGGCTCATCAACCGGGTGGTGCCACTCGAACGCCTCGACGACGAGGTGACCGAGCTCGCCTTCCACGTGGCCCAGGCGCCGCTGACCACCCTCATGGCCGCCAAGGCCAACATCCGCCGGGCGTGGGACCTCATGGGACTGCGGACCCACCTCCAGGCGTCGAACGACCTTTTGACGATGGCCACGGCGGCCACCGACGTGCAGGAGTACATCCGCAGTGTCTTCAGCGCCGGCCTCCGTCCGCGCGAGGCGGCGCAGCGCAACGCCGACCGGGCCAAGGTGCTCGCCGCCGAATCGAAGGAGCGGTCCCGCAGCGGACGCTGACTGCCCCGGGGCCGGGCGGGACAGGACTGCCGGGGGCTTGGGCGCCGAGGGCGGGATCGCGGCTCAGCTGAACTCGATGGCGCTGTACTCGGCGAGCTTGTGGAGCGGGTGGCGGGCCTCGATGAGCCGGACGGTGCCCGATTTCGACCGCATCACCAGCGACTGGCTGGTGGCGCCCCACTCGTCGTAGCGCACCCCGTGGAGGAGCTCCCCGTCGGTGATGCCGGTGGCAGCGAAGAAGCAGTTGTCCCCCCGGACCAGGTCGTCGGTGGTCAGCACGGCATAGAGGTCGTAGCCGGCCTCGATGGCGGCCCGGCGCTCCCCGTCGTCACGGGGCCACAGCCGCCCCTGGATCTCGCCCCCCATCGACTTGAGGGCGGCCGCGGCGATCACCCCTTCGGGGGTGCCGCCGATGCCGATCAGCATGTCGACTCCGGTGTCCGGCCAGGCGGTGGCGATGGCCCCGGCCACATCGCCGTCGGTGATGAGCCGGATGCGTGCCCCGGCGCCCCGCACGGCGGCGATGAGCCCGGCGTGGCGCGGGCGGTCGAGGATGGCCACGGCCAGGTCCCGGACCGAGGTCCCCTTGGCCTTGGCCACCGCGCTCAGGTTGTCCTCCACCGGCCGGGTGATGTCGATCACCCCCACCGCACGCGGGCCGACGGCGAGCTTCTCCATGTAGACGCACGGGCCCGGGTCGAACATGGTGCCCTCCTCGGACACCGCGATGACCGCCAGGGCGCCGCCGCGGCCCAGCGCCGTCGGTGTGGTCCCGTCGATCGGGTCCACGGCGATGTCGGCCTTGGGCGGGCTACCGTCCCCGATGCGCTCTCCGTTGTAGAGCATCGGGGCGCGGTCCTTCTCGCCCTCGCCGATCACCACCACACCGTCCATGGCGATGCTGGAGAGGACGATGCGCATGGCGTTGACAGCGGCGCCGTCGGCCCCCTCCTTGTCGCCTCTGCCCATCCAGCGCGACGCCGCCAGCGCCGCCGCCTCGGTGACCCGGACGAGCTCCAAGGCCAGATTGCGGTCGGGTGCCTGGGGAGTGCTGCTCACGATGCACGACGATACTTGCTGTCGGGCGCCCAGCCGGGCCCGGCCGGGGCATGGCGCCGAACAGCAGGCGCGAACCTACCTAAGCTGGGTCGGTGAGCTCAGACGAGGACCCGGGGGTGACCGACGGCGCCGCAGCGTGGGAGGCCGCTTACGGCTCGGCCCCGCTCCGCGACGCCGACTTCGAGACGATGTCGGGCATCCCGCTCTCCCCCGTCTACGGTCCCGCTCCCGCCGCTGGCCGGGAGGGAGGCAGCGGGCAGTGGCCGGCCGCCGAATGGCCGGGCGTCTACCCGTACACGCGGGGGCCGTACGCGTCGATGTACCGCTCGAAGCTCTGGACGATGCGTATGTTCGCCGGGTTCGGGACGGCCGAGGACACCAATGCCCGCTTCCACGACATCCTGCGGGCGGGGGGCGACGGCCTCTCGGTCGCCTACGACCTCCCGACCCTGATGGGTCGCGACTCCGACGACCCGCTGTCCGAGGGGGAGGTGGGCCGGTGCGGGGTGGCGGTGGACACCCTGGCGGACACCGAGGACCTGTTCGCCGGCATCGACCTCGCCGGCATCACGACCTCCATGACCATCAATTCGCCGGCCGCCATGTGCCTGGCCATGTACGTGACCGCCGCCGAGGAGTCCGGTGCCGATCGCTCGCGCCTCGGCGGGACCCTCCAGAACGACATCCTGAAGGAGTACCAGGCGCAGAAGGAGTACATCTTCCCGCCCCGACCGTCCCTGCGGCTGGTCACCGACGTCATCCGTTACTGCGCCGCCGAGCTGCCCCGCTTCCACCCGGTGTCGGTGTCCGGCTACCACATCCGCGAAGCGGGGTCGACGGCCGCCCACGAGCTGGCCTTCACCCTGGCCAACGGGTTCGCCTACGTGGAGGCGGCCCAGGCGGCCGGACTCGACGTGGACGAGTTCGCGCCCCGCCTCTCGTTCTTCTTCAACGCTCACCTCGACTTCTTCGAGGAGATCGCCAAGTACCGGGCCGCCCGGCGCATCTGGGCGACCTGGATGCGGAACCGGTACGGGGCGCGCAACCCCCGCTCGCTCACCTGCCGTTTCCACACCCAGACGGCCGGCGCCTCACTGACCGCCCAGCAACCCGAGCTCAACATCGTCCGGACCGCCATCGAGGCCCTGGCCGGCGTGCTCGGTGGGACCCAGAGCCTCCACACCAACTCCATGGACGAGGTCCTCGCCCTCCCCACTGAAAAGGCGGCCCGCATAGCGCTGCGGACCCAGCAGGTCATCGCCGACGAGATCGGCGTGACGAACGTGGCCGACCCGCTCGGGGGCTCGTGGTTCGTCGAGGCGCTGACCGACGAGCTCGAGGCACAAGCCGAGGCCGTCTTCGGCCACCTCGACGAGCTGGGCCGCGGGTCCATCCTCGAGGGGGTGGTGGCCGGCATCGAGTCCAACTGGTTCCAGGGGGAGATCGCCGACGCCGCCTACCGGTTCCAGCGGAAGATCTCCGCCGAGCGGATGCTGGTGGTCGGGGTCAACGCCCACACCGGGGGGAACGAGGAGTCCGAGCTGCCCACGCTCCACATCGGCCCCGAGGTGGAGGAGGCCCAGCGCAAGCGCCTCGCCGACGTGAAGCAGAAGCGCTCCTCCGCGGCAGTCGCCTCGACGCTCGGACGGTTGGCCGCCGACGCCGAGCGCTCCGAGTGCAACCTGATGCCGGCCATCTTTGAGGCCGTGCGTGCCTACGCCACCGTGGGCGAGATGGTCGACGCCCTGGCCGGGGTGTTCGGGCGCTGGGAGGAGCGCGCCGTCATCTGACAGCTCCGGGCGGCCTGACCAGCGGTTCCGGGCGGCCGGGGCGGGCGCTCCCGTCCGGGCTCGGGACGGTGAGGGCGGCATCGACGGACCTCACAGATCGGCGGGCCATACTGGATGAGTGGATCGGTTCGTCGTTTCACCCAACGGGCCCCTGTCGGGGACCGTCCGGGCCGGCGGTGCCAAGAACTCGGTCCTCAAGCTGATGGCGGCGTGCCTCCTGGCCGAAGGTCGTCACGTGCTGACCAACGTGCCGCGGATCACCGACGTCGACATCATGGGCGAGGTGCTCGGTGCGATGGGGGTCGATGTGCGCCGGGGCAGCACCCCCGACGAGCTCGTGGTGACCACGCCGGCCGGCGTGGAGCCCCAGGCACCCTACGAGCTGGTGGAGAAGATGCGGGCGTCGGTCGTCGTGCTCGGGCCGCTGCTGGCCCGTCACGGCCGGGCCAAGGTCTCGATGCCGGGTGGCGACGACTTCGGGCCGCGTCCCATCGACATGCACCTGCGGGCGCTCGAGTCGATGGGCGCGACGTTCGAGTCGTCCCACGGGTACGTGGAGGGCCGGGTTGAGTCGACGGTGGGCTCGGTGCCCCGGCTGGTGGGCAACCGGGTGGTGCTCGAGTACCCCAGCCACACCGGGACCGACAACGTGCTGATGGCCGCGGCGTTGGCCAAGGGGAGCACGGTCATCGAGAACGCAGCCCGCGAGCCCGAGGTCCAGGACCTGGCCCGGTTCCTCAACTCGATGGGCGCGCGCATCTGCGGTGCGGGGACCTCTCGCATCGAGGTCGAGGGGGTCGACGAGCTGCACCCGGCCCGACACACCGTGATCCCCGATCGTCTGGTGGTGGCCACCTTTCTGGTCGCGGCCGGCATCGTCGGGGGTGACGTGGTGGTGGAGGACGGGCGGCCCGAGCACATGGACATGCTCATCCGCAAGCTGGCGGCCACCGGCATCCGCATCACCCAGGAACCCGAGGGCCTGCGCGCCGTGCGGGACCGCGCCGACCCGCTGCAGGCCGTCGACGTGGCCACCCTGCCGTACCCGGGGTTCGCCACCGACTACAAGCCGCTGCTGGTGACGTTGCTCACGGTGGCCCACGGCGTCGGCATCGTCACCGAGAACCTCTTCTTCGGTCGCTTCCGCTATGTCGAGGAGCTGCGCCGGATGGGCGCCGACATCCGTACCGAGGGACACCACGCCGTGGTGCGGGGCGTGCCGCGGTTGTCGGGCGCACCGGTCCGCGCCTTCGACGTGCGCGCCGGGGCGGCGCTGGTGCTGGCCGGCCTGGTGGCGGACGGCGAGACCGTCATCACCGACGCCCACCATGTCGACCGGGGCTACGAGGACCTCGACGGCAAGCTGACGTCACTCGGGGCACACGTGTACCGGGCCTGACGGGCCGGTTCGACCCGTATACGCTCGTCACTCCATGCCCGTCCCGAAGCCGCCCGACGTCCCCGCGCTGTTCGAGGCCGCCCGCAAGGGCGATCGGGTGGCCCTCGCACGGCTCCTCTCGCTGATCGAGCGCGGCGGTCCCCTGTCCCGGGAGGTGGCCGGCCAGGCGTACCGCGAGTCGGGCGACGCCTACACGGTGGGGATCACCGGGGCCCCGGGCGCCGGCAAGTCGACCCTCACCGACCGGCTCATCGTACGGGGCCGGGAGGACGGGTTCGACGGCGGCGGGCAGGTGGCCGTGCTCGCCATCGACCCGTCCTCGCCGTTCTCGGGCGGCGCCATCCTCGGCGACCGGGTGCGCATGCCGAGCCATGCCCTGGACGACCACGTGTTCATCCGGTCGATGGCCACCCGTGGCCATCTGGGCGGTCTGGCCGTGGCCGTTCCCGTGGCGGTGCGGGTCTTTTCTTCGGTGGGGATGCCGATCGTTCTGGTCGAGACCGTCGGCGTGGGGCAGCAGGAAGTCGAGGTGGCGGCGGCCACCGACACCACCGTCGTGGTGGTCAATCCGGGCTGGGGGGACGCCATCCAGGCCAACAAGGCGGGTCTGCTCGAGATCGCTGACCTGTTCGTCATCAACAAGGCCGACCGCCCGGGGGCCCGCGAGACCCGTCGGGACCTCGACCTGATGCTGGACCTGACCGAGCTCGGCGATTGGCGGCCGCCGATCGTCGACACCATCGCCTCGACCGGCGAGGGGGTGGAGGAGCTCTGGGCGGAGATCGGGCGCCACCGCGCCCACCAGATCGAGCACGGCATCCTCGCCCCGCTGCGGCGTGAGCGGCTCGAGCGCGAGTTCCATCAGATCCTCATCGCGCGGGTGGAACAGCGGATCGACGAGGTTCTGGGTGCCGACCGGTTCGCCGGCGTCACCGCGTCGATGGTGGACGGTCGGATCGACCCCTACCAGGCTGCCGACCAGCTGCTGGCCGGGGTCCTGGCGGAGCCGGACGATTCCCCGTGCTCCGACACGTGAGGTCACCCTTCGCCCGCCGGCCGCTCGGGTAGCGTGCGCACGTGGCATTCGAGCCCGGGTTCGTGAGCGTTGATCCCTCGGTGCCGTTCGCCCCGAAAGGGGAGCCGGGAAGCGTGGGCAACCGGCACGCGCCACTGCCCCTGCCCGGCGAGGACCCGCTCTGGTTCCAGCGCGCGGTCTTCTACGAGGTCCTGATCCGCGGCTTCTACGACGGCAACAACGACGGCGTCGGGGACATCCCCGGCCTCATCGCCCGCCTCGACTACCTCCAGTGGCTGGGGGTCGACTGCCTCTGGCTGCTCCCGTTCTACCCGTCCCCGTTGCGGGACGGCGGCTACGACATCAGCGACTACTACTCGGTGCACCCCGAGAGCGGCACCGTCGACGACCTGCGGCGGCTGCTCGACGAGGCGCACGCCCGTGGGATCCGGGTCGTCGCCGACCTGGTGATCAACCACACCAGCGACCAGCACCCCTGGTTCGTCGAGTCGAGGCAGAGCCGGGACAACCCCAAGGCCGACTGGTACGTGTGGAACGACGACGACCAGCGCTGGCCGGAGGCCCGGGTCGTCTTCATCGACGTGGAGCGTTCGAACTGGTCCTACGACCCGGTGCGCAACCAGTACTACTGGCACCGCTTCTACTCGCACCAGCCCGACCTCAACTACGAGAACCCCGAGGTGGCCGAGGCCATGCTCGATGTGATGCGCTACTGGCTCGATCTCGGGCTCGACGGCTTCCGGCTCGACGCGGTCCCGTTCCTCTTCCAGAAGGACGGCACGGCGGGGGAGAACCTGCCCGAGACCCACGCCTTCATCCGCCAGGTGCGCGCCGAGCTGGACGCCAACTACCCGGGACGGATCCTGCTGGCCGAGGCCAACGGGTGGCCGGCCGACGTGGCCGACTACTTCGGCGACGACGACGAGTGCCATCTCTGCTTCAACTTCCCGCTCATGCCCCGACTGTTCATGGCCGTCCGGCGCGAGCAGAGCTACCCGGTCACCGAAATTCTGGCCCAGACCCCCGAGGCCCCGGGCAGCAGCCAGTGGGCGATCTTCCTCCGGAACCACGACGAGCTGACCCTGGAGATGGTGAGCGAGGAGGAACGTGATTATCTCTTTGCCGAGTACGCCAAGGATCCGCGGATGAAGCGCCACATGGGGATCGGGCGCCGCCTCGCCCCCCTCCTCGACCGCGACCGCCGGCTCTCCGAGCTCCTCTACTACCTGCTGTTCACCCTACGGGGGAGCCCGGTGCTGTACTACGGCGACGAGATCCAGATGGGGGACAACCTCTACCTCGGCGACCGCGACTCGGTCCGCACGCCGATGCAGTGGACACCGGACCGGAACGGCGGGTTCAGCCGCGCCGACTTCGCCCAGCTCTACCTACCCCCGCTCATGGACCCGGTCTATGGCTTCGCCGCGGTCAACGTCGAGGCCCAGCAGCGCAACCCGAGCTCGTTCCTCCACTGGATGCGGCGGATCCTCGCTGTGCGCCGAGAGTTCCCGGTGTTCGGCACCGGCGAGCTCGAGGTCATCCCCTCGGCCAATCCGTCGGTGCTGGCGTTCGTCCGCTCTTCCCCGGACGCACCCCATCGCGGCCCGGTCAACCCGGTGCTCTGTGTCCACAACCTGAGCAAGCTGGCCCAGCCGGCCGAGCTCCACGCCAAGCGATGGGTGGGCCGGCAGCCCATCGAGCTGCTGGGCCGGGTGGCCTTCCCCCTGATCGGCACCGATCCCTACCGGGTCACCCTGGCCCCGTACGGGTCCCAGTGCTTCGAGCTCGCCTGAGGGAGCGCCGGAAGCCCTGTGCCTGCCGAAGTGCCTGGCCCCGGTGCCTGCGTAGGTGACCGGCCGGTACCCGGCTCCCAGGCCTGGTGGAGGGGTCAGCCCTGAGCCACCGGAATCCGGACGGCGAGCTCCTCGGCGGCCTGTTCTGGGTTCACGATGTTGATGAGCACGCCGGTGCCCAGTTCGAAGCCGGCCACAGTGGTGAGCTTGGGAACGACGTGGACGTGCCAGTGGTAGGGCTCCGGCGCACGGTACGGGGCCGAGTGGAAGACCAGGTTGTAGGCAATGTCACCGACCACGTCCCGCAGGCTCCCGAGCGCCACCTTGAGGGCCTTGCCCACCGCCACGAGGTCGGTATGCGGGCTCCGGTGCAGATGGGGTCCGTGGGCACGCGGGATGACCAGCATCTCGTACGGGACGCCACTCCAGAACGGGCAGACCACCAGGACCCGCTCGTCGGAGTACACCACCCGGTGGTTGACGTTCTCCTCGGCGTCGACCGTAGTGCAGAGCAGGCAGCGGCCGGCGAAGCGGGCGAAGCCTGCCTGCTCCTCGACCAGCTCGCGGGGGACGAAGGACATGCCGAGGAGCTGGCCGTGGGGATGCTCGATGGACGCTCCCGCTTCGCGGCCGGCGTTGACGATGGCCTGGCTGTACCGCAGGCCGGGGATGAGGGAGTGCTCCTCGATCCGGTCACTGATGGCGGTCATGACCGCGGTGGTCTGTGCGTCGCTCAGCATCGACCACGAGTTCTGGTGGCTCGGCGAGAGCACGAAGACCTCGTGGATACCACCGGCCGTGGCCTGGGTGAACACCGGTCCGCGATTGGTGACCACGAATGGTGCGTTGCCCTCGAAGGCCGGATATCGGTTCGGCACCACTCGGACCGTCCATGCTCCGTCCGGTCCGAGGGTCTCGAGCGTCGGGGTGACGTTCTCCTCGTTGCCGGGACAGAACGGGCACGGGCGAGACGTGTCCGCCTGGATCGGCGCCAACCGGGGGGCGAAGGCCTGCGGGCGGGTGGCCCGGTCGGTGCTCACCACCACCCAGCGGCCGGTGAGCGGATCGAGTCGGAGTTGATTCATCACCAGTGCGCGTCATCCCGGTGTGGTCGTTCGATCGTTCTAGCCACGGTGCTCGCCACCTCTGATCCGTCTTCGGCGCTCGCCCCAATCCGAGATGTCGGGGCAATGGCGAAGGCCCTGCCTCTAACGTAGCAATTCCGTGGGTGGAGCAGGTGCAGGACGCCGTTGGCCCGCTTCGCCGGCAAGGACCAGAATCAACCCGATGCCCGGCACCTTCCAGTCCCAGTTGATCGCCGCCCACGCCCGGGACGCACCCTACGACATCGTGCTGCTCGCCCACGTGCTGGCCGCCCTGGTCGGGTTCGGCACCATCGTGGTCGCCGGCGTCTGTGCGCTCGCCCTCCGACAGCGGGGACCGTCCACCGAAAGCCTCCGGCGGTACTACCGGCCGGGGATCAATTGGACGGGTCGGATCCTGTTCCTGGTGCCGGTGCTCGGGATCGCTCTCATCCTCATGAGCCAGGGCGACTGGTCGTTCTCCGACGCCTGGGTGACCATCGGGCTCATGTTGTGGGCAGCCGTGGCGCTGACCGCCGAAATGGTGCTCTGGCCTGCCGAACGGAGGCTCCAGACCGCGGTCGGCGATCCGGCATCCACCCCCGATCTCCGGAAGCGGTGCGCGGCGGTGGCGGCGGTGGCCGGCCTCTTGGCGCTCCTACAGGTGGCGGCCGCTGTGGTGATGGTGGCGAAGCCCTGAGGGCGGCGTGTCCGCCGAGGGATGGCGTGTCCGCCGAGGGCCGGCGTGTCCGCCGAGGGTCGGGCGTCCTTTCGTGGATTGAGTATATGCCGTACACTTGTATACGGCATATACGAGATCTGCCAGGCTACGGCGTGGCACCAGGCAGCCC
>JBKQRT010000032.1:0-37604 GCA_052143895.1 Acidimicrobiales bacterium | reverse complement strand
GGCGAAGTGGTGCAGACCCCTGGCCGAGGAGGCGGGGCGGACGCCCGGGGGTCTGAGGTACCGGGCCTTCAAGGCCTCCCACTCCTCGCCTCGATCGATGTCGCTCCCGTGTCCGGTCATCGGCTCTCTCCTTGTTGCACGGTACCCACCTCACCGCACGCCGAGTGGGGCTGATCGGCTGAGCGGCGGCGCACGCCAGGTGCCATGAACCGATGGCGCAGCCTACCCAATGGGATTGACTCGATCGTTCACGGGAATCTGCCGAGGAGGGCGACGCCTGCGCCGATCGTGCGAGTGAGCTGGCGGGGCCGTGGCGTTCGACACTTGACCACGCCGCCTGTCCCTGAGAACGGCGGCGATGTTGCAGCCGCAACTGCGTCAGGCCTAGGGAGTTAGGTAGCCCGTGAGGGTGATGGTGGAGGCCGCCGAGCACCGCACAAAAGGGGTGGCACCAGTTAGGTCCCCTGTCCGGCCGGGTCCCGTTCCCCATGCAGTGTCGAGCACGCCGGGACCTTTCGTGGTGGCCTTCAGCCACCTCCGCCATCATTCGGGCTCGCAGCGCACTCGCTGACCGAATCCCACCGGTCGTGACTCGGACCACGTGCCGGACCGTCCCGCTGGCGGTACGTCCGGCGGACACCCGCACCCCCCAACGCCCCGGGGCCGATCTGTCGGATACCCTTCTCCACCTTGCCTGGCTTGAACTTGGTTACCGTCGTGGTCGTGGATATCGACCGGCTTCGTTGTCGGGACGAATTGTTGGGATAAGTCGAGCTCAAGGTAGTGCTGGGAATAGAACCCCAGGTAAGCCCGGGTGGCGGAATGGCAGACGCGGTGGACTCAAAATCCACTGCCCGAAAGGGCGTGCGGGTTCGAATCCCGCCCCGGGCACGCCGGTTTCTGGATATACATGCAGGTCACAGACTTGTCGCTCCGTGTGAAAGATCACGAGGTGCGGTCTGCGGTCACAAGTAGGTCACAAGGAGTCTCGTTGGCGGATGACCGCGGTTCTCGGTAGCAGTCCCGATACTGGAGTACGTGCACGAACACGGCGGCGATTCCGGCTTCTGCTCGATCGGTGCCATCGCCGCGGGGACCGGCATCGAACCGAACGACGTGACGGATGAGGTCGAGAGACTCTGCGATGCTGGCTACCTGAGGGGACCACTCCACAAGGCACTGTCAGGTGGCGACACGCGAGGGTGGTTCCTTGAGAACAGCCACCTCGGCGAGCGCGGGCTGCGGCAGGTTGGCGCTTGGCCCAGTGACGACCCCTACGAGGCGCTCGTAGCGATCATCGAACGGCAGATCGCGGCCACGTCCGATCAAGGGAGACGCTCGAAGCTTCAGGCTCTACTGGGCAGCGTTGGGGACGTGGGGAAAGCAACTGTGGCTGGATTGCTTGTCGAGCTTGCAAAGGGTGGCGTCCACTTCTAGGCGGATAAACGCTCCGAAGGCCACTAGCCCCTGCTCTTCACGCAGCCATTTGAGCCCCGTTGGCGGCGGGCTTCTGCGAGTTGTCGCTCAGGTCGGCGTCGGTCAGGTTGACCCCGCCCAAGTCAGCATCCGTGAAGTTGGTTGCCTCCAATAATGCACCTGTGAGATCACAACCAGACAGGTCGATACCAACGTGCGGAATGCCGCCACAGGCCGTGGCTCCGGCGGGGCCTTGCGGCCCTTGTGGGCCGGCGGCTCCCTGAGAGCCGGTCGGACCCTGCGGTCCAGCCGACCCGGATGGTCCTTCCGAGTTCCACGAGATGAGCCGCGCCGTCGCTTTGCACGTCGACGATGCGGTGCCGACCTTCGTCAGCTTGCCGTTCGCCAGACATACGAAGTACTCCGTACTGGGCGTGGGCGGTCGACTCCTGGCCAAGCATGCTGGTGATCTCGAATCCGATCGGAGGTCGGCATGATCCTCCGAGTCAGGATTAGGTGAAGATGGCGTCAGGGTTGGCCGACAAAAGTCACCTGGACCACTGCGGGCCGGGAAATCGGCCCCGGCCCTGCGATGAAGTACACATTTCCCATTCCTGCGCACGGCAGGAGCAGCGAGGTGGGGATCTTCTTCATCACCTCGTATTGGTGGAAGGTGACCGTGTCCGTCATCGAGGCAACGGCCGAGGGCGGGGGTGGTCCGAAGAACGCCGTGATGCTGGTGGCGTTCCCGGTGAACCCGTCCGTCGTCAGGATGGCCACGGGCCGGAAGACCTCCACGGTCTGACCCTTCATGGGATGGCCCATCTGTCCGGGTTTGATCGGCCCGAAGCACGCCATCTTGATGGCGGCCGGGCTGACGACCCCGCTCTGCCCGTTGACCGAGCCGGCGAAGTACTGGTTCGGCCCGATCTTGCCCTGGGGTGGGATGGCGGCACTGGCGGCGGGGGCGAGTACCGTCACCGAGGCGACGACGGCGAGCAGGCCAAGCAGGGCTTTGCGGTGCATCATGAGCCTCCTGAGTTAGGACGAGCGCCCCAGCCGGTTCGGCTGGCGGTGCCACCAATACGTTCACGGTACGCCCGCAGGACGCAAGGTGTGGCTCTCCACCACTCCAGTAACCCGGTCAGGTGATATGAGCTATGGGCTTCCAAGCCCAGCCCGGATCGCCTAACGGGAAGCAACGCGGTGAGCAACATCAAGCTGTTCCCTATGGGGCGACGGGCGGTGGTGGGGGTGTGTAGGTGAACAAGTCGGCTGGCTCGTTGATGCTGCTGGTTCCGTTGGGGTCGGAGACGGTGACATCCACCGTTCCCGAGCCGGCGGGGGCATCGACTGTGATGGTCGACGATCCCTTCACGGTGACGCTCGTGCCCGGGGTAGATCCGAAGTACACCGTCGTCGCCCCTACGGGGTTCTTCAGGAAATGCGACCCCTTGATGGTGACCTTGGTTCCTTGGGACCCGCTCGTAGGCGAGAGGGAAATGACAGCCGGGGGATTGTTCGTGTAGAAGAACTCTGCGGCCGGATCGACGGGAGTTGTTCCGCCCGAGGTGATCACGGCCACCGGCACGCTGCCGGCACTCTCGGAGACGGGAGTGGTGGCGGTGATCTCGGTGGGCGAGTCAACGGTGTAGGCGGCGGCAACGCCGTTGAAGGTGACGCCGGTCACGCCCGAGAAGCTGGTCCCAGCGATCGTCACGATCGTTCCACCTTCCAAGGGACCGGCACCGGGGGCTACGTTCTGGATTGTCGGCCCGGTCACGTAGTTGAACACGTTGGTCGAGGTCTGCGTGGTCGAGCTGGTTCCATTCGGTGTCGTCACAGTGACTACAACAGTGCTGGTTCCAGTGAAGGCTGGCGCAATCGCTTCGATCGTGTCGGAGTTCTTCACGAACCAGCCAGTCGGGGCCGGGTTCGTCCCGAAGTCCACCGCCGAAGCCCCGTCGAAGCGGCTCCCCGAGATCGTCACGAATGTCCCCCCGCCAAGAGGTCCGTTATCGGGGGAGACCAACCTCACGGACGGCGCAGTCGAGGCTGTTGCACTGGCCCCGCTCGATGCTACGGCGGTGACGAAGCCCATCGCTAGCAGGGCTCCAAGCGCAAAAACACCTAGTCGTCTTGTCATCTGCGTCATCGTTCGCGTCCTCCGAATCAGGTCACGCCGCCGGACGGCGCCTTCGTGGCGACTCCGCGTTTCGCGCAGCGGCCCTGGTCATCCCCTCAGCGAGGAACAACGACCGAGACGCTCTTGGCGTTACGACGCTCCGGGGAGAGGGCCACCGACGCGCTGAATCCTCGGCCACGGTCCAATGGAGCCGAATCGGTCCGCCTTGGCGCAAATCTCAGCCAAACATCAGTTCGATTCGGACACGCGCACCTGCCCGCCACTGCTCCGTCCGGTCCCTGGCAGGCGACCGTTGGGTGACCCCCGGGTAACAACCAGGTCCCACCACGGCCGTGCCACACTTGTCCGGCCGTCGCGACTGCGCGCGACCACGAGCAGTCGAGAGGAGTCGGTGGTGCTGGCCTTCACCTTCCCGGGACAGGGATCGCAACGGTCTGGGATGGGCCATGCCTGGGTCGAGCACCCCTCGTGGGAAGTGGCCTCCGAGGCCTCGGACATCGCCGGCCGCGACCTCAGTGCGCTCCTGCTCGACGCACCCATGGAGGAGCTGACCCGCACCGCCAACGCCCAGCTGGCGACCTTCGTGACGAGCCTCATCGTCCTCGACGCGGTCGAGCGTCTCGGGCTCTTCCCGGCGGCGTGCGCCGGCCACAGTCTGGGCGAGTACACCGCGCTGGTGGCCGCCGGCGCGCTGTCCCTCTCCGACGGGACCCACCTGGTGATCGAGCGGGGCGACGCCATGCAGGCGGCCGCCGACGAGCAACCAGGCACCATGGCCGCGCTCATCGGCATCGGCGACGACGACGCCGAGGCCGCCTGCCAGCGGGCCGAGGACGAGGTCTGGGTGGCCAACTACAACGCTCCCGGGCAGGTGGTCATCGCCGGTACCGCACGAGGGATCGCCGCCGCCACCGAACGTGCCAAGGAGCTCGGCGCCCGGAAGGTCCTGCCCATCCCGGTGTCCGGCGCGTTCCACACCCCGATGATGCTGCCGGCCCGCGCCCGCCTCCGGACCACGCTGGACCGCGTGGACTTCCACTCCCCCGAGGTGCCGGTGGTCGCCAACGTCGACGCCCGGATCCACACCGACCCGGGCGAGTGGCCGGGGCTGCTCTCCTCACAGCTGTGCAGCCCGGTCCGCTGGCGGCAGTCGCTGGAGGCCCTCGGCGGACGGGGCGCCACGGTGCTGGCCGAGCTCGGCCCCGGCGGTGTGCTGACCGGCATGGTCCGACGCACCATTCCCGACGTCCGCGGCGTGGCCGTCGCCGTCCCCTCCGACCTCGACAAGCTCATGGACACGGTGGCGGGTGCCGAGGAGTGGACCGCCAGCGGGCCGGCGCACCAGGGCGAACACCTCTACACCTCGGAGCGGGTCATCGTGAGCCCGTCCGCAGGGGTGTTCGAGCCCGACGTCCACCTCGCCGCGCTCGAGAGCACGGCGCTGGCCGAGGCCAACGCCGCTCCGGGGAGCGGCGAGGGCGCCGAGCCCGGTTCAGTACTGGCGGTCGGTGACCGGGTGGGAACGGTCGGATCGAGCGATGTGCGCACGCCGTTCAGCGGCATCCTGGTCCGATGGCTCGCCGTCCGGGGCGAACGGGTCGTCGAGGGCCAACCCGTCGCCTGGATCAGGACCGAGGGGAGCACGTCGTGAGCGCCACCGCCAAGGAGGGCTCGTCCGGACCGCCGGCCGACAGCCGTGTGGTCCTCGTCACCGGCGGGACGCGCGGGATCGGGCTGGCCTGTGCCCGGTGGTTCCTCACCCGCGGCGACCAGGTGGCGGTGACCTCACGGTCCGGCTCGGTGGAGGGTGACGTGGGCCCCGACGCCGACCACCTGCTGGCGCTGGCATGCGACGTCACCGATCCCGAGCAGGTGCAGGCCGCCTTCGTCCGCATCGAGGAGACCTGGGGACCGGTCGAGGTGCTGGTGGCCAATGCCGGCGTCACCCGGGACACGTTGGTGCTCCGGATGAGCGAGGAGGCGTGGGCCGAGGTCATCGACACCAACCTGAGCGGGGCCTTCCGGGTGGCAAAGCGGGCGCTCGCCAAGATGGTCCGGCTCCACCGCGGCCGGGTGATCATGGTCTCTTCGGTCGCCGCCTTCATCGGCTCGGCCGGTCAGGTCAACTACGCGGCGTCGAAGGCGGGGCTGGTGGGAATGGCCCGGTCCATGGCGCGGGAGGTGGCGAGCCGGTCGATCACCGTCAACGTAATTGCCCCGGGCCTGGTGGAAACGAATATGCTCGCGGCTCTCGGAGAGGAACGGATGAGGGAGTTCGGAGCCCAGGTTCCCCTGGGTCGCGTGGCCCGGCCGGAGGAGATCGCCGAGGCGGTGGGCTTTCTCGCCTCGGACGGAGCTGCCTACATCACCGGCGCCCTGCTGGCGGTGGACGGTGGCCTCTCGATGGGGCTGTGACCTGCGACGACGCCACCGAGTGGGACACCCCCGCCCCCAGTGCACCGACAACCATGACAAAGGAGCAAATGCGTGAGTAACGACGAGGCATTCGAGAAGTTCAAGGAGTGCGCAGTGGAGGTGCTCCAGGTGCCCGCCGACAAGGTGACCAAGGAGGCGCGCTTCGCCGAGGACCTCGATGCCGACAGTCTCGACCTGGTGGAGCTGGTGATGGCCCTCGAGGAGACGTTCGACGTGTCCGTGGAGGAGACCGAGCTCGAGGGAATCGAGACCATCGGACAGGCGTTCGACCTGATCAACGCCAAGATCTGATGCTGCTCGGTCTGGGTCCCGACGGCCCTGTGGCCGGTCGCCGCGTCGCCATCACCGGCATGGGTGTCGTCTCCTGCTGCGGGATCGGGGCCGAGGCACTCTGGACCGGCCTCAACGGCGAGCCCCCGGCCGGCGAGCGGCGGGTCCCGGACTTCGATCCGGAACGCTGGTTCACCACCAAGGAAGCCCGGCAGTTCGACCGGTTCGCCCAGTTCGCCGTCGCCGTGGCCACGATGGCCGTGGAGGACGCCGGCGAGATCGGTGCCGACCCGGCCCGTTCCGGTGTGGTCATGGGGACCGGGGTCGGTGGACTCGAGACGCTGGAGAACCAGATCCTCCTGTTCGGTCAGAAGGGGGCGCGGCGGGTGTCGCCCCGCCTCGTCCCGATGATGATGTCCAATGCCGGTGCAGCCGCTGTGTCCATGCGCATGGGCTGGAACGGTCCGTCGGAGACGGTCACCACCGCCTGTGCCGCCGGTGCCCACAGCATCGGGCACGCCACACGGCTCGTGGCGTCGGGCCGGTGTGACGTGGCCATCGGCGGTGCCTCCGAGGCCGGGATGACCGGCGTGGGCATCGCCGCTTTCACCAACATGACCGCACTCTCCACCTCGGGCAACTCACGCCCGTTCGACCGCCGGCGGGACGGGTTCGTCATCACCGAGGGAGCCGGGGCCCTCATCCTCGAGGCGTGGGACCATGCGGTGGCCCGCGGCGCCCGCATCTACGGGGAGCTTTCCGGTTCGGCGAGCACGGCGGACGCCCACCACATCACCGCCCCCGTCCCCGGGGGGTCGGGAGCCGCGGCCTGCATGACCCTGGCCATGGAGGACGCCGGTGTCGCCCCCGAGCACATCGGCCACATCAACGCCCACGGCACGTCGACCCCGCTCAACGATCGCGCCGAGTCGGACGCCATCAGCAAGGTGTTCGGCGCCGGCGCGCCCCCGGTCACCTCGACCAAGGGGATCACCGGTCACGGGCTCGGCGCGTGCGGGGCCATCGAGGCCGTGGCCGTGGTGCTCAGCATCGGGCACGCCCTCATCCCGCCGACCGCCGGCTACGAGGAGCCCGACCCCGACATCCACCTCGACATCGTGGCGGGAGGTGCCCGGCCGTGGGATCCCGCTCCGGTGCTGTCCAACTCGTTCGGGTTCGGCGGCCACAACGGCTGTCTGGTGATCAGTCCGGCCTAGGGACCTCCGCACCCGGGGGCCGTCCGTTCGGGCGGACGAACCTCCCGGTGGTGCCCCTACCGTTGAGTGCCCATGGCCGACGAACCGAGTCGAAGCGACGCCGCTGACCGGGTCAGCCGTCCGGATCCCCCCGGAGGTGGTCGACCGGACCTGGCGATCGGGGCCTTCACCGCCCACGGGCCGTGGACGGTCGACCCGGACACGATGGCCTGGCGGTTCCCGTCCGACGCCGACGGCGACATCGAGTGCCTTCGCCGGCAGGCGGCCGATCTCGCCCGCCACCTGGTACGGCCCCGGCGACTGCCGCCGGGGGCCCGGGTGGTGACGGTCGGACTCCATCTGGGCACGGCACTCGTCGGTTGGGCGATCCGGGACCGGGGGACCCCGCAGTCGCGGGCCGGCCTCTCCCGCCGGCTGCGGCCGGCCTTCGAGCACCTCGGGCCGACGTACATCAAGCTCGGCCAGATCATCTCGTCGGGCGAGGGGATCTTTCCGGAGGAGCTGGTGGAGGAGTTCCACCTACTGCGGGATCGGGTCGCACCCGAGCCGTTCGATACGGTCCGACGGACCGTCGAGGAGGACCTGGGACGTCCGCTGGGCGACGTCTTCGTCTCGTTCAACCGTACGCCCATCGCCTCGGCGTCGATCGCCCAGGTGCACGCGGCCACCCTCCGGACCGGCGAGCGGGTGGTGGTCAAGGTGCAGCGCCGGACCGTCGCATCGCTGGTGCGGCTCGACATCGCCGCCATGTCGTGGATCGCGCCGCTGCTGGTCGGGCGCATCCCCGTCGCTGCCCTCACCAATCCCCCGGCACTGGTCGAGCTGTTCGCCGAGACGATCGTCGAGGAGCTCGACTTCCGGCTCGAGGCCCAGAACATGCTGGACATCGCCCGCGTGTTCGCCTCCACCGGCCAGCGTTCCGTCGTCGTCCCGCGGCCGCACCCCCAGCTGGTCACCCGGCGGGTGCTGGTCATGGAGCAGCTGCGTGGGTTCTCGTGGGGCAACGCCGCCGGCATGCGCGCTGCCGGCATCGACACCGCCCTCGTGCTGCGCGCCGCCCTCATCGCCTTCCTCGAAGGGGCGCTCCTCTACGGCGTCTTCCATGGTGATCTGCACGGAGGGAACCTGATGGTGCAGCCGGACGGGACAGTGGCGCTCCTCGACTTCGGCATCACCGGGCGGCTCGACGAACGGAGGCGCCTGGCCTTCCTCCGCCTGCAGATGGGTGCGACCGCCAACAACCTGACCGCGCAGGTCGAGGCCCTGCGGGACCTCGGTGCGCTCCCCGCCGACACCGACGTCGACTCGGTGATCCGCGATCTCGGGCTCGACCGCCCGGCCGTCGACCCGACGACCCTCACCGCCGAGGAGATGGTGGCTGAGCTCCGGGAGGTGACCAAGGCCCTCCTCGGGTACGGCGCCCGGATGCCCAAGGAGCTGATGCTCTTCATCAAGGACATCCTCTTCCTCAACGGGGCGATGGCCAGCATGGCCCCCGACGTCGACATCCTGGGAGAGATCCTGGCCGTGGTGACCTACTTCACCGAGCGGCACGGCGAGCAGATCGCACGCGACGTGGGGATGGAGCTGGCGGCCAGCCCCATCGACCTCGACGGCTACCGCGCCGCGCTCGGGTTCCCGGACGAGACCGACCCCGTGACCTTCCGCGACCTGCAGGAGCGCCGGGAGCTGATCCGGCGACGGCTCGAGCAGCGGAACCAGCCGCGGCGCCGGCGCTCGCTCCTGCGGGCCGTGCTGCGCCTCCTCCGGCCCGACCGCGGCTGACGCGGCGACGGTCAGCCGGCGTCGAGCGCGTGGCGGATCGAGGAGACGAACTCGGCGGCCCCGTCGGGCCCTTCGCCCTCCAGGAGGCGGCGAACGAGGGCCGACCCGACCACCACGCCGTCGGCGACCTCGCACACCGCGGCGGCCTGGTCGGGACCCGACACCCCGATGCCCACGCACACCGGCAGATCGGTGGCCGCCACCACCCGGCCGGCCACCTGGCGGGCCGAGTCGGCGAGCTCCGCCTGTTCACCGGTCACCCCCATGCGGCCGACCGCGTAGACGAACCCCCGAGAGCGCCGGCAGATGGCGTCGATCCGGTCCGCGGGGGTCGACGGGGCGACGAGCAGGACGGTGGCGACACCGGCGCGGTCGGCGGCCTCGGCCCACGGGCCGATCTCCTCGAGCGGCAGGTCGGGGACGATCGCCCCGGCCACGCCCGACTCGGCCATCACGCCGGCGATCCGCAGGTGCCCGGAGCGGTAGAGGAGGTTGTAGTAGGTCATCACCACGATGGGCACGCCGACGTCGACCCGGCTCAGGTCGGCGAGGATGCCGTCGGGCGTGGTGCCACGCGCCAGGGCCCGGAGGGACGCCTCCTGGATGGTCACCCCGTCGATCATCGGGTCGGAGAAGGGCAGCCCGACCTCGATGGCGTCGGCGCCGGCGCCGGCCAGCGCCTCCAGGGTGAGCAGCCACTGGTCGTCCATGCCCCCGGTCACATAGGGAACCAGCAGCTTGTGCCCGGCGTTCCGGCGGACGACGAGCGCCTCCTCGAGGCGGCCCGGCAGGTGGTCGGCACCCGGAGCCGATCCGGCCCGGGGGCTCATCGGCGCAGCACGTCGCGCACCTGGGCCACGTCCTTGTCCCCGCGACCAGACAGGTTCACCAGCACCGTCGATCCGGCGGGGAGCGCGTCGGAGCCGGCGGTGGCGATCACCCAGGCCAGGGCGTGGGCCGACTCGAGGGCGGGGAGGATGCCCTCGGTGCGGGCCAGGTGCTGGAAGGCGTCGAGCACCTCGTCGTCGGTCGCCGACACGTAGCGGGCCCGGCCGAGCTCGGCGAGGTGTGCGTGTTCCGGCCCGATGCCCGGGTAGTCGAGCCCGGCCGAGATGGAGTGGGCCTCGAGGATCTGACCCTCCTCGTTCTGCATGAGGGCGCTCCGCATGCCGTGGAGGACACCGGTCATGCCGGTGGTCATGGCCGCCCCTCCGGCGGCCTCGACGGCCACCAGCGACGCGGAGGTGGCATCGGCGAACCCGGCGAAGATGCCGGCCGCGTTGGAACCGCCACCGGCGCAGGCCACCACCGTCTCGGGGTCCGCGCCGCCCAGCAGCTGCCGGCACTGCTCCCTGGCCTCGTCGCCGATCACCCGCTGGAACTCACGCACCATCCACGGGTACGGATGGGGGCCCATCACCGAGCCGAGGCAGTAGTGGGTGTCGGCGACCGACGCCACCCACTCGCGCAGGGCTTCGTTGACGGCGTCCTTCAGCGTCCGGCTCCCGCTCGACACCGGCATGACCGTGGCGCCGAGGAGCTCCATCCGGAACACGTTGAGCTCCTGGCGAACGGTGTCCACCTCGCCCATGTAGACCACGCACTCCATTCCGAACAGGGCCGCCGCCGTGGCCGTCGCCACACCGTGCTGTCCGGCGCCGGTCTCGGCGATCAGCCGGTGCTTGCCCATGCGGCGGGCCAGCAGGCTCTGGCCCACCACGTTGTTGAGCTTGTGGGAACCGGTGTGAGTGAGGTCCTCGCGCTTCAACAGCACCCGCACCCCCAGCTCCTCGGAGAGCCGGTGGCAGTCGGTGACCGGCGTCGGCCGGCCGCCGTAGTGGCGGAGGATCGCCTCGAACTCGTCGTGGAACGCCGGATCCGCCCAGGCGTCGCGGAACGCCGTCTCGAGCTCCATGCACGCCGGGACGAGCGACTCGGGGACGAACCGGCCGCCGTACTGGCCGAACCGGCCGCTCGGTCCGGGGTCCCCCATGATCTCGACCGCCATCAGTCGTCCTGCCAGTCGAACGGCACGGCGCCGGTCGGCGTCCGGCCACCGTGGGGCGGGGCGACGGTGGTCCCGCCGTCGGCCGCCGTCCCGTCCGCGGCCCGCACGGCGGCGGCGTGGGCGGCCGTGACGAATTGGCGCAGCTTGACCGGGTCCTTGACGCCCGGTGAGGCCTCCACGCCGCTGCACACGTCCACGCCCCAGGGGTGGAGGTGGGCGATGGCGCCGGCGACATTGTCGGGCCGGAGCCCGCCCGAGACGATGAGGCGTCCCGGGTCCGCGACGCCCTCGGCCAGGCGCCAGTCGAACAGCTCCCCCGAGCCGGGGCTGGCGCCGTCGATCAACAGGGTCTGGGCGCCGTACTCCGAAAAGCGCTCGATGTTGCGGTGGCCGGCCGGAAAGGCCTTGATGGTCCATCCCGTCCGGGCGGCGACCCACCGGGTGTCCTCGGCCGACTCGACGCCGTGCAGCTGGACTGCCCCCAGCCCGATCTGGTTGGCGATCTCGACCACCCGCTGCGGCGACTCGTCTCGGAAGACCCCGACCGTCACCGTCTCGTGCGGCAGGCGCTTCACGATGTCCGCCACCGCGGCCGGCGCCATCTGTCGGGGCGACGGGGCGAAGACGAACCCCACCGCCGAGGCGCCCATACCCACGGCGAGGAGGGCGTCCGCCTCGCTGGTGATCCCGCAGATCTTGACGAACAGCTCGCCGGCCGCCGTCTCCCGATCGAACGCGGTCACCGGACCGCTCCGAGCAGGTCGGCGACGGCCTGGCCACGGTCACCCGAGCGGACCAGGGTCTCCCCCACCAGCACGGCCTGATAGCCGGCGTCGGCCAACCTCCGGACGTCGTCGGCGTCGCGGATGCCGGACTCGGCCACCGCCACCACTTCGTCGGGGATGAGGGCCCCGAGGGCCACCGCCCGACGCCGGTCCAATTCGAAGGTCCGCAGGTCCCGCTGGTTGACACCGACGACCTCGGCCCCGGCGGAGATGGCGCGCGTGAGCTCGCCGTCGTCGTGCACCTCGACCAGTGCGGTGAGCGAGCACCGGCGGGCCACGTCGAGGAACGTCGACAGTTCGTCATCGGTCAACGCGGCCACGATGAGTAGGACGGCGTCGGCGCCCATGGACCGGGCGTCGCACACGTCGAGGGAACTGACCGTGAAGTCCTTCCGGAGCACCGGCAGGGAACAGGCCGCCCGCGCCGCCCCCAGGTCGTCGGGGCTTCCCCCGAAGAAGGTGGCGTCGGTGAGGACCGACAGGCACGCCGCGCCCCCCGTGGCGTACTCGGCCGCTACCAGTGCCGGGTCGAGATCCGGGTCGAGGTCCCCCTTCGACGGTGAACGGCGCTTGATCTCCGAGATCAGCGCAATGCCTCGGAGCGAGGCCTCGTCACGGATGGCCGCGGCAAAGGGCCGGACGGGCCCGGCGCCCTGCGCCCGTTCGAGCTCGGTGGCGAGCTTCCGCCCGTCGTGGTCCGCCCAGGCACGATGCGCGGCGATGATCGTGTCGAGGTACGCCGGCATCGGAGCACGATCCTACCAACGATGCCCTTTGCGGCCGCCTGCAGGCCCGGCCGGCGGGTGCTGTCGCCTGCTATTTCTTCGGACGCTTCCCCAGCATGCGGAGGAGGAAGGCGCCGGCTCGGCCGGGTCTGTCCGGATGGTGGTGGTCCGACCCGTGGCCGAAGCGGCCGTAGCCCTGACCACCGCTCCCGCCCAGGCCGGGGAGGGGGAGGTCGTTCGGCTCCTCGTACTTGGGCACCTTGGGGAGCGGATGCTTGGGTTTGCGTGGTTTGTCACCGTCGGAGCCCATCCCGACATCATGCCGGACGGTTGCCGGGTCGCGCCGGATGCGGCGTGCGCTCGCCGTCGATCACACTTCCCTAACCACGGCGGGCGGCGCAGCGGTCCCCGGTGGCAGGCTGGAGCCCATGGTGGCAGCGGACGGAACCCTGGTGGTGATCGAGGACGACCACCACATCTCCGATCTGGTGGCCATGTACCTGCGTCGTGACGGGTTCCGGGTGCTGCAAGCGGACGACGGCGAGTCGGGGCTGGCACTCGTCGAGCGGGAGCGCCCTCGCCTGGTGATCGTGGACATCGGGCTGCCGGGCGAGCTCGACGGGTTCGATGTCTGCCGGCGCCTGCACGACGGGTCGCCCGACGGGCGGGCGGGCACGGCGATCCCGGTGCTCATCCTGAGCGCCCGCGACGACGAGGTCGACCGGGTGCTCGGCCTCGAGCTCGGGGCCGACGACTACGTGACCAAGCCATTCTCCGCCCGGGAGCTGGTGGCACGGGTGCACGCGATCCTCCGGCGGTCCGGTGCGGCGAAGTCGGCCCCCGCTCCGGCCGTGGTGACCCTCGACGGGATCGAGATCGACACCGGTCGGCGCGAAGTCCGGCGGGACGGTGCGGTGGTGCCCATGGCCACCCGCGAGTTCGACCTGCTCGCCTACCTGGCCGAGAATCTCGGGCTCGCGCTGTCCCGGCGGCAGCTCCTCAACGGCGTGTGGGGCAGCGACTGGTTCGGCGACGAACGGACCGTGGACGTCCACGTCCGCCAGCTCCGTCGCAAGCTCGGCGACGACCTTCCCCTGACCACCGTCTGGGGCGTCGGCTACCGACTGGGATGAGACGCCGCCTGACCATCGCCATCCTGGTCTTGTTGGCCGCCACGCTGGTGGTGACCACCGGCGGGAGCTACATCCTCATCCGCCGGGCGGCGGTGTCGACCACCCAGCAGGCACTGGCCGGTCAGGCCCGGGCCATCTCGAGCACGATCTCCGACGGGACCGTCGTGACCAGGGTGAGCTTTCGCCGGGAGCTCGCCGTCATCTCCAACGCCGGTGCCTTCTCCGGCATCGCCGTCGTGGAGCTCTCCGCCGGCGGCACCATCACCGGCGACGTGCCGTCGGGCGTCGATCTGCGGCCCGACCAGGTGCAGGACCTCGAGAACGGTCTGCAGGTCACCGGGCACACCAGGTCGCTCCTCGTCTATTCGGCGGTCCCGACACCGATCCCGAAGGCCACCGGTTACCTCCCCGTGCTCATCGTCACCCGACAGGCCCACGATCCGGCCAACGGGCTGCGCTACTTCGCACTGGTGGCGGCCATCGGCCTGGCCATCGCCGCGCTGGTGGCGACGGCGCTCGCCCGGCGCTTCACGCGCCCCATCCAGGCGGCGGTGACCGCCACCGGGCAGATCGCGGCCGGCGACCTCGATGCCACCGTCCCGGTCCGGCGGCGCGAGGACCCCGAGCTGGCCCAGCTGGCCGGGTCGATCAACGCCATGGGTGCCAACCTCAAGCGGGCACGCGACCAAGAGCGGCAGTTCATCCTCTCGGTCTCCCACGAACTGCGCACCCCGCTCACCTCGATCCGCGGCTATGCCGACGCGGTGGTCGACGGCGCCACCGACGACCCGACGGCCGCCGCCGAAGTCATCAGCGCAGAGGCGAGGCGCCTCGAACGGTTGGTGCAGGACCTGCTCGACCTGGCCCGTCTGGACGCCGACCGGTTCTCCTTCGCCCTCCGGACCGTCGACGCCGCCGAGGTCGTCCTGCTGGTGGCCGACGGGTTCCGGCAGCGGGCCGCCTCGTTCGGCGTCGAGCTGGTCACCGCGCCGGGCTCGGAGGAGCCGCTGTGGATCACCGCCGACCCGGACCGGCTCGGACAGATCGTGGCCAACCTGCTGGAGAACGCGTCGACGTTCGCCCGGGCACAGGTGGTCGTGGGTGTCGGCGCCATCGGCGGCCGGCCGGCGATCTGGGTGGTGGACGACGGCCCCGGCATCCCCCCGGACCAGATCGCGCGCGTCTTCGAACGGCACTTCACGTCGGACCGGGTCGCCGGGCGGCGCAGCGGGTCGGGACTCGGCCTGGCCATCGTGTCCGAGCTGGCGACGGCCATGGGTGCGTCCGTGCGCGCCGAGTCACCGGTCGCCGACGGCCGGGGGACCAGGATGACCGTCTGGTTCGGGTCTCCCGCCGCCGCTCCCCCGGTCCCGGTGTCGGCCCGGCCGATCAGGCTCGACCAGCCGGGGCGGACCGGCGCCGTCGCCGTCGACGAAAGTCGTCCCGGTGGGTAGGTGGAACTCGAACGGAGGAGGAGGACTGATGGATGACGTGATCCTGATCTCGGGGGCCTCGGCCGGCATCGGCCGAGCCTGTGCCGACCGTATGCACCGTGCGGGCTGGACCGTCGTCGGCGCCAGCCGGCGGGGTACCTCCTCCGGTGGTTGGGAGGCGCTGACCATGGACGTGGACGTGGACGCCTCGGTCGAGGACGGTATGGCCACGGTGCTCGCCGGCCACGGCCGGCTCGACGGCGTGGTGGCGTGCGCCGGGTGGGGTCTGGCCGGTGCCGTGGAGGACACGCCCATCCGGGACGCACGCGACCAGCTGGAGACCAACTTCTGGGGGGCGGTGCGACTGGTCCAGCAGGCCCTTCCGGTCATGCGCCGTCAGGGCCGGGGGCGCGTGGTGCTGATCAGCTCCATCGGGGGCGTCCTGGGGCTCCCGTTCCAGGCCTTCTACAGCGCCAGCAAGTTCGCCATGGAAGGGTACGGAGAGGCCCTGGCCTACGAAGTGGCGCCGTTCGACATCCACGTGACCCTGGTCGAGCCGGGGAACGTCCGCACCGACTTCACCGCCCGCCGGCGGGACGTCCCCGCCCCGCCCGACGGCGCCTACGGGGCTGCCATGGCCAAGGCCATCGGCACCATGAAGGAGGACGAGCGCAAGGGCGTCGACCCCGACCGCGTGGCGCGGGTGGTGGAACGGGCACTGACCACACAGCACCCGCCGCGGCGGATCTCGGTCGGGAGGATCGACGAGCGCATCGGCATCGTGGCCAGGCGCCTCCTCCCGTACCGGGCCTTCGAGCGAGCGGCCAGGGGTAGTCTCGGCGTCTGACCCGTCCCGGCGACATCGCCGATTCCCACCGGGAGACCGACATGGCCACTCCACTCGGTCCACTGGGACCATCCGACGAGCGATTCGACCACCAGATCGCCGACACCTTCACCACCGTCGGGTCGAGCGACCCCTCGTGGACCGAGAAGGTGTGCGCCATGGTCGCCCGCCGCGACGGCGCCCTCCAGCTCGGGTTCGGGACGGGGAAGTACACGAACCGCAACGTGCTCGACGCCTACGCCGGCCTCTCCCGCGGCCCGGAGCAGATCACCGTCCGCGCCAGTCGCCGGCTGTTTCCCGACTTCGACCTCACCGAGGTCGGACCGATCCGCTACGAGGTGCTCGAACCCATGCGGCGCGTCCGCTTCGCCCTCGACCCGAACCCGTGCCAACCCCTGTCGTTCGACTGGGTGTTCGAGGCCGTCCTGCCGCCGGCTACCGAGGATCGGACCCACCAGCGCGCCCCGCTCGGCTACCGGGTCAGCGCCGACCTGGTCCGCTACCACCAGATCGGCACCGCTTCCGGTTGGATCGACGTCGACGGTGAACAGGTCGAGATCACGCCCGACCAGTGGGTGTCGACCCGGGACCACTCGTGGGGGGTGCGCTACGACGTCGGCATACCGGCCACGGACACCGATCCGTTCGATCCGGCGAAGGAGATGGACGTCCAGATGATCTGGTGCCCCGTCCTGATGGCCGACCCGGACGGCACGCCCTGGGGTCTGTTCATGCACCTGGTCGACCTGCAGGGCTTCGGCCACACCCACCGCACGGTGATGGGCGCGGTTGAGCACCCTGACGGTCGGGTCGATCGCATGTCCGACATCCGCCCCGACCTCGGCTTCGATCCCGTGAACCGGCGCCTGACCGGCGGTCGGGTGACCGTCACGATGGAGGATGGCTCGGTGCGCCGGTTCGCGCTCGAGGTCCCGACCGACACCGGGTTCCACCTGGGCGCCGGCCTCTACTTCGGCTGGCGGGGGCACTACCACGGCGAGTGGCGGGGCGAGCTGCACGTGGACGGCGAGCGCCTGGACGACTGCCGCCGACCGGAGGTGGCCCGTGCGCTCCACCAGCTCCGGGACACGTTCGTCCGTGTCCGTGACCTCGACACCGACGCGGAGGGCTGGGGGAACTGCCAGCCGATGATCACCGGCGCCCACCCCGGCAAGGGCCTCGGCACCGACTCCTCCTTCTGGTAGGCGACGGGTCTCCCGGTCTTCGACCGATGCCGGCGCCCGGCGGAGGCGCCCTCTCAGAGGTCGACGCCGGCCCAGTACGAGCCGTCCAGCATCCGCTCCAGCGTGGCCCGATGGATGATCAGGTCGTCCACGTCGTCGGGCATGGCGGCCTCCCCGAAGTAGATGGCCCGTTCGGTCACCCGGCGCATGATGGCGCCGTGGCGGACGGCAGCGAACGCGAGATGCCAGGTGAGGTCGCCCGGTGGGCGGCCCGACGCCTTGGCATAGGACGCGGCCACGTCGGACGGGCGGAACATGTCCGGGAGGCCGGGCGCGCCGAGGTCGACCGCCAGGTCCTGGAAGAACAGGTGGAGGTAGGACATCCACCCGAGATCCACCTCGGGTGGGGCGACCGAGGCCATCTCCCAGTCGAGCACGGCCACGACCTGGTCGTCGCGGAACATCATGTTGCCGATCCTCCCGTCCCCCCACGAGAGGGCGTCCCCCCCGACGTCGGTGGGCAGGTGGTCGCCGAGCCAGGCGAAACAGTCGGCCAGCAGCGGGGAAGGGGTGTCCTGCACGACCCAGCGGTGGTACGCCTGCCAGTGGTTGAACAGGCGCTCGAGGGACGTGGCGCCCGGCTGGTCGACCTCCAGGAACCCGAGGTCGTGGTGGTCGGGAGTGATCGAATGGATGCCGGCCAGCGCCCGGATCGCCGACTCCTGGATGGAGCGCCGGCCCGATGCCGGCCGATCGAACACCCAGTTGTCGCCGAACGTGTACGGCAGGACGTCGGGGGGGACCAGTCCGTCCTCGCGGGCCATGACGAAGAACGGGCCTCCCAGAACGTCAGGATCGGGCTCGTACCAGAGGGTCTCGGGCACCGGCACCGACGTGTGGTGGCGCACCAGCCGCATGACCCGGTACTGCATGCCCAGGTCGTAGGTCGTGAACACCGGATAGGCGGTGGCCGGCGGTTCGATCCGGGCCACCAGCCGGTGCGGGACGGTCGCGCCGTCCTCGGACCACGTGGCTGTGAACAGCACCGTCTCCGAGGACATCCCGTTGCCCTCGGGGCTGGTCAGCTCGGTGATCGTCGGCCGGCCGTCGGATGCGAGCGTGGCGGCCAGCCACGCCTGCAACCGCTCGGCGATCTCGTCGCGATCGCGGGTGGACGTGGTGATGCGCTCGGCGTCCATCTCGACGGTGCCGTCGGCGGACGGGGATGCGTCCGGGGTCACGATGTCCCCGACCGGGACGGCCCGGCCGCCGGCACGGCGCCTCGAGGCTCCGGAGTCCGACCGGTTCCGCTCCACCGGCCGCCGGGACGTCCCGGCCGGCGCACCTGCACGACGATCACCGCATCTCCCCACTCTCCCCCGCTCCCTGCCCGGAGCGCTCCCATCATTCCGGCAGAAGGTCTACCACCTCCGCTCGCGGCCGACGGGCGCCGACCCGGCTGGCGGTGCCGCCGGACCGACGAGCGGCAGCGGACGAGCCTCGGCGGAGATCCGGTCGGCCGCAGCCACGACCAGCACCCCGGCCGGCGGGGTCAGCCGGCGGTGGAGGGTGACGAGGGCCACGACCCCACCCGTCCGCGGTGACCGGGCCGCTGACGAGAGGCGTCCGAGCTCGTGGTCGCCGCCCTCGGTCAGGACGGAGGCACCGACGAGGGACCCGGCCTCCAGGACGGTGCCGCCCTCATCGGGACCGAGCACCACGCCGCACAGTCGGCGCGCCACCTTCGAGCCCCGGGCGTCCAGCCGGGCGACCAGCTCCTGGCCGGTGAAGCACCCCTTGGTGAGCGAGACCGTGCGATCGACCAGGCCGACCTCGGCGGCGATCGTCCCGTCGAGGATCTCCCGCCCGTTGACCGGCACACCGGTCTCGATGCGTGCCGCCTCCCAGGCCTCGTCGTCGCACCACGCCACGGCCCCGTCGACCCAGCGTGCCGCGTCGGCGTCTGCACCCGGACCGAGCAGGTCGACGCCGACCAGACCCGGCCACGCGACCGGCAGCACCAGCTCGGGGCGGCCGACGACCGCACCGGACGCCTGCGGTCCGCGCACGGCCACGCACCGCCAGTCCAGGGACTCGATCTCGACGTCCACCCGGAGCCGGAAGCGCTCGAGCCTGGCGGTGACCACCTCCCCGTAGCCGGGGTCGGTGTCGAGGACGAACCCGTCGCTCCCGACCGAGGTCACCCGGAGGTAGGCGTCGACCTTGCCCTGGGGACTCAGCAGCAGGGCCTCGAGGCCAGCGCCCGGCTCGAGCCCGAGCACATCCTGGCTGCACTGGCCCTGCAGGTAGGTGCCGGCGTCGGAGCCGTACACCCGCACCACGTCCCGGGCGAGGAGACGGGCGGCCGCCGAGGTCCGCAGTTCGTCGTAGCCGGTGCCGGCCGTCACCTGGCCTCCGGCGGCCCGGACGCCACCCGGGCCATGGCCACGGCCGACAGCATGGCCGCCGCCTTGTGTGCGCATTCGGCGTTCTCCGTCTCGGGGTCGCTGTCGGCCACGATGCCGGCACCGGCCTGGACCGAGGCGCGGCCGTCCGGTCCGACCGTCATGGTACGGATGGCGATGGCCGTGTCGAGATTTCCCGAGAAGTCGAGGTACCCCACCACGCCTCCGTAGACCCCCCGCTTGGTCGGTTCGAGGTTGTCGACGATCTCCATGGCCCGCACCTTCGGCGCCCCCGACAGCGTGCCCGCCGGGAGGGTGGCCCGCAGCACGTCGATCGGCCCCTTGCCGGGAGACAGCCGCCCCGACACCTGGGAGGTGAGGTGCATGATGTGGCTGTAGCGTTCGACGACCATCATCTCGTCGACCGTCTCCGTGCCGAAGGTGACCACCCGCCCCACGTCGTTGCGCGCCAGGTCGACCAGCATTACGTGCTCCGCCACCTCCTTCGGGTCCTCGACGAGCTCGCCCTCGAGCCGGGCGTCGGCCTCCGGCGTGGCACCCCGGGGGCGCGATCCGGCGATGGGACGGGAGACGACGGTGCCGTCCCGGAGCCGGACCATCGGCTCGGGCGACGCCCCCACCACCGTCACCTCGGGGAACCGAAGGAAGTACAGGTAGGGGCTCGGATTGACCAGCCGCAGGACCCGGTAGACGTCGAACGGGTCGGCACCGAGCGTGTCGAGGTCGTACCGCTGGGAGAGCACCACCTGGAACACGTCACCGGCCCGGATGTGATCCTTGGCCACCCGCACCGCGTCCTCGTAGAGGGCGTCGGACATCGTCCGCCTGACGTCGGCCGGTGGGTCCATCCGTCGAGGCAGGAGCCGGGCCGGTTGCCCGAGGGGCCGGAAGCAGTCGGCGGCCAGGCGGTCCAGCCGGTCGAGGGCCTCGTCGTGCGCCCGGTCGAGCTCGTCGGCACCCCACGCCGGGTCGACCACCACGTTGTCGATCAGGACCACCCGCTGGCGCCAGTGGTCGAAGGCGGCCAGCTGGCCGATGACTGCCAGAACGGCGTCGGGGTGGCCGAGGTCGTCCGGTGGGGTGTCCGGGAGGTGCTCGACCTCCCGGACCACGTCGTAGCCCAGGTAGCCGACGAGGCCGGCGTGGAGCGGGGGCAGGTGGGGTAGGTCGGGCGAGTCGAAGGCGCGGAGCATCGCCTCCAGGGCGGCCAGCACGCCCCGGTGGCCGCTGACCGCTCCTCCCGTGGCGCCGTCGAGGTCGAGGGGCCCGCGAGCCTCGACCTCGGGGCCGCGGGCGGTCACCGTGGCCAGCGGGTTGCGGCCCACGAAGGAGTAGCGGCCCCAGCGCTCGCCGCCCTCGACCGATTCGAGGAGGAACCCCGGGTCGTCCCCGACGATCTGGAGGAAGGCGGCGACCGGCGTGACCGTGTCGGCCACCAGTTCCCGCCACACCGGCACGATCCGATGAGAGGAGGCCAGTACCCGGAATCCGCCGCGGCCGGGGCCCTCGGGTCCGTCGCCACCGGTGCCCACGGTCCTATCGCCTCGGGTGGGCCGATGCTGGGGGGTGACGGGGGTGGTGGTCACGGTGCTCCTGGTGGGATGGGCGGGCGATGTCGGGGCGCCACGGGCGGATGCACCGTCTGCCCCGACCGTCCGGGATCAGAGGTAGAGGCCGGTACCGCCGTCGATGCGGGTGGCTGCGACCGCATGGATGTCTCGCTCCCGCAGGATGGCGTACTCCTCGCCCTGCACCTCGACCTCGTAGCGGTCCTCCGGGTTGAACAGGACGGTGTCACCGGCCTTGACCGAGCGGACGTGGGGCCCCACCGCCACCGCCTCCGCCCAGGTCAGCCGCTGGGAGACCTGCGCGGTGGCCGGGATGAGGATTCCCGCCCGCGACCGGCGCTCGCCCTCCGCCGCGCCCGCCTGGACGAGGACCCGGTCGGCCAGGACGGTGATCGCCAACTTGGCTGCGCCCGTGTCGCCGTCATGGCCGTTGACTGCTGGTTCGGTCGTCGTGGTGGCCACGGGTCCAGGGTACCGCAGGGGGCACGCCACCCGGTCGTACCCGACGCGGTCACGCCGGCCGGACCGAGACGCCCGCGGCCTGCAGGAACTCCTTGGCCTCGGCCACGGTGAACTCCCCGAGGTGAAAGATGGACGCAGCCAGGACCGCGTCCGCCGCACCCTCCAGCGCCCCCTCGGCGAGGTGCTCGAGCGTGCCCGCCCCACCGGAGGCGATCACCGGGACGGGGCACCGCTCGGCGACCTGCCGGGTGAGCGCCAGGTCGAACCCGTCGCGGGTGCCGTCACGGTCCATCGACGTGAGGAGGATCTCGCCGGCACCGTCGGCCGCGCACCGATCGGCCCAGTCCAGGGCGTCGAGGCCGGTGGCCGACCGGCCCCCGTGGGTGAACACCTCCCACCCGGGGGAGCCACCGCCGTCCGCCGGCCGTCGGCGGGCGTCGATCGCCACCACCACGCACTGGCTCCCGAATTCGTCGGCCAGCTCGGCGATGAGCTCGGGGCGGTCGACCGCCGCGGTGTTGACCCCGACCTTGTCGGCGCCGGCCCGCAGCAGGAGGCGGGCATCCTCGACCGAGCGGATCCCGCCGCCCACGGTGAAGGGGATGAACACCACCTCGGCTGTCCGGGTGACCACGTCGACCATGGTCCCGCGGTTGTCCGAGGAGGCGGTGATGTCGAGGAACACGAGCTCGTCGGCGCCCTGCGCGTCGTAACGCGTGGCCAGTTCGACCGGGTCACCAGCATCGAAGAGGTCGGTGAACCGCACGCCCTTGACCACCCGGCCGGCGTCCACGTCCAGACAGGGGATCACCCGGACCGTGCGCACGCGGCCATCGCCTCCTCCACGGTCATCCGCCCGTCCACCAGCGCCTTGCCGGTGATCACCCCGGCCAGCCGGCTCGCCGGTCCTCCGGGCCCGTCGGCCGTCAGCCGGGCTAGTGCCTCGATGTCGGCGACGCCACCTACGCCACCTGAGGCGATGACGGGCAGGTCCGTCGCCGCCAGCACGTCGCCCAGTCCTTCGAGGTCCGGGCCCGAGAGCGTCCCGTCCCGGTCGATGGCCGTCACCACCACGGCCGCAAGCGGGGTCCCGGCCAGGTCGCCGAGCACATCGCCGACGGTGCGTCCGCTCCCCCGCTCCCACCCCCGCACGGCTACCTCGGTGCGTCCCCCGGGCGTCCGGCGGTAGTCGATGCCCACCGCCACCCGGCCCGGGTAGCGGGCCGCCGCCCGGCCGACCAGCTCGGGGTCGTCGAGCGCGGCGGTGCCGAAGACGACGCGGGTCACGCTGCCTTCGAGGAGCTCCTCGACATCTGCCTCGGTGCGCACGCCCCCGCCGTGCTCGACGGGAACGTCGACGGCGTCGGCGATGGCCAGCACCGTGGCCCGGTTGACCGGGCCCGCTCCTCGGGCGGCGTCGAGGTCGACCACGTGCAGCCACGGGGCCCCGGACGCAGCAAATCGACGGGCCAGTTCGACCGGGTCGCCGTAGTCGTGCTGCCGGTCGAAGTCCCCCTGGGTCAGACGGACGGCGCCGCCGCCTCGGATGTCGACGGCCGGGTACAGGTCCATCACGACGCCGCCGGCCGGGTCGCCCGCACGAAGTTGGCCAGGATCCCGAGGCCGACCGCACCCGACTTCTCCGGGTGGAACTGGGTGCCCCAGACCGTGCCGCGCTCGGCCGCGGCGACGACAGTCCCCCCGTAGTCGCAGGTGGCCGAGGTGTCGACCGTCGCCTCCGGGGCGAACGAGTGGACGAAGTACACCCATGCCGGATCGGGCACATCCGCCAGCAGACCGGGGGTGCGACTCTCCACCGGCGTGATCACGTTCCACTGCATCTGGGGGTGCTTCACGCCGGCCGGCAGGCGCCTGACCGTGCCGGACAGGATGCCCAGTCCGTCGTCGGCCGGGTCCTCGTCGGATCCCTCGAAGAGCAGCTGGAATCCGATGCAGATCCCGAGGAAGGGGACACCCCGACCAACGGCGTCGAGCGCCGCCCGGTCGAGCCCGGTCGAGCGCAGGGCCTGGGCACACCGTCCGAAGGCCCCCACGCCGGGCAGCACCACGGCCGCGGCCTCGGCCACCCGGTCGGGATCGTCCACCAGCCGGGCATCGGCGCCCAGGAACTGGAGCGCCTTCTCGGCCGAGCGGAGGTTCCCGATGCCGTAGTCGAGGACGGCGATCACTGCCGGCCGGGGAGCATGGCTGGGTCGGGGGCGCCGGCGGTCACAGCGTCCCCTTCGTCGAGGGGACGCCCTCGCCCTCCCGTCGCACCGCGTCGCGAAGGGCCCGGGCCACGCCCTTGAACGAGGCCTCGACCATGTGGTGCGTGTTCTTGCCACTGAGCAGCCGGATGTGGAGGGTGATGCCGGCAGCGGTGGTGAAGGCGCGCCAGAACTCCTCGGCCAGTTGCGGGTCGAAGGGCGGGCTCCCGAGCGGAAGGGTCTCGGGAGGGAATTCGATGCCGTAGGCGAGGAACGGGCGCCCTGACAGGTCGAGGGCCACCTCGACCAGGGCTTCGTCCAGCGGGAGACTGATCGAGGCGAACCGGCGGACGCCCGACTTGTCGCCGAGCGCCTCGGCGAGCACCTCGCCGAGCGTGATACCCACGTCCTCGACGGTGTGGTGGGCATCCACCTCGAGGTCGCCACGGGCCGCGACCGTGAGGTCGAACCCGCCGTGCCGGCCGAGCTGGCTGACCATGTGGTCGAAGAACGGCAGGCCGGTGGCGACCTCGGTGACCCCCGAGCCATCGACGTCGAGCACGACCTCGATGGCGGTCTCCTTCGTCGCCCGACGTGCCGAGGCGGTCCGGTGGGTGCTGGTGGTGGGGACGGTGGTCATCGGAGGCTCTCCATCAGTGCGGCCAGGAACCGGTCGTTCTCGGCCGGGAGGCCCACCGTGACCCGCAGACACCCCGTGAGCCCGGGCCACTGCGAACAGTCTCGCACGAGGACCGACCGGTCGAGCAGCTGGCGCCACACCTGGTGGGCGTCGGCACGCACGGGGCGGAACAGGATGAAGTTGGCATCCGAGTGCCACGTCTGCACCGGCAGCTCGGCGAGGGCCGCGGCGATGCGTCCGCGCTCCTCGCAGATCATGGCCACCCGGGCCTCCATCTCCGCCGTGTACCGCAGCGCCAGGCGGCCGGCCAGCTGCTTCGCCGCGTCGAGGTGGTAGGGCAGGGTGACCAGCTCGCACGACCGCACCACCTCGGGGTCGGCGATCACGTACCCCAGGCGCAGGCCGGCCATCGACCAGGTCTTCGAGTAGGTGCGCACCACGGCGATCCGCTCCGACGCGCCGGAGCCCCCGACGAGCAGGTCGAGCGCCGACTCCGGTGCGAACTGACCGTAGGCCTCGTCCACCACCAGCAGGCCCGGCGCCAGATCCAGGACAGCGGCGATGTCGGCGAGCGATTCGGCCCGGCCGGTGGGGTTGTTCGGGGAGCACAGGAAGGTGATGACCGGGTCCGAGGTCGCCAGCACCTCCTCGACCTCGTCGAGGTCGAGCCGGAAGTCGTCGGTCCGGCGCCCGGCGACCACCGTCGTGCCGGTGATCCGGGCGATGTGCCGGTGGAGCGTGTACGTGGGCTCGAAGAGGGCGACACACCGGCCAGGGCCGCCGTAGGCCAGCAACAGGCACTGGAGGACCTCGTTCGAACCGTTGGCGCAGAAGACCTGATCGGGCGCCACGCCGTGGACCTCGGCCACCGCCTGTCGGAGCCCGGCGGCCTCGCGGTCGGGATACCGATTGAAGTCGATCGCGGCCAGCTCCTCGCCGAACGCCTCGTACCAGGCCGGTGGTGGGGCGAGCGGCGACTCGTTGGTGTTGAGGCGCACCTCCGCCTCGACCTGCGCGGAGTGGTAGCCGGTGAGCGCGTTGAGGTCCGGGCGCACCGGGGGAAGGACCGGCCCGCGGGCCGGCTCCCCGCCTAGCGTGGCCATCGCAGACGGACCGAATCGGCGTGGGCGGGCAGCCCCTCCGTTTCGGCCAGGGTCACCACGTGGGGACCGAGGACCTCGAGCGCCTTCTCCGACACGGTGACGGCGTGGATGTGCCGACGGAAGTCGTCGACACGGAGCGCGCTGGCGAATCGGGCGGTCCGGTTGGTGGGGAGGACGTGGTTCGGACCGGCCAGGTAGTCGCCGACGCTGGCCGGTGAGTTCGGGCCGAGGAAGACCGCTCCCGCCGAGGTCACCTGGGGCAGCAGCGAATCGGCGTCCTCGGTCATGATCTCGAGGTGCTCGGGGGCCACGATGTTGGCGACGGCGAGGGCCTGTTTGGGGCCGTCCACCAGGACGGCGTACCCACCGGCGTTCAGGGTGGCCTCGAGGTCGGCGCGCCGGGGCGACGCCGCCACCAGGCGGTCCACGTGGGCCGTCACCGACTCGGCCACGGCCTCCGACCAGGTGACCAGCCAAGCCAGGCCGTCGGGTCCGTGCTCCGCCTGCACGACGAGGTCGATGGCGGCCAGCTCGGTCGGCGTGTCCGGGCCGGCCACCACCACGATCTCGGAGGGACCGGCAAAGGCCGACGCCACGCCGACTACGCCGGAGACCTGCCGTTTGGCCTCGGCCACGTACCGGTTGCCCGGACCGACGATCACGTCGACGGCATCGATGGTGGCGGTCCCGTACGCCATCGCCGCAATGGCCTGCGCGCCGCCGACCCGGTAGACCTCGTGGATGCCGGCCACCGCCGCCGCCGCCAGCGAGGCGTCGTCGATGCGGCCGTCGGGCCCCGGGGGCACGCACAGCACGATCTCCTCCACGCCGGCCACCTGGGCGGGCACCGCGCACATGAGCACCGTGGAGGGGTACCGGGCCCGGCCCCCCGGCGCGTAGCAGCCGGCACGGGCGACGGGCCGGACGAAGTGGCGGACGCCGATCCCTCCCGACTCGAAGTCGTCAGCCCGCCCGTCCCCGGCCTCGTGATGGTGGTAGGCGAGGATCCGGTCGTGGGCGACGTCCAACGCGTCCTGCAGGTCGGTCGGCACCCGCCCGAGCGCCCCTTGGATCTCCTCCTCCGGCACCCGCAGCCGATCGAGCGACACGTCGTCGAACTGTTCGGTCAGGCGGCGGAGGGCGGCATCGCCGTCGGCGCGCACCTCGGCGATGATGGCGGCCACCGCAGCCGAGGACCGGTCCTGTTCGTCGGCCGGCCTCGGCAACGCCTCCGCCAGGGACCGACGACTGCCGGTGAAGCCGCGGAAGTCGAGGCGTCGGAGAGGCATGGCCCGTCGATGCTACCGGACGCTGGCGGCGCTCCGGCCAGGCCCCCGGCCGTCGGCGCCACCGGCGGTCGCCGTCGCTCCCGCCCGACGCGCCCGGTGCCGGGCGGTGCCATGATCGTCCGATGGCCGCCAGCTCCGCCGAACTGTCCTCCCTCGCCACCGCCCTCGACGAGCTCACCCGACGGGTGACGGCCCATGCCGACGCGGCCGATGCCGCCAAGGACGAGGAGACGGCGAAGGAGCTCTTCGCCGTCGAGCGCGCCCTCACCAGTGCCAACCGCCGACTGGCACGGCTGTCGGCCACCCTCTCTCGTCGGTGACGTCGGCACCCGCCGGCCCCCGGCACCGTCGCCCGGACGCGGCGAAGGCACCCCGGAGGGTGCCTTCGCGCGAGCGGGTCGGGCGGCGGATCCCGATCACCGCTCTGCGGAACCAGTTGGCGGGAACCGGTTCCGAGGCTTCAAGAACATCACGTATTTCGGCCGATTTCCAGTCACCGGCCGCGAAATTTCGGCGCGATCGCTCGATCCACGGCGTTTCTGGGCAGAATTCCCAGCTCGGCCCACCGATCGACTCGGGTCCCGGCGCCCGATGGACGGCGCTCCCGCTGGCATCAGTCGACCCAGGGCGGCACCATCCGCTCGGAGGCCGAGGGGCAGAAGTCGGACAGCACGCAGGCGCCGCACCGACGGGTCCGGGCCCGGCAGGTGGCGCGTCCGTGCAGGATCAGGCGGAGGCTGAACGCCCCCCGTCGGGCGGCGGGCACCAGTCGGTCGAGCGCCAGCTCCACCTTCACCGGATCGGTCTCGTCGGTCAGCTGCAGGCGACCGGACAGCCGCAGGACGTGGGTGTCCACCGGCAGGCCCGGAAGACCGAACGCCACGCTCCGGACCACGTTGGCCGTCTTGCGCCCCACGCCGGGCAGGGTGACCAGCTGGTCCATGCGCGACGGGACCTGGCCGTCGAAGCGCGACGCGACCGCCTCCGCCATACCCACCAGGCTCCGGGCCTTGGCCCGGAAGAAACCGGTCGGGCGGATGAGGCCCTCGACCTCGGTCAGGTCGGCCGCGGCCAGCGATGCCGCGTCGGGGAAGCGGGCGAACAGCGCTGGCGTCGTCTGGTTGACCCGTTCGTCGGTGCACTGGGCCGAGAGGATGGTGGCCACCAGCAGTTGGAAGGCGTCCTCGTGGTCGAGGGCGCACAGGTCGCGAGCGGTGCCGGGGAACACGAGGGCCAGGCGATGGTCGGTCACGAGCGCACGCCCGGCCGCGGAACGGGGTCGGGCCACGTGCCGCAGACTACCGGGTAGCGTCGGACCCATGGAGGGTGTCGAACCGGTGGTGGTGGACACCCCCGACCGGCGCCAGCTCGAAGTCGTCGGGACGCTGCTCGACCGGGTCCGGGCCGCGTCCGGGTACGCCGCCCTCAGCGAGAGCAAGGAACGCGAGCTCCTCCGCCTCGGGCGCCCCGGAGGCGAACCGGCAGCAGGGTCCTTCGTGACCATGGTGCTGATCGGCGCCGACCCGCGAGGCGCACCGGACGGAACGCTGGTCGGCTACGCGCAGCTCGACGCCGAGCGTGCCCGTGGCCGGTTCGTCGCCGAGGCCGTGGTCGACCCGGGCGCCTCCGATCCCGGCAGGACCGGCGACCGCCTGGTGGGCACACTGGCCGGCGAGGCCCGGCGGCGCGGTGGGCGCTCCCTCCGCTTGTGGGCACCTCGGGCGACCGTCGAGGACGACGAGCGGGCCCGCCGCCACGGGTTCGTCGAGGAGCGCACCCTCCTCCAGATGCGCTGCCCGCTGCCGTTGGGCGACGGTCCACCTGCCGCCGGCCCGGGGGCGGACCTTGCGATCCGCCGGTTCGTCCCCGGACGCGACGAGGCGGCGTGGCTGGCGACGAACAACCGGGCATTCGCCGGCCATCCCGAACAGGGTCACTGGGACCTCGACACCCTGCGATCCCGGGAGCAGGAGCCCTGGTTCGATCCCGACGGGCTGCTCCTGCTCGAGGCGGACGGCCGGGTGGCCGGTTCGTGCTGGACCAAGATCCACCGCGACACCGAGCCGCCCATGGGCGAGATCTACGTCATCGGCGTGGATCCCGACTATCACGGGCGGGGGTGGGGCCGGACGCTCACCCGGGCCGGCCTCGACTGGTTGGCCGGACGGGGCCTGACCGTCGGGATGCTCTACGTGGACGCCGACAACCGGGCGGCGGTCGGCCTCTACCGGTCGATGGGATTCGTCGAGGACCACGCCGACCGGGCCTACGTGCTCGATCTGACCGGTCGCTGAAGTTCGCGACCGGTACCGCGCTCAGCCGGAGCCGATGAGGTGGCCGATGGAGTAGGTGATGCCGGCCGCCACCGCCGAGATGAGGAGCTGGCGGGCGGCCGACCACAGCCACCGCCGCCCGGTGAAGTGGGCCAGTGCGGCCCCGACCGAGAACGCGCCGACCGCACCGAGGCCCACCGACCACAGGGTGGCGGTGTTGCCGGCCGCGAACAGCCAGGGGATCAGCGGCACGAAGGCGCCGAGAGCGAAGGTGACGAACGAGGAGACCGCCGCCTGCCACGGGTTGCCCGTCTCCTGGGGGTTGATGCCCAGCTCCTCGCGGGCGTGGGTCTCGAGCGCCAGCTCGGGGTCCCGCATCATCTTGGCCGAGAGCTCGCTGGCCAGACCCGAGTCGAGCCCACGGCTCTCGTAGATGGCGGCCAGCTCCTTCTGCTCGACGTCGGGATCGAGGTGGATGGCCTCGCGCTCGATGTCGAGCTCGCGCTGCATGAGCTCGGACTGTGCCCGCATCGAGATGTACTCGCCCGCCGCCATGGAGAACGCACCGCCGATGAGCCCGGCCAGTCCGGCCAGGCGGACCGCGCCCACCGACGAGTGGGCGCCGGCCATCCCGAGGATGAGGGCGACGTTCGACACCAGGCCGTCGCTGACCCCGAACACGGCGGCCCGCGGCCCTCCTCCCTGGAGGTTCCGGTGGTGATGCTCGACGGCCACGAGGCCAGCGTACCGACCGGACCCAGGTCAGGAGGTGCTCATCTGCCGGCGTAGGGGAACCTCACGCGGTCGGCGACTGCCGGGGCGGGTGGTGGGGAACCCCCGTCTCCCGTACAGTCTGGGCCATGGCTACCACCGTCAAGGGCATCGAGTCCTTCCACCATCTGGTCGGGCAACATCTGGGCTGGAGCGAGTGGCACCGCATCGACCAGGAGCGGGTCAATCTGTTCGCCGAAGCCACGGGCGACCACCAGTGGATCCACGTCGATCCGGAGCGGGCAGCGTCCGGACCTTTCGGGACGGCGATCGCCCACGGCTACCTCACGCTCTCCCTGGCGCCGGTGCTCCTGGGTGAGGTCCTGACCGTCGAGGGGACGTCGATGGGGGTCAACTACGGCTGCAACAAGGTGCGCTTCCCGGCGCCGGTCCCCGTGGGCAGCAACCTCCGGCTCGGCGCCTCGGTGGCCGCCGTGGAGAACGTCGCCGACGGGGTGCAGGTCGCGCTCGACCTCACCATGGAGACCGAGGGCTCGACCAAGCCGAGCTGCGTGGCGCAGGTGGTCTACCGCTACTACCCATAGGTCCCCGGCGGCGCGCTCCGAACGTGCGAGCGATTACTCCTAGAGTGGGGGCATGGAGATGCGCGTCGAACAGCTGTCGGTGCGGTCGGGCGTGGCCGTCGACACCGTCCGCTACTACCAGAGCAAGGGCCTGCTCGACCCTCCGCGCCGCGAAGGCAGGGTGGCCTGGTACGACGCCTCCCACCTCGAGCGCCTGGGTCGCATCCGCTCCCTCCAGCAGCGTGGCTTCACCCTGGCCACCATCGCGCGCCTGCTGTCGGGCGAACTCGATGCGGCCGACGAGGCCCTGGTCGGCGAGCTCTCGGGGGTGCGGGATCCCGCCACCCCGTCCGGAGGGCCGCCGGCCGCGGACGGCGTGGCGTCAGCGGACGCCCGTTCCGGCGACGCCGACGTCGGCCCCGTGTTCACGCTCTCGGAACTGGCCGACCGGACCGGGGTCCCCCTCGCCCTCCTCAAGGCCGTCGAGGCCGAGGGGCTGCTCGTCCCGCGCCGGGTCGGTGGCCGGGAACGGTATACGACCGAGGACGTGGCGGCCTCGAAGGCCGGCCTCCTCCTGCTCGAATCGGGTATCCCCCTCTCGGCGCTGCTGGACCTGGCCAGGCGCCACCACGAGGCGACCGAGGAGGTCGCCCGCCAGGCCGTGACGCTCTTCTCGACGCACGTCCGCGCCCCCCTGCGGTCGGAGGTCCGGTCATCGGCCCACGATGCCCCCTCGGAGGACGAGCAGGTCCACCGGCTGCTCCAGGCCTACGCCGAGCTGCTCCCCGCGGTGAACACCCTGGTCGGACACCACTTCGCCCGGACCCTGGTCAAGGCAGCGCTCGATCACGTCGAGCAGGTGGGGTCCGACCAGGAGCGTCGGGCCGTGCAGGACCAGCTCGACTCGGTCGGAGCGGCGGGCGGCGACCGTTCCGTCCTGCCCGCCTCCGCCGGGTCGTGAACGGTCCGGTGGCGCGCCCCGAGCCCGCACCGACGGTCGCCGCCGCCGACCGGGCGGCAGCGGCCGACCTCCCGACCGGGGCGGAGAAGACCGAGCTGGTCCGGTCCATGTTCGACGCCATCGCGCCGCGCTATGACCTGGTCAACCGCATGATGACGTTCGGCCTCGACGTCCGCTGGCGACGGCAGTCCGTTCGGGCGCTGGGGCTGCCCGTCGGCTCGCGGGTGCTCGATGTGGCGTGCGGCACCGGCGACTTCCTCACCATCCTCCGGGACGCCGGGCTGCGCCCGGTCGGGATGGACCTGTCGTGGGGCATGCTGGCGGCCAACCGCACCGTTCTCCCGTTGGCCCAGGCCGACGGGTCGGCCCTGCCGGTGGCCACCGCCTCGGTGGACGGCATCACCTGCGGTTACGCCCTCCGGAACTTCACCGAGCTGGGCGCTGTGCTGGCCGAGCTCGCCCGGGTGATCCGACCGGGTGGGCGGATCAGTCTCCTCGAGGTGGCCGAGCCCGAACGGGGGCTGCTGCGGGTCGGTGACCGGATCTGGTTCCGTCACGTAGTGCCCGTCATCGGCGGGCTCGTCTCCGACCGAGCCGCCTACCGCTACCTGCCGCGATCCACGGCCTACCTGCCACCCACCGCCGACCTCCGGGTGATGCTGTTGGCCGCGGGGTTCTCCACGGTCAACCACCGGCCCCTGTCCTGCGGACTCAGCCAGCTCATCACCGCCACCCGGAAGGGGCAGCCGTGAACGGCGTGGCGCTGGGCGCGGTCCGGCTCCGCCTGGACCCCGGCGCCCCCCTCGACCCCTTCGATCTGGCCGGGCCGCAGGGGAGGGTCTTCGTGGCGGAGGGGCGCGCACTCGTCGGTCTGGGGCGTGCGCTCACCGTCGACCTGCCGCGCGGCCTCGAGGAGCCGGGTGACCTCGACCGGGCTGCCCGCCGGTTGGCCTCCCTCCCCTGTGACGACCGCAGCGGGCTCGACACCTGCGGGGTCGTGGCCTTCGGGACACTTCCCTTCGACCGTTCGGCTCCGGGGGCGCTGGTCGTCCCCGAGGTCGTCTACGGCCGGGACGGCGACGGCAACGAGTGGGTGACGTTCATGACGACGGACGACGACCGTCCGGCACCCGACGCCGCCGGCTTGCGCGCCTGGCTGCGCCGGCGCTCGTCCCCGGCACGACCGCCGCGCCCGGCCGGCGGCGCGCCGCTGATCACGCCACTGTGCTCCGACGACTCCTTCCGGACCACGGTGGCATCCGCCCTCGCCGCCATCGACGGCGGCGACCTCGCCAAGGTGGTGCTGGCCCGGCAGGTGGACGTCCGGATGCCCGAGCCGGTGGACGTCGTCTCGCTCCTGCACCGGTGGCAGGCACTCGAGCCCGCATGTGTGATCTTCTCGCTGCCCACGGACCACGGCCAGTTCGTGGGCGCCAGTCCCGAGCTGCTCGTCGAGCGGATCGGACCCCGCGTGCACTGCCGCCCGTTGGCCGGGACGACCCAGCGGTCGGTCGGCCGCCGGTCCAGCGCCCTGCCCGGTGAGCTCCTGCGTTCGGCCAAGGACGGAACCGAACACCGGTTGGTGGTCGAGGCCATTCAGGGGGACCTGGCGCCGCTGTGTGCCGAGCTCCACCTGCCAACGGGCCCCGACCTCGTCCACCTCCACACCATCACCCACCTGGGTACCTCGCTGACCGGCACCCTCGCCCAGCGCGCCGACGGGACCGTGCCGTCGACGCTCGACCTGGTGGCCGCCCTCCACCCGACCCCGGCCGTCGGCGGCGTGCCGTCGGCGGCGGCCCGGGCCCTGATCGACCGGCTCGAGCCCCAGTCGCGGGGGCACTACGCCGGCCCGGTCGGCGTGGTCGACGCCCGCGGCGACGGGCGGTGGATGGTCGGCATCCGGGCCGTGTCGGTCCGCGAGGCATCGGCCCGCCTGGCCGCGGGGGTCGGCATCGTCCACGGCTCCCGACCGGAGGTCGAGCTCGAGGAGACCGAGCTCAAGCTCAGCGCGGTGTTCGACGCCCTCGCCCCGGGCGCCCACTTCTCGACGTCGGGGACGCCGCCGCGTCACGAAGCCGTCAGCTGACCGCCCCTGCGGCCCGCCCCTCGTCGGCGGCACGACGCACCACCTCGACCAGGGCTTCGGGGGCGTCACGGGACACGAAGTGGCCGCATCCCGGGAGCACGGTGAGCGTTGCCCCGGGCACGGCCGCGGCCAGGGTCACGGCCGACCGGGGTGGGACGACGAGATCCCACGCGCCGGTGACCACCGCGACCGGGACCCGGAGCCGACCGAGGGCGTCGGTCACCGTCGGGAGCTCGTCGACCAGGGCCCGCTGCTCGGTCACGAAGGTCCGGCGGTCGCGGCCGAGCGTGCTGGCACCACCCCGCACCACCCCCCGGTCGGGCAGCGCGGTGGCGATCCGTCGGCGGTAGCGGGCCGGGGCGTGCGCGCCCAGGCGCCGCAGCTCCGGGAGCACCCAGGCGATGCCCGCCAACCCGACCATCGCCATGGCATCGGCGAGGACCGGGATGGTGAGCCAGCGGTCGAGCGGGGTGAGGCTGTCGGGCGTACACGCCGCGCCCACCAGGACCAAGCTCTGGACCGTGTCCGGGTGGCGCACGGCCAGGAGGACGGCCGCACCTCCCGCCCAGCTGTGGGCCACGACGGTGGCCGGGGCGGCCCCGCGCCCGCGGAGGAACGAGGCCACCACGTCGGCGGTGCCGGCCAGGCCGAGCGCATCGCCTCCGGTCGCCCCGTAGCCGACCCGGTCGGGTGCCAGTACCCGGGCGTCCGTCTCCAGCAGACGGCTGAACGCCCCCCACGACTCGCCCGACCCGGGCTGGCCGTGCAGGAGCACGATCGGGGGGCCGGACCCCCGATCACTCGAGGCCAGCACTGCCGTCACCGGTGCCGTCTGCCCACGGCCCACAGCCGTACCGGGGCAGGACGACCCGGAACGTCGACCCCTCGCCGGGTGCCGTCTCGACGGTGGCCCGACCCCCGAAGGTGCGGGCCAGGCTGGCCACGATGAATAGCCCGAGGCCGGAGCCACCGTCCAACCGTTCGGCGTCGCCGCGGTAGAAGCGGTCGAAGACGCGGCTGGCCTGGTCGGCATCCATGCCGGGCCCCTGGTCCCGGACCTCCAGGATGCAGCGGTCTCCTTCGGCGGTGACGGCCACGTCGACCGGCGTGCCCGGTGGGGTGTGGACCAGGGCGTTGCCGATCAGATTGTGGACCAGTTGCTCGAGGCGGGCGTCGTCTCCCGCCACCGGTACCTCGTCCGGCGCCTGCAGCCCGATGGTGTGGCCCGGGTCGACGGTGCGGGCGTCCGCCACGACGTCGGCCGCCACGGCGGCGAGGTCCACCCGCGACCGGGCCGGCTCGGGACCCTCGCCCTCCCGAGCCAGGACGGCCAGGTCCCCGACCAGCGCCCCCATCCGGCCGGCCTCCTTCTCGATCCGGGACAGCGCGCGGTCCCTCGATGCACCGTCGGCGAGGGCCTCCTTGCGCAGGAGCTCGGCGTACCCGCGGATCGACGTCAGTGGCGTCCGCAGCTCGTGGGAGGCGTCGGCGAGGAAGCTGCGCAGCCGTTCCTCGGACCGCGCCCGTTGGGTGAACGCCGTCTCGATCTGGGCCAGCATCCCGTTGAGGGCGCGGCCAAGGCGGGCGATCTCACCGTTCCCGTCCACCGGCTGGACGCGCCGCGTCAGGTCCCCCGCGGCGATGGCGTCGGCGTCGCGGGCCATGTCCTCGAGCGGCCGTAGGCCGAGTCGGACCAGGACGATCGTCACCAGGAGCAGTGCGACCAGGAGTCCGAGCGACAGGGCGAGCTCGATGGCCCGGAGCGACCCCAGGGTCGAGTTGACCGAGGCCAGACTGGTGGCCACCACCAGGGTCTGGCCGGCCACCGAGGTCGCCAGCAGGCGGTACTCCGGACCGTGCCGGGTCACGGACGTCACGTTGACCGATGCCGCATCGGGATCGTAGGGGTGGCCCGCCCGGACCGCAGCCGTCACCCCGGGGCCGCTGTCCACCGGCAGCGGGTGCGGGAGGTGGGGCGCCGGATGCACGTCGTCCTGCGCCAGCACCGTGCCGCCCCGGTCGAGGAGCTCGACGAAGATCTCGGGGCTGACCCGCGACTGGATCTCGGCGGCCGTGACGGGGAGCCCGCGTTCCTGCGCCCGGACCACGTACCGGGCCACCAGGTCGGAGGCCGTCTCCAGCTGGTCGTCGACCCGGCCGTACAGGGCCGAGTGCAGCGACGTCAGGGTGATCACGTCGACGGCGGCGAGGCCGAGCGCCACCACCACGATCATGGTCACCACGAGCCGGAGCCGGAGCCTCACGTCCGGGGCTCGCGCAGGCTGTAGCCCACACGGCGGATGGTGTGGATGAGGGGTGGATCGTGGCAGTCGACCTTCTTGCGGAGGTACGAGATGTAGATCTCCACGATGTTCGATTCGCCGCCGAATCCCTCGTCCCAGACCGCGTCGAGGATCTGGGCCTTGGACACCACTCGGCGGGCGTTGGCCATCAGATAGTGCAGCAGGCGGAATTCGGTGGCGGTGAGGTCGAGGGGATGGTCGCCCCGCCATGCCTCGTGGGTGTTGACGTCGACCACCAGGTCGGAGAACCGGAGCCTCCCCTGATCGGGGGCCTCCTCGAGCACGGTGCGCCGGAGGACGGCGCGGATCCGGGCCACCAGTTCGTCGATGCTGAACGGCTTGGTCAGGTAGTCGTCCGCGTCGACCAGGCCCGCCACCTTGTCGGCGGTGGTGTCCCGTGCGGTCAGGAACAGCACGGGGGTGGCGTTTCGCTCCTCCCGCAGGCGCCGGCAGACCTCGAAGCCGTCGAGGTCGGGCAGCATCACGTCGAGCACCATCAGGTCGACCTCCCCCGATCGCGCCCGGTCGAGGGCTTCCGCACCGGTCGAGACCTCGTCGCACTCGAACCCCTCGAACCGCAACGCGGCCGACACGACGTCGGTGATGTACGGCTCGTCGTCGACGACCAGGATGCGGCCGGTGCCGTTCACCGGGAGGGCATCAGGTGGAGACCGGCCGAGGCCGGCGCTGCGCGGACTCCACCACTCGCTGCAGCCCCCACCAGGTGACCAGACCGAGGGCCTCCACCACGATGAACATGGACATCTTGGACTCGCCGTCCACCCGGTCGACGAACCGGATCGGCACCTCGACGATCCGCGCCCCGGCCCGCTTCGCCTCGTAGGTCATCTCGATCTGGAACCCATAGCCCTCCGCCTTCACGCGATCGAGGTCGATGCGCTCGAGGACGGTGGCCGCGTAGGCACGGAACCCCGCCGTCGAGTCGGCCACCCCGAGACCGAGGAGGGCGGAGGCGTACACGTTGCCCCCGCGGGAGAGCAGCCGGCGGTGCCAGGCCCAGTTCGGGATCGAGCCGCCGGCGACGTACCTCGACCCGATGACGAGCTCGGCGCCGTCCGACAGCGGGGCGACCAGGCGTGGCAGCGCCTCGGGTTCATGGGACAGGTCGGCGTCCATCTCGACGCAGGCGTCGAACCCGCGCTCCAGCCCCCAGCGGAAGCCGTCGCGGTAGGCGCTTCCGAGCCCGGACTTCTCGTGCCGGCGCATGATCTCGATGCTGCCGAGCTCCTTGCCGAGGAGCTCGGCGATGTCGGCCGTGCCGTCGGGGCTGCCGTCGTCGACCACCAGCACCGTGGCGTCAGGCAGGGCGACCCGGATGCGCCGGAGCACCCGGTCGATGTTCTCCGACTCCTGGTAGGTGGGCAGGACCACCAGCACGTTCATGGACGCAGCTTACGAGACCGGCCCCCCGCCGACCGAGTCACCCGCCGGGGGCCGTGGCCCCGGGGGCGGTCGCTTCGGGCCCGGCCGCCCCCGGGTCGGGCCAGTCATCGGCGACCTGGGGTTCCCCAGGTCCGGGGGCCTCGGCCTCCGCCGCGGGGTGCTGCCCGGCAGATCGGGAGGGCGTCGGGGAGGGGAAGAG
>JBKQRT010000031.1:0-71529 GCA_052143895.1 Acidimicrobiales bacterium | reverse complement strand
CGAGGAGAGACCCGCACGGGCGCTGCTCGAAGCGAGCGAGGGGGCCGACCTCCTCGTCGTCGGATCACGAGGTCTCGGGGGTTTCAAGGGACTCCTGCTCGGCTCCGTCAGTCAGGCGTGCTGCATGCACGCGACCTGCCCGGTGACCGTCATCCACTAGCGGCGGCGCCCGCTCCCCCGGTGGCACCGTTGCGCCATCAGCGCCCGGATGAACTGGTCACGTCCTACTGTTGGAGCATGGCCGACCCTCGGGAGCATCCCGCCACTGGCGCCCACACCGCCCTGCAGTCCGTGGACGGACCGGTCTGAGCCGCTTCCCGATGCCCACCGCACATCGGCGCCGCGCGAGCCGGACGGCCCCTTCGCCCGGTGGAGAGCCGGGATGTGAGCCGGAACAGCCTCCGGCGGGCACCACCGGGGGCCGCTCGAGCCCGGCGATCGAACCACCGTCCGAGCCGCACCCGGTTCCTGCCGGCGGCGGCGCCGCCCCGGGGCCAGCTCCTGCACCCGCGATGCCCCCGCCCGCTGGTGGGGAGCGGCCGCAACGAGCCAGGAGGCGGCGCAACCGCCGCATCGCGATCGGGACGGTAATCGCGCTCGTGGCGCTGGCGCTGCTGGTCGGGGGGTGGGCGGGTGCGCAGCGCGTGGACCACCCGACGGCCCAGACGACGCTCCTCTCCCCGCTGCGCCCGTCGCTGGCGGTGCCCGGGTCGACCCCGATCCTCCCCTGGCCGACGGTCGGCCAAGGAGCGGTGGCAATTCCCTCGCTGAGTTATGCGCTGCAGTCGGGGCCGGAGGCGCCGGTGCCCATCGCATCGCTGACCAAGATGGCCACGGCCGTGGTGATCCTCCGCGACCATCCGATCCCGGCCGGCGGCAGTGGCCCGTCGATCACCTTGACGGCGGACGATGTCAACCAGTACGACGACGACCTCGAGCAGGACGAGACCAACATCCCGCTCCTGGTCGGCGAGCAGCTCACCGAGCTGCAGATGCTCGAGGCGCTGATGAACCAGTCGGCCAACGACATCGCCTACAGCCTGGCCGTCTGGGACGCAGGCACCGAGCCGGCATTCGTCTCCAAGATGAACACCCTCGCCCGCTCAATCGGTGCCTCGGACACCCACTTCGTCGACGCCAGCGGGTACCAGCCACAGTCCGTCTCGACGGCGGCGGACATGCTGCGCATTGCTGCCGCCGGCATGACCATCCCGGCGTTCGCCGACGTCGTGGCCATGCCCACTGTCACCCTTCCGCTGGTCGGCACGGTCCACAACATCGTGTCGGAAGTCGGGTCCAACGGCGTGGTCGGCATCAAGTCGGGCTTCACCTCCCAGGCGTGGGGATGCATGGTGTTGGCCGGCTACCGGACGATCGGAGGGCGGTCCGTGCTGGTGTTGGCCTCGGCCCTGGGTCAGCGGGTGACGCTTCACGCCGCGTCCCCGGTCCGACCAAGCCCGATGACGCCGTCCCCCACAGCGCCAGGGGCAACGAGCGGGACGACGCTCCCGGGAGCGACCACCGTGCCCCAGGACCCACTCGACGCACAGTTCCCGCTGCTCTACGCCGGTCCCGTGGTCGAACAGCTCCTCGACGCCACCGAGTCCGCGATCGTGCCGGTGACCGTGAGCAGCAAGGGTCAGGTGCTGACCGTCGAATCCTCCACCTGGGGTGGCATCCGGCATCAGGCACCGGTCGTGACGCTCGGTACCGCGTGGCTGTTCGGATGGCCCGGTCAGCATGTGGCCGTCGCCACGAAACCCCTGCGAGGGTCGGCGGCACGGCGCCCCGATGGACGGGTCGGCACTGCCCTGTACGAGTTGGGAAGCCAGATCGAGGCCGTGCCGCTGGAGCTGGCCGCCAGGATGGTCGAACCGACGTGGTGGTGGAGGCTCATCCACGGATGAGAAGCAACCCGGTGGTGGTCAGGGCTGTTGCGGGTCCAACGCCTCCACTTCGAGCAAAGTGAAGGCATCGATGGCGGCACGCGGCACCTGCCGGGCAATCCGGGGATCGAGGTCCTTCGATGCTGCCTCCACCTCGATGCGGGCGAGCATCTCGTCCTCACGGGACCGATCGACCACCGCCAGCGAATGGGAACGCTTGAAGCAGATGACGTCGCCGATGAGCTGCGATCGCTCGGCGAGGATCTCCACGAGTGTCCGGTCGACAGCATCGATCCGTCGGGTCTCCTCCAACGCCAGGTCGTCGGGCATGCATCCTCTCCCGATGGCTGGAGAAGCCGGATCCGGACGCCGCCGATCAGCTGTCCGGGCGGACCACGTAGTGATAGTCGCAGCGGTAGCCGTTGGTACTTCCCGTGACCGGGGGGTCATCGACTCGTTGGAACCGTCCGCCCGCCACCTGGGCGATGAGGTAACAATCGGACCCCGTCTTGGCCGCCGGATCGGTCGGTGAGAGGATGTGCCCGGCATCGAACGTGGAGACCTTGGAGAGCGCATCGAGGATCGACCCCCGGCTCGGGTCGGCGCCGGCGTTCTGCAGTGCCTGGGCGAACAGGTCTCCTGACGCCCATGCGTACATCGTGAAGAGGTCGGGCTTGAACCCGGGCGAAGCCACGTTCACCCAATGCAGGAAGCTCGCCACCGCCGGAATCGTCGACGCGTCCCCGCCGAGGAAGAGCGAGGCGGTCTGGTTGAGGTAGGCGCCGTCCACCACCGACGGTCCACCTGACGCCGCCACCAGCTGGTTGCTGTAGGCGGAGGCACCGAGGACGATGTGAGGATGGAAGTTCTGCTGGGCGAGATCCTTCAACAGCGCCGACGCGTAGATCTCCGGCATCTGGTCGACGAAGAGCACCTGAACGCCGGCGTCCTTCATGGCGATCACGTTCTGGGTGAAGTCGACCTGCGATTCGTCATAGGTCTGGTCGTAGATCACGTTGTACCCGACCTTCTGCATCACGTACTTCTCGTTCTGCCACTGGACCTCCGTCGACGGTAGGTCGGCGATCAGTGCACCCACCGCCCGGACCCCGGTCGGGAACTTCCGTTTGAAGTACTGCAGCGGTCCCTCCAGCCACCCCTGGCGCAGGGGCTCCGGGCTGAAGACATTGGGGAGACTGTTGGTCGTCGGGTCCAGGACCACCGACACATCCGGAACGCCGGGATGCTCGGCCAGCAGCACCCCGCCGAAGCCGTCGAAGGTCGAGAAGTCACCGACCAGTGCAACATCGCTGGAGATGGCCTCCTGTGTCGCCTGCTTGTTGCCGGCCCCCGTGTAGTTGTCATTGCCGCTGTCGACCACGAGCTTCCGACCGTTGATCCCACCCTTGGAGTTGACGTAGTCGGCGTATGCCTCCGTGCCCACCAATGCCCCTTCGAAGAGCCCGCCAAGCGCCAGGGTGGACACGTTGCCGATGTGAACAGTGGTGGCGGTGATGCCGGTGCGGTCGCTGTAGGCACTGGCAGGGACGGCCGATCGGTGAGCTCCGGCCGACATCGTGGTGGTGGGCGCCGACGTGGTGGATGCGCACGCCATGGTGCTGAGGGCGACGACCGCCACGATCCCGATCGCCCCGATACGCATCTTCATTGGTTCAGAACCCGCTACTCGATGGTGATCTGCAGGGCACCGCGGCCACCGGATAATTGCACGGGGTTCGTTCCGACCCTCGGTGACCGGTGGTTGCCAGCGCCTGCTTCCTGTCTAGCACCTCCGGTCGATCGCCGGAAGTTCCGGCCGCGCCACGCGCTTCGCCCCGTGGTGCGTGGTCCCCGGATCCGCCGGCGAGCCGCAGGAATGGCGCCGGCGGAACTTCCGACCCGTCCACGACCGTGCCATCATCGGGGCACGGGTCTCGTCATCGGACTCCTTCCGGAAGTGTCGATTTCCGCGCTCCCCGTTCGTCTCACTGGTGACCACTTCCACAAGGAGGGCGCGAAATGAAGTTCATGCTGCCGATCCACCAGGGCTCGACGCCCACGTCCCTGGACCCGGAGGCATGGGCCACCCTCTCCGACGGTGAGCAACAAGCCGTCTACGTCGCGTACAAGACCATCAATTCGACAGCGGGCGTGACGCCCGGACACGGCCTGCAGCCCCCGGAGACGGCCATCGCCCCGATGCCGAGGTAGGGATGAACGGTGAGGGCGTCGCACGCCAAGGGCGCATCGACACCGAGGAACGCTTCGGCGTACGCGTCATTGGTGGGCCCCACGTCCCCCCGCTTGGGGTGCCGACCGCTGCCTCGAGGTCGATGTCGGCGAAGTGCTCCAGGCCATCGGGCGTGTCCCTGAGTCCCCAGGCCTCCAGGATCGCCCCAGACGGGTCGATGCCCCAGGCCAGCGGACCTTACTTGGACCGTACGACGGCGAAACGGTCGGTGAACGGGTCGGCCACGGGCCCATTCTTGCCGATGGGCGTGCTCCGGTCGCCGGACCGGTGACCCGACCCCGTTGGGTGGCGGTGGTCACCAAACGGTCACCTCGCGCACCAAGAGTTCATGCGCGGGCCGTTGCTCTTCCCGGACCGGTGCATCACACTGCCACTAGGGGGAACAGGGCATCGGGGCGGTCTGCGGATTCGTGCCCGGTGCACTCGACTCAAGGAGGACGTCGTGAATCATCGATTCGGCAAAGCGGTGGGGGTGGTGGCCGGTTGTGCCCTCGTCTTGGGAACGATCGTCATGGTCGGGGGCCAGATGGCCTCGGCGCACTCCACCGGGACCAAGTACAAGACCGTCGGCTTCGCGCCGGGCACCATCGGCGACGACGGTTCGTTCTCGGCCACGGTCGACGGCACCGGTAACGGAGGTGCGAGCAGCACGACCACCATCACCGGCCAGCTGGCGACCGGAACCGGCATCGGGAACCGCGGTGCCGCGGGGCAGACAGCCCTGAGCGAAGGTGCGTTCAGTGCCTCGTTCACGTCCACGCAACGTTCGACGTCCGGGCCGGACGCCTCGGGCACGATTTCCGGCACGGTCACGCCTTCAAATCCCTCGCCGGTGGCGACGGACATGACCTACTCGTTCGACTGCGCTGTCACCTACCCGCCGCTCGCCGTGCAGTGCACGGTGACGCTGAGGTGGACCGGACCTGCGTCCTCGTAGCACCACCACTCGCTGCGGTATTCGACGACCTCCGTCCCCGGGGGACGGAGGTCGTCAGGTTGTGCGGGCACAGGTGATCACGGCCGGCCGTAGATGGCGTTGCCGGTCTGATCGACGGCGACGCAGAGGGTGGCGGTCGGGCAGGAGACGCCGGTGAGCTTGTCGGTGCCGTCGACGACGGCGCGGTTCCAGTTCCCGCCGCTCCACTGCAGGACCCCTCCCGAGCTGTCCACCGCCGTGCAGAACGACGCGGTGGGGCACGACACATCGGTGAGTCCGATGCTGTTGGTGGTGGCCGACACCGGGCCCGGCCCGATGTGCGCTGCGGCCGACCATGCCTGTCCGTTCCACTGGAGGGCCTCCCCTGCCTGGTCGACGGCGGTGCAGAACGTAGTCGACGGGCAGGAGACGCCGGTGAACGAGGACGTGCTCGTGTACGGGTTGGGCATCGTCCACTCCTCGCCGTTCCACTGCGAGATCCCACCGGAGACCGACATGCAGAAGGACGACGAGACGCAGGAGATGGACGACACCGATCCCCAGTCCCCGCTGGTGCCCTGCCACGACTGGCCGGCGAAGGCGAACGCGTTCCCCTCGGAGTCCACCGACGCGCAGTACCCCGTGGGGGCGCACCCCACGGCCTCGAGACCGGTTGCCCCCTCCAGGGTGACCGGGACGGACCAGCTCTGGCCGTTCCAACTGACGATCTGACTGCCGGCGGTGGCCACCGCCATGCACAGGGACGGGCTGGTGCACGAAACGGAGACGGACCCGGGACCGAGCGGCTGCCCCGCGGCCGGAGTGGGTCCCGTCCACCCCGTGCCGTCGAAGACATAGGCGCGGCCTGATGCGTCGAGCGCCACACAGGAGGCGGCGCTCCCGCACGACACCGACACCAGCCCGGCACCGGTGGCGACATGCTGCGGAGCACCGAAGTGCAGCGGCGAACCGGTCGCCGGCACGGAGGACGCCGGAGCCATGGGGGCGGACGTGGTCGGTGCCACGGTCGTCCGGGAGCCGGATGTCCCGCCACAGGCGGCCAGTCCCACGGCCAGAACGACGCACGCCGCGAGCGGGACGCAGGATGCGGGACGCACGTCAGTTCACCTCCCGGGAGGTCGTTCGAGCACTGCCAATCCGGCACACTGTACGCGCCACGGCGCACGCCCGCGCTTGCACCTGCGAGGCTGTCCGTCACCATCTGGGGGTGCCGCGTGGGCCTGTTCGGGGGTGCTCCGACCTCGGTCCGGACGTGCCGGGCGCCACGTACCACGCCGAAAGGTGCGAGCATCGTGGGGTGACAGCCGAACTCGAAGAGACCAGTGATCTCCGCGTCAATTTCTCGAAGATCGACGCCATGTCGGGGAGCCACGTAGTTCCCTGCGCCGTGCAGCATGTGGAAACGAACGAGGTCATCCTCGTCGCCTACGTGAACGCCGTGGCCCTGGACCGGGCGATCGAGACGCGCTCGGCGGTGTTCTGGAGCACGTCCCGCAACGAGCTGTGGGAAAAGGGTGCGACCTCCGGTGAGACCTTCGAGCTCTGCGAGCTCCTGGTCAACTGCGAGCAGAACTCGCTCGTCTATCGCGTCCGCCCCCGACGAGGTGGGATCTGCCACACGAGGAACCGGGCCGGGGAGCCCCGCAACTGCTTCTACCGACAGCTCGACCTCGAGACGGGGACCCTCGCCAATCTGGACCCCTGAGCCGGACCAGGGCCGGACCAGGGCCGGAGCGGCGGCCGTGTCGCCGGTCGTCGCCGGGCCTGCCGGCGGAACGATCCGTCACACCGGCCCCGTGGCGACGTCGCCGGCGACGGCCGGACGGGTTGACCGCTTGGATCGGGCAACCATCTCCGGTGGCGCCCACCTGCTGAGCAGCACCACGCCCGCGAACATGGCGAGGAGGAAGAGGACTTCGAGGGCGATGGCGGCAGGCGAGCTCCGGAGCTGCTCGCCGAACAGCTCGATGCCGATGGCAATGCTGGCCAACGGGTCGACGATGAGCAGCGCCGACTGGGAGGCGGCCAGGGGACCGGCGGCGAACGCCGCCTCCAGGAGGACGGTCCCCAACACCCCGCTGACCACCACCGCGTAGACGGGCCAGTGCAGGAAGAGCCCCGACCATCCGTCGTGGGCCAGCACCTGCGTGGCCGCCTTTACGAAGGCGGCGTCGATGGCCCAGATCAGGGCGGCCGCTGCCCCCAGTAGGGCGGCCCGTCGCGCCGGCGAACCCCACCGGCTGAGGACGACCAGGGCCACGACCACCAGCCCCCGAGTGCTGAGCGCCACCACCCACGCGGTCGGCGAGGGACGGCCGTGCCCCTCCTGGGGATGCGCCACCACCAGGAACCCGATGAGCCCGGCGCAGAGCAGGCCAGCCGCTCCCCAGGTCCGGCTGGCGATCGAGTCATGCAGCCAGAGGGCCCGCAGGGCCAGCGTAAAGATGAGCTCCGTGACGAGGATCGGCTGCACGGTGGCCAACTCGCCGAAGTAGAGCGCCAGAGCAGTGAAGACGAAGGTGCCCCCCATGCACGCCATCCCCAACAGCCAGAGGGGCTGACGAATCAGATAGAGGAAGGTCTTCCAGCCCGATCGCTTCTCGCCGGAGCCGGCGACGTTCGCCAGGCGCTGGAGCACCGAGGTGAGAGCCTGGCTGAACGCCCCCAGGAGGGCGAACACGATGCTCATCGATCCGGCCCCCTCGGTTGAGCGCCGCCTGTCACGGTGACTCGCAGGTGGCGGGCTCGTGCGCCGGCTCGGGGGTCAGTCCGAGCCTCCAGCAGAGCCACGGGAACGAGTCCTCGAGCGCCTGGCTCCAGAGATCGAAGTCGTGGCCGCCCGGCTCCACCACCAGACAAGTGGCGATCCCGGCCTTCAGGGCCTCGGGCTGGAGGTTTTGGGCCGCTTCCAGCGGATCGGTGTCCTCGTCGCCGACTTCAAACCATCCCGCCAGGCCGTCGAACGTGCCGGTCCGGAGGATCTGCGCGGGATCGTGGGCGGCGAAGTCGGACTCCGAGCCACCGAAGAGCGTGTCGATCGTCACGGCCAGCGTCGCGTTCTGGTACTGGGGCGAGGCGAATCCCGAATAGCTGGCGAAGGTCGGGTACACCTTCGGATGGCGCAGGGCCAGCATCACCGAGCAGGTCCCGCCGGCCGACAGGCCGCCGATGGCCAGCGAGCCGGGAGCGGTGGACGCGGCGAGCCGGCTGCGCGCGTAGGCGGGTACGTCCACGGACACGTAGGTCTCGGCGTTTCCGAACTTGCTGTTGACGCACTCGGAGTCGACCGTGTTGACGCCATTCGGGTCCGGCATGACGATGATCGGGGCCACGCCGTGGTGGGCCTTGGCGAACGCATCGGCGGTGTTGTCCGCATCCCCGCTCGACGACCAGTCCGACGCGCTCCCGGGCTCCCCCGGCAGCAGGACCAGCGTCGGCAGGGAGGGCCTGACCCTGGCGAACCAGGCCGGGGGGAGGTAGACGTAGGCGGGTCGGGTGGCGAAGTGGGAGACCGTCGGCGGGATGGTGACGGTGAACACCACTCCCTGGTCGGGAAGCTTGCCGGTGGCCGCGACCTGGGCGCGCATCTGGGCGAGCTGTGGGGTGTCGACCGCGTTCTCCGGGTCGAAGCTGACCAGGCGCCCCAGCGTCGGATAGGAGTCGGACTGTTCGTTGACGGCCCCGGCCGCCACAACCAGCGTGAGCACCGCGGCGACCACGCCTGCGGTGCGCCGGGCCCCGCCGGCACCGTGCCACCCCACCACCACGGCACAGACGGCCAGGACGAAGGCGAATCCCCCGACGAACGCCGTCCACGGGAAGTCCGATGGGACCAGCGACCCGACTTCGAGGACCAGGACGGCCACCCCCGTCACCACGATGGCCATCGGCACCCCGATCAGGAGCTGCCGGCGCCACCCACCGGTGCGCCAATCGAGCGCGACCAGGAGCACCGCCACGGTGACGCAGACCATCACGACGGGGAGCCAGCCTGAGACGATCGAGATGTTCACCGTGGGCTCCCTTGCCCTGGGCGACGCCCCGGCACGGCGGGCGTCGTCACGTGTTCACCGGGAGAACCTACCGTCCGGGGTGGCACGAACGGGGTTCCCCGACCGTCGTCCCCTCGTGCCTCCGAACCGGTCAGGGTGCCGGCTCTCGAGGAGCATCGCCGCCTCGCGTCGTCAGCCAACGCGACAGCCCGGCGGCGTTGGAATGGACGCCGTTCATCACCTCGAGCTTCTCCCGGTGCTCCTCCGAGACGCCGTCGAGGTCCGACTCGAACGCCTCAGCCAGTGCGGCGGCGATGTCGCGCCCGTCCCGGAAGGCGGCCTCGGCCACGCTCGCCCAGTGCCGCAAGGTCCCGTCCGCTTCGTCGAGCACCGCCAGAGGATCGGCCAACAGCCCGTAGTGAGCGAGGGCCAGCGCGGTGGGCCGGCGCTCGCCGAATCGTCCCAATGAACGCAGTGCCTGGTCGAGGTCGAAGTCGGGTGGCGGGGTGGATGGGCGGAGCACGCCGACGTCGGGGAGCTTCACGCCCACCGCATCCCCGGCGAAGAGGACACCGCTCAGCGTGTCGTGCAGGGCGACGTGGTGCTTGGCGTGGCCGGGCGAGTCCACGGCGACGAGCGACCGGTTCGAGCTGACCGGAATGGACTCCCCGTCCTCGAGCACGTGGATCCGCTCGGGGGGGGTGGGGTCGAGGCGACCGTAGAGCGAGTCGAGGAGCGGTCCGTAGACACGAGCCGCCGAATCGATCAATCGGGTGGGGTCGGCCAGGTGTCGGGCGCCCTTCGGATGGACGTACACCGTCGCCTTGGGGAACGCACGGGCCACGTCGCCCACGCCCCCTGCATGGTCGAGGTGGATGTGGGTGACCACCACACCGGCCAGGTCGGCGGCACCGAGGCCGAGGTGCTCCAACTGGGCCAGCAGCACCGGGACGGAACTCTGGCTGCCGGTCTCCACGAGTACCGGCGCGTCACCCTCGATCACGTAGCCCGCCGTCACCTGCTGCCATCCGCCGAGGAGGGTGTCGAGCTCGATGACCCCGTCGGCGACGGATCGGCTGGCGTCCGGGGTGCCAGGGCCATCCGGATCGAAGGGATGACGGTGCGGATGGCCGTGGGTGCCGCTCATGCAGCCGCCTCGACGTTGCCTGGGCGTGTGCTCACGGCCTCCATGATGCCCCCCGGGGACGTGCGGGTCCGTTCACCGGCGCACATGTCGCCTACCTCGTCACCGCCTTGCGGGCGGCCGTGACCGGGGACGATGCCCGACTGGCCTTCTTCGCCGGTGTGGTCTTCTCCGCCACCTTCGACTTCTTCGCCACCTTCGCCTTCTTTGCCGTCGTGCCGGTCCGAGCCGGCGCCTTGGCCGCCTTGGCCGCCTTCTTCTTGGCAGGCGTAGCCGGCGTGGTCGCTTTCGACCTTCCCGACCGGCTCGTCTCGACTGTTTCCTTGGTGGCCACCGAGGAGGTCTTCTTGGCCCTGGGAGCGCGGGTCGGACGGGCGCGGGCCGGGCGCGGGGGGGCCAGCGCAGCACCCGAGTCCTCCGCGGTGGCGGCGGTTCGGGTGGCGGCACGGCCCGTGGGTCCATCGCTCGCGCCGGCAAGGCTGCCCCCGCCCTGCTCGATCAGCTTGGACAGCGCATCGTGTGCCGAGAAGCCTCCCATGTGGAGCTCGCGACTCCCGCTCTTCCCTCGAGTGAGCGCCCGCCGGGCAAGTCCGAGGATGACGTGATCCGTGGTCGGCTTCTCGTGACCGGCTAGCTTCGACGCCGAGTTGACCAGCGAAACGTGGGAGAACGCCTGGGGGAAGTTACCCACCAGCCGCCCGGCCACCGGGTCGTACTCCTCGGACAGCAGACCGAGGTCGTTCCGCAGGTCCAGGAGGCGGTCGAGGAGCTGCCGCGCATCGTGGCCCCGCCCCAGCATGGCAAGACAGTCGGCCAACCAGAACGAGCAGGCGAGGAATGCACCTTCCCGGCCGGAGAGACCGTCGACGTCGCCGGTGTCGGCCGTGCGATAGCGCAGCACGAACCCACCGTCGACCAGTTCGCGTTCGACCGCCTCGATGGTTCCCCGCACCCGCGGATCTCGGGCCGGGAGGAATCCGACCAGGGGGATCATCAGCAGGCTGGCGTCGAGTTCGTCCGATCCGTAGTACTGGGTGAACGACCCCTTCGCCGCGTTGAAGCCGAGGTCGCAGACCTGGTCGTGGATCTCCTGGCGGATCTCCTTCCACCGGTCGATTGGCCCCTCCATCCTGTACCGTTCGGCCGTCTTGATGGCCCGGTCGATGGCCACCCAGGCCATGACCTTCGAGTGGGTGAAGTGGCGACGTGGACCCCGCACCTCCCAGATCCCGTCGTCGGGCTCCCGCCAGCCGTCCTGGAGGAATTCCATCAAGGAGAGCTGGAACTCCCAGGTCGGACTGTCACCGGGCTCGCCGGCCGGCTCCGACTCGTACAGGGCCGACATCACCTCCCCGTAGACGTCGAGCTGGAACTGCCCGGCGGCGGCGTTGCCGATGCGGACCGGGACAGACCGGTCGTAGCCAGGCAGCCAGTCGATCTCCCACTCGTCCAGACGACGCTCACCGGCGGCGCCGTACATGATCTGCATCTGCGACGGGTCGCCGGCGATGGCTCGGAGCAACCAATTCCGCCAGGCCATCGCCTCCTGGTAGAACCCGCCACGCATGAGGGACTCGAGGGTGAGCGTGGCGTCGCGCAGCCAACAGAACCTGTAGTCCCAGTTGCGGTTCCCACCCAGCGACTCGGGGAGCGAGGTCGTCGCGGCGGCCACGATGCCGCCGGTTGGGGCGTAGGTCAGCGCCTTGAGGGTGATCAGCGAGCGCACCACCGCGTCCCGGTAGTCGCCCTGGTACGTGCACTGCGACACCCAGTCGGTCCACCACAGCTCGGTGTCCTGGATGGCGTAGCGCGAGTCGATGGGTCGCGGTGGCACCTCGTTGGCCGGGAACCAGGTGAGGGAGAAGGGGATCTGCTGGTCCTCCGTCACGGTGAACTCCGCCACCGTCGAGAAGTCCTGGCCGTGGTACTCGACCGGTGTCCACAAGGACAGGCCATCGGGGCCGGCGATGGCGTTGAGCGTGCCGTCGGTCCTCCGGACCCAGGGGACGATCTGTCCGTACCCGAACCGGATGGTCAGCGCCATCTCCATGGTGACCTTGCCGCGCACGCCCTCGACCAGGCGGACCACCTGCGGGTACTGCTGGCGGATGGGCATGCAGTCGACCACCCGCACCGTTCCCTCGTCGGTTACGAACTCGGACTCGAGCACTAGGGTCTCCCCCCGGTAGTGCCGGTGGGTGGCACCGTGCGAGCCCTTGGGGGCCAACTTCCACGAACCGTGGTCCTCGTTACCGAGCAGCTTGGCGAAACAGGCGGCGGAGTCGAAGCGGGGGAGGCACAGCCAGTCGATCGACCCGTCCCGCCCGACCAGTGCCGCGGTGTGCAGGTCGCCGATGATCCCGTAGTCCTCGATGGGGAGCGTCATGCCCCATGTCTAGTCGGGGCCCACCGACGGCGGACACCTCCCGGCGGCCCCGGTTCGGACCCTTCGGGTCAGTCGGGGGAGCAGGGCCCGGTGCCCACCGGGCTCGACACCGACAGGGCCCGGACCACCCGCGAGAGCACCCCGGGCGAGGTCAGCGCGTACCCGATGTCGTTGCTGGTCGTGGAGCGCGAGAACACCACGCCGATGACCTGTCCGTCCGGCTGGACCAGGGGACCGCCCGAGTTGCCCGGGCGGACGACGGCCTGGATCTCGTAGACGTTGCGCACGGTGAGCCCCTGACCGTAGATGTCCCGCCCCTCGGCCTCGAACTCCGCCATGATCCCGGCCGCGTCCACAGTGAAGGGCCCGCCCTCCGGATAGCCGAGCACGGCGGCTTCCACACCACGAGGCACCTGGCTCGGATCGAGGGACAGCGCCGGCTCGTCGAGCCCGGTCACCCGCATCACCGCCAGATCGTAGGAGGGGTCGAACAGCAGCACCGTCGTCGGGTGGGGGCCGTGGTCGTCCACGACCAGTGGATGGTCGATGCCGGCAACCACGTGCGCGTTGGTCACCACCACCCCGGGGGCCACCACGAACCCCGACCCCTCCTGGATCTGCCCGCAACCGTCGCCGATGATCTTGACCGTCGACGCACCGGCGTGGTTGACCGCCTGCTCGAGCTGCGCGTTCCCGGGCAGCGACACCGGACCGGCCGAGGCCGGTGCCAACTGGGCGAAGACAGGTGGGAACCCCTCGGCGGACAGAAAGGCCTGCACCTGCGAGAAGACGGACGGCGGCGCGGGGAGGATCGAGTCGAGGGACCGGATGATCCTCGACCGGTCGATAGCAGCGTTGAGGCTCAACGAGGAGGAGTTGACGAGGGTGCTGGCCAGGAGCCACGCCGCGAGGAGTGACGCGACCATCGCCACCACTACCCCGAGGGCGGAGTCGACCGAACCCACCACGCCCCGGTGCACCCGACGGAAGAGGAACCCGCCGAGCAGCCGGCCGGCCACACCGCAGCACACGGCGATGCCAACCATGGTGGCGAGAGCGACAACGGTGCGGGCCGAGGAGGTGTGTACCCAACGGACGGTCACGGAAGCCGCCAGGGCGCCGAGGTAGAGGCCCACCAGGAAGCCTCCGTACGTGAGGACCTGCACGACGGCACCGAGCCGCAGTCCCTGGATGGCCGCCAGCACCACGACGGCCACGACGGCCACGTCGACCAGGTTCACGCCTGCTCCCGACAGCGGGCGCGGGCCTCCCCGCTGCCGCTGGAGCGAAGCATCATCACCACCGACGTACGGTAGACGGCCGGCGCACCCGGTCGGGCGCGTCATCACCTCCGGATCGGGTGTCCCGTGACAAGATCTCGGGGAAACGGACAGTCCGTGGGCATCGGCCAGCAGGCAGGCAGCGCCGCGGACGCGATCGGGGTTCATCGTGAGCGATCTGACACCGCCCCCAGAAGGCGATCCTGGTGCGACCGAGGGGGCGCCGCCGCCCGCTCCCCCGGTCGCACCCTCGGCACCGGGGTCCGCGCCGCCGCTCAGCGGCCAGGCGCCCCCGGCCCCTCCGTACGGACAGGCGCCGCCACCGCCCCCTCCCTACGGACAGGCGCCGCCACCGCCCTACGGAGCGGCTCCGCCGGCATCGCCGTACGGATACGTCGCGGTCCCTGTCGACCGGCTGGGGCGGCCGCTGGCCGCCTGGTGGCAGCGCCTCGTCGCCATCATCATCGACTTCTTCATCCTCACCATCCCGAAGATCATCCTGACCCTCATCATCGTGGGCAGCACCGCCTCGAGCGGCGGACTGTACGGAACGGCGTGGCGGGGCAGTTTGATCCTGCTGGGCATCGCGTTCGCCATCATCGACATCGCCTACTTCGCCATCCTGAACGGCGGGGAGAAGGGTCAGACCGTCGGGCAGATGGCGCTGGGCATCGCCGTGCGCGATGAGCCGACCGGGGGGGCGACCGGACCCCAGCGGGCCGGGATCCGGATCCTCGTGCTCTGGCCGGGGATCCTCGTGAGCTGGATCCCCGTGATCAGTGCGATCGCCGGCCTGTACACGGTCGTCGCTGCGCTCTCGCCGCTGTGGGACGACCGGCGGCAGGGGTTCCACGACAAGGTGGCACACACCGACGTCATCAACGTCCGCTGACGCCGGAGCTACCGTGGTGAGCACCCCCTCCCCGCGCCGGGCGGCGCGGTGGCCTCGGAGGCTGTCGGCGGTGGTCGTGGTGCTTTCGGCCACCGCGTGTGCCAACGCGACCTCGACGAGCAGCCCGCCCTCCACCTTCAGCCCCGGGTCGCCGTGGCTCGGGTCCTTCGCCCCGGCGGCGCTGCCCGTGCCGGTCAATTCGCTGCGGGACGTCGAATGCGCTACCGCCACCCAGTGCTGGGCGGTGGGGTCCACCGTCGGCGTGTCGGGCGCCCCGAACGGTGCGGCGCTCATCACCACGACCGACGGCGGCGCCACCTGGGTGGGCCGGCCCATCCCGCCCACCGTGGCATACCTCTCCGCCATCGCCTGCAGCGACCATCGCAACTGCACGGCGGTCGGCCAGACTGCGGCCGGCCTGGGGGCCGTCATCACGACCTCCGACGGCGGATCGGTGTGGACCGAGCAGCCCGTTCCCCCCACCGTGCTCGATATCACGGCCGTCTCCTGCGGGAGCGACCATCGCTGCCTGGCCCTGGGCTCGACGGGCGGCGGGGCGGTGGCACTGGTGTCGTCGTCCGGTGTGGCGTGGTCCGTCGCCGGGAACCTCCCGGCTGCCGTGTCGGGGGCTTCCGACGTCTCGTGCGTCGGCGACGACCAGTGCTGGGTCACGGCCTACGCCAGCGTGGGTGCCGATCACGTGGCCGGAGTGGTGGTCCTCACCGCCGACGGCGGCTCGACCTGGTCCGTGGTGCCCACCCCGTCCGGCATCGGCGAACTGAACGGCGTCTCCTGTCTCTCGGTGCCGGTGAGCCGTGGGGCGCTCCCGTACACCTCGACGGCCGCGTCCACCGGGGCGAACGGGACCACGACAACGACGGCCGCGGGCACCTCCCCGGCGACGGCACCCACCACCGCGCCGGCCACGACGCCTGGCGGGCCGACCGCCACCTCCACACCGGCGGTCGGGGCCGCCGGTGTGCACTGCACCGTGGTCGGCACCACCGCCACCACGCTGAACAACGCCCGGTCCGGGCACGGTGTGCTGCTCACCTCCGACAACGGGGGCGGCACCTGGTCGCGCCCGACGGTGCCCGCTGTTACCGCGACGCTCATGGGCGTGTCCTGCACCGCGGCCGCCACCTGCATTGCTGTGGGCAGCGCGGTGGCCCTCGAGGCCGATGGCGGCATCGTGCTGGTGACCGGCGCCCCGTCCCACGCGTGGACCCGGGCGGCCGCCATCGGCGTGCCCCAGCCGCTGACCGCTGTGAGCTGCATCTCGAGCACCAGCTGCGTGGCGGTCGGTGAGTCGATCAGCGAGCACCTGGCGGGGGGCTGACGCGCACCCGGCGCCCATCCGCAGGAGGCCGCGGGGCCACCGCTAGCCTCCTGGCCATGGGAGGCCGCCACATCCGATCCAGTGGCTCCGGCACGGCGTCCCGTCACACCGTCTTCCTATGATCCCCCGTGTGCCCACGAACCCAGTGACCGCGTTCCGACCCGCGCCGTCGTGCGGGGCACGTCAGACCACGGCCCCGTCGGCGGTCGCGTTGGTTCCTGGGGCCTCCGGTCCCCGATGAGCTCCGTCGAGCCCCTCCGGGTACCCGGCCGGCGGCGGCCCACGGCGACCTCGACCTTCGGGGTCGGCCGCCGCGAAGCCCACGACGCCTCGACCTTCTACGCACGGTTCACGCCACCCCACCTGTCCGGGGACTCCCGGATCGCGCCGCCCGCCGCCATCGACACCGTCTGGGCCGGCGACGCCCGCGAGATGGACCGGTACGGAGCGGTGGCCGACGACTCGGTGGCCCTGGTCGTGACCTCGCCGCCCTACTTCGCCGGCAAGGAGTACGAGGCGGTCCTCGGCGTGGGCCATGTGCCCGCCGACTACGACGCCTACCTCGGCATGCTCCACGACGTGTTCGGTCAGTGCTTCGACAAGCTCGAGCCCGGCGGGCGCATCGCCGTCAACGTCGCCAACCTCGGCCGCAAGCCCTACCGCTCCCTCTCCCGCGACGTCATCGACCTGCTGGAGCGGCTCGGGTTCCTCCTGCGGGGGGAGATCGTGTGGCAGAAGAGCCACGCGGCCGGCGGATCGTGCGCCTGGGGCACCTACCAACGGCCGGGCAACCCCGTGCTCCGTGACGTGTCCGAGCGGATCGTGGTGGCGTCAAAGGGGCGCTTCGACCGGGCCCTGACCTCGGTCCAGCGTGCGGCAGCGGGCCTGCCGAGCGAGGGCACCATCAACATGGATGAGTTCGTCGACGCCACCATCGACATCTGGGACATCCCGAGCGAGTCCGCCACCCGCGTGGGCCATCCGGCACCGTTCCCGGTGGAGCTCCCCCGGCGCCTCATCGAGCTCTACACCTACCGCGGCGACCTGGTCCTCGACCCGTTCATGGGGTCGGGCTCGACGGCGGTGGCTGCGGTGCGGACCGAACGCCACTACGTCGGGTTCGACACCGACGACGGCTACCTGGCCCTGAGCGAGGAGCGGGTGGCCGAGGCGCGGGCGGAACTGGCCGCGCCTCCACCCGGCACCTCCGGAACGAGGCGGGTGACCGTACCGCCGGGCCGGCCGGCACCGAAGGGGGGCGAGGCGCCCGGCCTGGCCGACGAGGTCGCCCTTGGCCAGAAGGCGCGTGAGCTGGCCCACGGGGCGCTGGTCGCGTCGGGCTTCGGGCAGATCGAACGCGACGTCGCCTACGGCGACCTGGGGGTCAGCGTGGACTTCCGGACCCGGGACGCCACCGGGGGCCTGTGGCTCTTCGACCTGTCGGGCGCCCACTCGGCCACCCGTCCCGGCCTCCGGCGCCCCGACGTCCTGTGGCGGTCGCTGGGCACGGCCAGTGTGCTCCACGAAGCACGGCGCCACGGCACCGGGCGCGACGACCTCGGCCCGATGGTGCTGCTGTCCACCGACCTGCCGGGCCCGAGGTCCCCCGGGGGGAAGGCGCTCCGGGCGGTGCGGGGCGATGGGAACGGACCGGTATTCGACGTGCTCGAACTGCTCGACCCGGCATGCATGGAGCGCCTGCGCGCCTACGGCACCGGGGGTCGGGGGCACGGATGACCGACCACGTCGACGGCGACCCGTACCGTGCCCGATGACCGGACGACGGCCACCGAGCTCGGGACGGCGCTCGGGACGCTCCCCTATCCCGAGGTGTCGGCGGCCCTGGCCGACCGGCCCGGCCAGCTCCATCTGGGCGACGACGTATGGGACCGGCTCGACGAGATCCACCGTTCCGGTCGGCTGGCCGATCAGCTGACCCAGGCGTTCGCCAACGGCCGGGCCCTGCTCGACGCAGACGACGGACTGCGCGGGAGACCACCGAGGATGGTCGAGTGGACCGGGGGACGGCGGTCGCCGGGGGACGAGGTGGCGCCCATCGACCTGCGGATCGACCACGTCTACCTGGTCAGCTGCAAGTACGAGTCCGACATCCTGGCCAACGCCTCCCCCGGCCGGGTCTTCGAGGGGCTGCTCGCCACCACCGGCGAATGGGACCGGGGCGACTGGTACCGGTCGGTCGCCCCCGAGGAGCTCGGTATCCTCTACCGGGCCTGTCTGGCCGCCACCAGCCTCACCGGGCTCCCCCCGACTCCCGGCGCCTGTTCCCGCGACCAGCTGGTCGCGCTCCGCAGCGCCCTGGCCGGCCGCTCCTACCCCGACGCCGCCTCGCGCGCGGCCTACGCCTCGCTCTGCCGCGCCGTGAGCCGGGCGTCGGCGACCCGGTGGTCGGACCGGCTGGCGTCGTCCGGCGTGGCTCCCGAGACGATGCTGTGGCGTCTGCTGCGGATCGGCAGCGCGCCCTACTTTGTGCTCGGGAACGACCGCCGGACCGGGGCGGCCGCCCGGTTCCGCATCGCCGGCCCGTGGGACTGGCGCGAGCAGTTCGAAATGGAGTCCTTCGCCGTGGCACCGGCGGCGGTCGGGCAGCCGCGGGTCGACTGGGCCGCCACCTTCCACGACCGGCACGACAGCACCACCGGCACCGTGCGCGGTCATGTGGAGATCCGTTGGAGCCACGGCCGGTTCGCCCAGCCCCCGGAGGCCAAGGTCTACCTCGACACGCCCATGTCAGGGCTTCCCGGCTACTACCCGCTGGAGCTGGCCGGCGACCCCCAGCTCACCTTTTGGGAGTCGGGCCGGTGAGCTGGGACGGCGATCGGTACCAGCGGCGGTTCGATGCGCTGGCCGAGGCCGGGGTCGACATCCACGGTGAGGCTGCCTTCGTCGTCGCCCGGCGACCGTCATCGGTGCTGGACGCCGGGTGCGGCACCGGCCGCGTGGCGCGGGAGCTGGCCCGACGCGGGGTGGAGGTGGTGGGTGTCGACCGCGACCCCTCGATGATCGACACCGCCCGACGACTGTCGCCGGAGCTGACCTGGATCATCGAGGACATCCCCGACCTCGAGCTCGGCCGCCGCTTCGACGTCGTGCTCATGGCCGGGAACGTCCCCCTGTTCACGCCCGAGGAGACTCGGGCGGCACTGGTAGCCGGATGCGCCCGCCACGTGGCCGACGGCGGGTTGCTCATCGCCGGGTTCAGCCTCGACCGCGGGTACGGCCTGGACGAGTACGACCTCCACTGCGAGCAGGCCGGGCTGGTGCCCGCCGGACGGTGGGCGAACTGGGACGGCGACCCGTACGTCGAGGGTGGCGACTACGCCGTGTCGGCGCACCGGAGAGGACCGACCTCGTCGACGTCGTAGACGGCGGCCGGTGCCACTCTGCGATCATGGTGCGACCGCGAAAGGACATGATGCGCAACCCCATGTTCGTCTACGACGAGAAGCTCACCACCCTCATCCTCGACTACTGCCGGTGGCGCCTGGCCCTCGATCCGGTCCCTCTCGACTACGGCGGCGCGCAGGCGTCGTCTCTGGACGCGAGCCTGCGCGGCCTGATCAACACGGAGGGCAGCGACCCCGGCCGCATCATGCAGATCTTCGACCGCGAGCTGGCCACGGCCGTCGTGTCCTGCGACAGCCCGCGCTTCCTCTCGTTCATCCCGGCGGCGCCGACCAAGGCGTCCCTCCTGTTCGACATGGTGGTGGCCTGCTCGTCGCTCAACGGCACGTCCTGGGTGGAGGCGGCCGGGGCGGTCGCCGCCGAGAACCAGGCCCTCGGTGTGCTGGCCGGGCTGGCCGGCCTCCCACCGGGCGCCGGAGGCTGCTTCGTCTCGGGCGGCTCTGCCGGGAACCTCTCCGCCCTTATGGTGGCCCGCGACACCGCCGCTCATCGCATGGGCGACCGTGCCCCCGAGCGGCCGCTGTTCGCCGTCAGCGAGGAGGCCCACTCCTCGGTGGGCAAGGCACTGCGGGTCCTCGGGGTCGAAGTGCTTCTCGTGCCCTGCGAGGACCACCGGCTCACCGGCCACGGCCTGACAGTGGCCCTCGACGCCCACCCGCGGGGCGCCGACGTGGTGGGGGTGGTGGCCACCGGCGGCACCACCAACGCCGGCATCGTCGACGACCTGGCCGGTGTCGGGGCGGTGGCGAGTGAACGCTCGCTCTGGTACCACGTCGACGGGGCGTACGGGTGCGCGGCGCTCTTCGCCCCCTCGGCCCGCCACCGGTTCGTCGGCATCGAGCAGGTCGACTCGCTGGTGGTCGACCCCCACAAGTGGCTGTTCGCCCCGTTCGACTGCGCCGCCCTCATCTACCGGGAGCCCCACCTGGCCAAGGCGGTCCACACCCAGGACGCCTCCTACCTCGACGTGCTCCACATCCACGAGGAGGAGTGGAACCCGAGCGACTACGCGTACCACCTGACCCGGCGGGCCCGCGGGCTTCCACTGTGGTTCTCCCTGGCCGTCAACGGCACCGACGCCTACCGCGACGCGGTGGAGACCGTCTTGTCGGTGACCCAGGAGACAGCCGACCTCATCGAGCGCACGCCCTACCTCGAGCTGATGCGGCGCCCCGAGCTCTCGGTGGTCCTGTTCCGTCGGACCGGCTGGAGCCGGGCCGACTACGAGCGGTGGTCGGCCCGGCTTCTCGAGGACCAGATCGGCTTCGTCGTGCACACCACGTGGGAGGGCGAGGCCGTGGGCCGGCTGGCCCTGCTCCATCCCGACACGACGGTGGCCATGATCGAGGAGATCATCGCCACCATGGCCTGATCGGTCTCCCTACGACACCACCAGGTCGATGACCAGCGTGGTTGTCTGCTTTGCCGACTTCTTGCCCGAGTCGGACACGGTCACGGTGATCGGGTACGTGCCCGCCTTGATCTTCGTTGTGCTCAGGGTGCCGGCCAGCAGGCCGGTCTTCCCCAGCTTGATCCCCTTGGGGGCGCCCGTCGCCTTCCACTTGTACGGCGACACCCCGCCGGCGACCTGGAGCTGGAAGCTGAAGGGGGTCCCGCGGGTGGCCGGTGGGACGGTGCGGGTCAGTAGCCGCAGGGTGGTAGGCGCACCGGGCACGGCCGACCAGCTGAAGCCGTGGGGATCGCTCGGATTTGTGATGAAGTCGACCTCGGTGTTCCAGTTGTCGGTGAGGGTGCCGTGCGTGTTGGCACAGGCGAGCCCGGCCTCCCAGGCGCCACTGGTGCCGCCGTTGCTGTAGAGCAGCGTGGAGAGCGGCACGCCGTCGTCGGCGACCAACGGGGCCCACTCGAAGTTGTCGGGGATGGAGACGATCTGACCGGTGCCGATGGCCGTGTTGGCCGGGCCGTAGTAGAGCCCGGTGTTGTCCACGAAGCCGTAGCCGGTGGAGGGGAAGTTGACGAAGGTCACCCCCGAGAGCGCCGTCCCGAGCGGCACCAGGTAGCTGTAGACGTGGTAGCCGTCGGTGGCGGTGTCGCCCGAGCAGGCGGCGTTGGCCGGGAGGGTCACGGTGAAGGGCGTCGCCGACCCGGCGGAGCCCAGAGGTGCCTGGGTGGCGGGGTTGGCGGGGGTGGCTGCCCCGTTGAGGGTCGAGGCCGACGCCGCCGTGGCGCCCACGCTCACCAGGGTGATGGTGAGGGCCAGTGCGCCCCCGGCCGCCACCCCGGCCCACCGGGCCAGTCGTCGGATCCGGGGCGCCGAATGGGTCGTGGCGACCTGCATGCGGTTGTTCATGGGTTCGTTCCTTCGTGTGGGGAGTGGTCACCAACCGCCGGCCGGCCGAGGGTCGGTGGGTGGTGGGTGACGGATGGTCGGCTCAGCTGTTGCCGGTGGTGCTGGTGGAGCCGCAGGTGCCCTCGGTCCCGACCAGGCTGTCGAAGCCGAACAGGTGGACCTCGTTCTGGTAGGTCGTGGAGCAGAGGACCGAGCTCGATCCGACGAACAGGCTCTCGAGGGCGGCGTCGCCGGTGAAGCCGGACAGCTTGGAGGTCGGCAGCACCGTATAGATGTTGTAGCCGTACTGGGTGCTCTGGTAGTAGGTCGTGTTCGGCGCCTCGGTCGGTGCGGAGCCGGTGTAGGGCTTGGGCAGCGAGTCGATGGCGGCGAGGTCCACGCCGTTGGCTCGGGCGGTGGCCGAGCGGTCGTAGCCGACGCCGTTGGCCTGTCCGATCCAGCTGCCCGAGGAGATCGGGATTACCGCATCGGTGCCGGCTGGCAGCGTCGAGGCGAAGGTGTAGAAGTCGTTGGCGTTGTTCTGCTCGATCTGGTTGCAGCCGGCGGCGGTGGCGGCGGTGTTGGCCGTCGAGTCCGACACCCCGATGGCCGTCTCCAGGTTGGAGCGGGGGGTGGAGCCCGAGAGGGTCAGGCACGCCTTGACCGTGTCACCGTTGATGGTGGAGGTGCCGGTGCTGCTCGAGTAGAGCGTGGTCAGCTCGGCCGTGGTCAGTGAGGCCAGGTGGCCGGTGCTGTGGTCGTAGTAGGCCACGGCCACCGCGTCCCGGCCGAAGGGGATGAAGGTGAGGGTGGTCCCGCCCGACTTGGGCCCGCGGGCCGACCGGGCGAAGTCGATCTGGCCGGTCACGTTGACCGGGGCGTTGGTGCAGGAGGCCGACGAGTTCTCCCAACCGGTGCCGTTGACGGCGGCCAGGAGGGCGGCGATGCCGGCCGTGCTCGAGTTGGGCCGGTCGAACGACGGGCCGCCGAGCTTGGTGGTGACGCACCCCGGGGCGGTGGTCGAGCCGCCAGCCGGGTCGGCGTCGAAGGAGTTGATGATCTTGTTGTTGGTGGTCGCCGAGCTGTGCAGCGGCGTGAAGAAGGTGGTGGTGGACGACGGCGGGGCCACCGAGGCGCCCCCGAGGGCGGCGTAGAGGTCCTGGGTGACGTCGGCACCCACGCCGGCGTACCCCGAGACGAAGGACGGGTCGGCCTGGGCCGAGGAGGTGAGGGCGGTCACGCTGGCCAGGCCGGCCGTGCCGCTGACCACCGCCAGGGCGGCGATGACCCGGATGCTGCGACGACGCAGGAATGCTTTCACTGGAAGTGCTCCTTGTGTGGATCGATTGGCGTTGCGTGGCTCGATTGGCGCCAGGACGGACGACCTTCCGGAGGGCCCTGCCCATATCCGATAAAACCTACTGGCTTACTTGGGTAACCCTAAGGCGGGATACTTCGCGATGTCAAGAAGATTCTGCGGAGTGCCCCGGATCCCGGACCGATCGGCACCGAGCGTGAGATCCTGCCGACAGGATGGCGTCTGTCGGTGCTGGACGGCCCCCACCCCGGCGGGACCGCATGTCACACTTTGGGCCCGAGCCGACGAGGAGGGCACCATGGCGTCCGAGGTCCGTGCAGTCGTGGCGATGGCCAAGAGGGAACCCGTGTCGGTGGTGACCATCACCGTGCCCGACCCGGGCCCCGGGGAGGCGGTCGTCCACGTGCAGGCGTGCGGTGTGTGCCATACCGACCTCCACTACCGGGAAGGTGGCATCAACGACGACTTCCCCTTCCTGCTCGGGCACGAGGCGGCCGGCATCGTCGAGGCCGTCGGGGACGGGGTGACCTCGGTGTCGCCGGGGGACTTCGTGGTCCTCAACTGGCGGGCGGTGTGCGGGCAGTGCCGCTCCTGCCGCCGCGGTCGGCCCTGGTACTGCTTCGACACACACAACGCCCGTCAGCACATGACCCTGGCCGACGGGACGCCGCTCACGCCCGCCCTCGGCATCGGGGCCTTCGCCGAGAAGACGCTCGTGGCCGCCGGCCAGTGCACCAAGGTCGATCCCGCGGCCCGGCCTGAGGCGGTCGGTCTCCTGGGCTGTGGTGTGATGGCCGGCCTGGGGGCGGCCATGCTGACCGGGGAGGTCGGGCCGGGCGACTCGGTGGCGGTGTTCGGCTGCGGCGGGGTGGGGTGTGCGGCGGTGGCCGGGGCCCGCCTGGCCGGGGCGTCCCGGATCATCGCCGTCGATCTCGACCCGGGCAAGCTGGCCCTGGCCCGCGAGTTCGGCGCCACCGACGTGGTCGACGCCTCCGCCGTTGACGTCGTGGCCGCCGTGCAGGACCTCACCGACGGGAACGGTGCCGACGTCTGCATCGAGGCGGTCGGCAGTCCCACGGTGATGGCCCAGGCCTTCTACGCACGCGACCTGGCCGGCACCCTCGTCCAGGTCGGGGTGCCCACCCCGGACATGCGGATCGATCTCCCGATGATCGACTTCTTCGGTCGGGGCGGGCAGCTGCGGCCGAGCTGGTACGGCGACTGCCTTCCGTCGCGGGACTTCCCGATGCTGGTCGACCTCCACCTCCAGGGACGGCTCGATCTGGACCGGTTCGTGTCCGAGACCATCGAGCTCGGCGACGTCGAGGAGGCCTTCCACCGGATGGAGCGCGGCGAGGTCCTGCGCTCGGTGGTGGTCGTCCGGTGATCGAGCGGGTGGTCACGTCCGGCATCTTCTCGCTCGACGTCGAGGAGTTCGAGGTCGAGAACAACGTCTGGATCGTGGGCGACGAGCACGAGGTGGTGGTGGTCGACGCCGCCCACGACCACCGTCCGATCGCCGCCGCCGTCGGGGACCGGCACGCGGTGGCGATCGTCGCCACCCACGGCCACAACGACCACATCGACGCCGCCGTGGCACTGGCCGACATGCTCCGCGCCCCGGTCTGGCTGCACCCCGCCGACCTCATGCTGTGGCAGGCGGTCCATCCGGGACGTCCACCGGACCGGTCCCTGGCCGACGGGACGATCTTCGTCGCCGGGGGGACGCGGCTCGAGGCGATCCACACACCGGGACACTCGCCGGGGGGCTGCTGCCTCTACGACCGCGCCGGCGGAGTCCTCTTCTCGGGGGACACCCTGTTCAAGGGAGGCCCTGGGGCGACCGGCCGCAGCTACTCGGACTTCCCCACCCTCATCGAGTCGATCCGTGACCGCCTGCTGGTACTGCCGCCCGAGACACGCACGCTGACCGGTCACGGCGAGGAGACCACCATCGGGGACGAAGCACCGCACCTCGCCGACTGGCTCCGCGACCGGTCCTGAGGTCGCGCCGGCCGGGGCCGTTGCGGGCCCCACGGGCCGGACCCGGTCTCATCACCTCGACCATCCGCTTCGCCACGGGTGGTGTCCGGTAGCTTCGCCAACCAACGTTCCGCCCTCCGGGCCCCGTCCGAGGACGAACGACCGGACGAAGGGTGCGCATGGAGCAGGCCGCGGTCTCGAGTGGCGACGGGCTCACCCGCAACGTCGGCTTCTTCGGGCTGCTGCTCACATCAGAGGGCTCGATCATCGGTTCCGGGTGGCTGTTCGGCGCGCTGTTCGTCGCCACCATCGGTGGGCCGGCGGCCATCATCGCCTGGCTCATCGGATCGGTGGCGGTCATCCTGTTGGCGCTGGTGCACGCCGAGCTCGGCGGGATGTTCCCGGTCAGTGGCGGGACCACCCGGTTCCCCTACTACGCCTTCGGCGGACTGGCCGGGGCGTCGTTCGGGTGGTTCTCCTGGCTGCAGGCGGTGGGCACCGCCCCCATCGAGGTCGAGGCGGCCATCCAGTACTCGTCGAACTACGTGCACGGCCTGACCCGTACGGTCCATGGCACGGTGGTCCTGACCGGCACCGGCTACCTGGTCGCGGTGGTCCTCATGGCCGTGTTCGTCACCATCAACCTGTTCGGGGTCCGCTTCCTCGTCCGGGCCAACAGCGCCATCACCACCTGGAAGGTGATCATCCCTACGCTCACCATCGTCGTGCTCTTCGTCACCCACTTCGACACGTCGAACTTCACCAGCGCCGGGTTCGCCCCCTACGGTCTGCGGGGCGTGCTCACCGCCGTCAGCGCCGGTGGTGCGGTGTTCGCGCTGGTCGGCTTCGAGCAGGCGGTCCAGCTGGGAGGCGAGAGCCGCAATCCGCAGCGCGACATGCCCCGGGCGGTCATCTTCTCCATGCTGCTCGGCGCCACCATCTACACCCTGCTGCAGGTGGTGTTCATCGGCGCCCTGCCCCACGGTGCCCTGGCCCACGGCTGGGCCAACGTCAGCTTCACCGGGATCTTCGGACCCTTCGCCGGACTAGCCAAGATCCTCGGCTTGAGCTGGCTGGCCTACATCCTCTACGCAGACGCCATCATCGCCCCGGTGGGCTCCGGTCTCATCTACACCACCACCACCAGCCGGATCACCTTCGGCATGAGCAAGAACGGGCACGTCCCGTCCATCTTCGAGCGGACGACGGCGAAGTCCAATGTTCCCGTGTTCGGGCTCATCTTCACCTTCCTCATGGGACTCCTGCTCTTCCTCCCGTTCCCTGGGTGGCAGAGCCTGGTCGGGTTCATCACCTCGGCCACCGTCCTCATGTACGCCGGTGCCCCGCTGGCCCTCGGGGCACTGCGCCTTCAGAAGCCCCGCGCCGAGCGGCCCTACCGCCTGCCGTGGGGGCCGGTCCTCGCCCCCGCCTCGTTCGTCTCGGCCAGCTTCATCATCTACTGGAGCGGGTGGGAGGTCGACTGGAAGCTGATGGTGGCGGTGGTCCTCGGGTACGTCCTGATGGGGATCTCCCGCATCACCCACGCCAACCCGGTCCGGTCCCCCATGGACTGGGCGGCGGCCATCTGGCTCTGGCCCTACCTGGTGGTCATGACCTTCATCTCCTATCTGGGCCAGTTCGGCGGCGGCCGGTCCGTCATCCCCTTCTACTGGGACATGCTGGTGGTGGCGGCTTGGAGCCTCGTCGTCTACTTCACCGCCATCTGGCTGCGGCTGCCCGCCCACAAGGTCGACACGTACGCCCGGGGGGTCTACGGATTCGAGAGCTGAGGCGCATCCTCACGCGCATGCGTCCTCACGCGTACCCCCGCGAGATGTGCTCGATCCACCACCCGGGGGCGGCGTTCATGAGCGTCTGCAGGTCCCAGTAGTCCCACCACCGGACGATGGAGCCGTCACGGAGCTCGTGGACCGACACGAACGGGAGCGTCACCTGCTCGCCGGTGTGCCAGTGCCAGGTCTCGGCGTGCTCGGTGACCACCGTGTCGTCCTCAGCCACCATCAGACGCAGGTCGTGCTCGTAGCCCGCGATGCGCTCGAGGCCGAGGCGAAGGCGAGCCACGATGCGGTCCGGGCCGTGGGCCACATCGTCGGCCGGGGAGGGGACATCGGTGTACTCGCTGTCCTGGGCAAAGAAGCTGGCGATGGCGTCCCAGTCCCGGGCGTACAGCGCGTCCCAGAAGTCCCGCACCCGCTCCTTGTTCGACTGGCTGCCCATGCCGGCTCCTCTCCGTCCGGGCCGGTCTCACCGGCCGACCGCCGGCGGAAACCGGCCCGCCGTCATCCGCAACGTAGCGGAGCCGGACGGCTGCTTGCGGGTGCCGGCGGTCTGTTGCCCGTCGCACCCCCGCCACTACCATCGTGGTGACGGGCAGAGGGAGATGATCGTGCGAACGACCAGTCGACGTGCGGCGGAGAGGTGGAGCGTGGAGCGGACGGAACGACGGCCGATCGCACGGTGGGTGGTCGGCGCGCTGGTCGCCACGCTGGGACTGGCAGTCCTGGCCGGTTGCAGCAGCACCCAGGCGACCGGCTCGAGCGCCGGCACCCAGACGGGGGCGGGCGCCGTCCTCACCGCCTACACCCAGACGGTCGCCGCCGGGAGTGCCCGGATCTCGCTCGACGAGAACGTGAGCACCGGCGGCACCAATCGGACGATCTCAGCCGACGGGCGGATCGACTTCGCCAGCCAGAACCTGGCCATGGACTTGACCATTCCCAGCCTCGGGTCCCTCTCCATTCGGGTCATCCCCCCCGAGCTCTACCTGCAGGCACCGGGTGCCCTTCAGTCCGAGCTTCCGCCGGGCAAGTCATGGCTCTCCATCGATCTCGACACGCTGACCACGTCGCAGTACGGGGCCAGCCTGTCCGAGCTGTCGGACTCGTCCCAGCAGTCGACCCAGATCCTCTCGTACCTCGAGGCGGTGTCGAGCAACGGGATCACCGAGGTCGGCCCGGCCACGATCCGGGGCGTCCCCACCACCGAGTACCGGGCCACCGTCGACCTGACCAAGGCGGCGGCGCTGAAGGACGCCCGGGCCCAGGCGGCCCTGCAGCGGATCGAGTCGGAGCTCCACACGACGTCGTTTCCGGTGCAGGTGTGGCTCGACGATCAGGGCCGGGTCGCCCAGATGTCGTACCAGATCACCGTGCCGGCCTCGAGCGCCACCTCGTCGGCCACCTCGGTCTCCATCACGGTCGGGTTCTACGACTTCGGGACCCCGGTGACCGTCACCGCACCACCCGCCTCGCAGGTGTACGACATCACCAACCAGGTCCTGGGCGCGGGGGCCAGCGCCACCAGCTGACCCACCATCCCCACCATCCCCCCGGACCCGGGCGGTCCCCGGACGGTAGCGTGTCGGCAGGTCCGACTGGGGGTGGCAGATGGTAGGTGCACGAGACGGGGCCACGACCGAGGCACGGCCGCCCGACGCCCCGGACGTCGCCGCCGTGCTGGCCGACATCGTGGGCGACGCGCACGTCGACGTCGGCTCCGAGGTCAACGAGGACGACACCCACGACGAGGCGCCCGACGCCACGCCGGTCCGCCCCCTGGCTGTCGTCCGGCCGGGCTCCACGGCCGAGGTGGCCGCCGTGGTCCGGGCGGCCGCCCGCCTGCGACTCCCCCTCACCCCCCGAGGGTCGGGGACCGGACTGGCCGGTGGGTGCACCCCGGTGGCCGGCGGGGTGGTGGTCTCCTTCGAGCGGATGAACCGCATCCTGGAGATCGACACGGCCAACAGCGTCGCCGTGGTCGAGCCCGGGGTGACCCTCGCCGAGCTCGACGAGGCCCTGGCCCCCCACGGGCTCGTCTACCCGGTGTTCCCGGGCGAGCAGTCCGCCAGCATCGGCGGGAACGTGGCCACCAACGCCGGCGGGATGCGGGCGGTCAAGTACGGCGTGACCCGCCACCACGTCCTCGGCATCGAGGCGGTCCTCGGCACCGGTGAGGTCATCGTCGCCGGCGGCCGGTTCGTGAAGGCGACCAGTGGCTACGACCTCACCCAGCTGGTCACCGGGTCCGAGGGCACACTGGCCCTGGTCACCCGCGCCATCCTCCGCCTGCACCCCCGCCCCGGGCACCACGCCACCCTGCTGGCCCCGTTCGCCACCCTGGAGGAGATCACCGCCGCCGTGCCGCCGGTGGTGGCCAGTGGGGTGGGGCCCCTGCTGGTCGAGTACCTCGACCTCCTCTCGATGGCCGGCGTGACCGCCAACGCCGGCATCGACCTCGGCATCGAGGAGGCCGTGAAGGAGCGTGCCCTCGCCTACCTGGTCATCGTGCTCGAGGACCACCACCCGATCCGGCTCGACGAGGACGTCCAGACGGTGGCCGAGCTGCTGGCCGGCCTCGGAGCGCTCGACGTCTACGTGCTGCCCGACCGGGCCGGCGACGACCTGGTCCAGGCCCGGGAGCGGGCGTTCTGGGCGGCCAAGGCCAACGGCGCCGACGACATCGTGGACGTGGTGGTCCCTCGGGCCACGATCCCCGAGTACCTGGCGACCGTGGGTGAGCTGGCCCAGGGCACCTCGTCGCTGGTCATCGGCTGCGGCCACGCCGGCGACGGCAACGTCCACCTCTCGGTGTGGCAGACCGACGGCGAGGTGCGCCACCAGCTCCTCCACGACATCGTCGCCGCCGGACTGGCACTCGGGGGCGCCATCTCGGGGGAGCACGGGATCGGAACGGAGAAGAAGGCGCTCCTGGCCGACCTCGAGGACCCGGTCAAGCTCGACCTCATGCGCCGCATCAAGGCGGCCTTCGACCCCGTGGGGATCCTCAACCCGGGGACGATCTTCGACCCGGACCCCATCGAAGGAGCACACCGGTGAACGGAGCCCAGGCGCTCATCCGCACACTCGTCGACCACGGCGTCGACACCTGCTTCATGAACCCGGGAACGTCCGAGATGCACTTCGTCGCCGCCCTCGACGACGTCCCGGCCATGCACGGCGTGCTCGGCCTGTTCGAGGGCGTGGTCACCGGTGCCGCCGACGGCTACGCCCGGATGGCCGGCGGGCCGGCGGCGACGCTGCTCCATCTGGGCCCCGGCCTCGGCAACGGTCTGGCCAACCTGCACAACGCCCGCCGGGCCTACAGCCCGGTGGTCAACATCGTGGGGGACCACGCCACCACCCACCGCCGGTACGACGCCCAGCTCCAGTCGGACATCGAGACGGTGGCCCGCAACGTGTCGACCTTCGTCTGCACGTCCGAGACGACGGCGGGGCTGGGCGACGACGCCCGTGCCGCGCTGGCCGCGGCCGTGGGCCCCCCGGGCGCGGTGGCGACCCTCATCCTGCCGGCCGACGTCTCGTGGTCGGAGGGCGGGGTGGTGGCGACTGGATCCCGGAACGAGGCGCCGCGGGGTGCCGCCCCCGACGAGGGCGCGGTCTCGACCGCGGCCGCCGCCCTGCGGTCCGGTGAACGAGCCGCCGTCCTCATCGGCGGTCGAGCCTGCCGGGGCGCGGCGCTCGCTCAGCTGGCCGACATCGCCGCCGCCACCGGGGCCCTGCTGCTGGCCGAGACGTTCCCCGCCCGCATGGAACGAGGGGCGGGCCGGCCGGCGGTCGACCGCCTCGCCTACCTCGCCGAGTTCACCGCCATGCAGCTCGACGGGGTGCGGCACCTCGTGCTGGTCGACGCCCGGTCGCCGGTGTCGTTCTTCGCCTACCCCGGCAAGCCGAGCGACCTGGTGCCCGAGGGCTGTGCCGTGCACCCGGTGGCCGGACCGGCCGACGACCTCGCGGCGGCCGTGGCCGCCCTCGCCGACGCGCTCGGCGCACCGGTGGCGTCGGGGTCCCGCCAGCAGCCCGCCGTCCCCGGGCTGCCCACCGGTGCGCTCACCTCCCAGGCGGTGTGCCAGGCGCTCGGTGCCCTGCTGCCCGAGGCAGCCGTCGTTTCCGACGAGGGGAACACCTCGGGGCTCTTCGCACCCGGGGCGACCGCCGGCAGTCCTCCCCACGACTGGCTGTGCCTGACCGGGGGAGCCATCGGTCAGGGGCTGCCGGTGGCGGTCGGGGCGGCCGTGGCATCGCCCGACCGCCGGGTCGTGGCCCTCGAGTCCGACGGGAGCGCGCTCTACACGGTGCAGGCGTGGTGGACGATGGCCAGGGAAGGCCTCGACGTCACCACCATCCTGCTCAACAACCACTCCTACGCGGTGCTCAACATGGAGCTCGACCGGGTCGGCGCCGACGCCGGGCCCCGGGCCAGGGACATGCTCGACCTCGGCAACCCATCCATCGACTTCGTCCAGCTGGCCCGCGGGCTCGGCCTCCACGCCGCTCGCGCCGAGTCGGCAGAGGACTTCGCCGACGAGCTCGGGCGGGCCCTGGCCACACCGGGCCCGAGCGTGATCGAGGCCGTCGTCCCGCCGCTGCTCTGACCAGCCGGCACCCACGCCGGTCCGGGGGCCGACGCTCGCCGCGTCACTGCTGGGCCGAGCCCCGCTCGATGATCCCCCGACGTCTTGCGCCGAGCGAGGCGGGATCGAAATGCTCCTTCATCCACCGCCTGGACCACCTCGCCTCGTCGCGGTAGGCCGCGCCGTCGGACCGGAGCGACAGGGCGTCGTACATGGCCCGGATCTCGCGTACGGCGTCGGGGTCGATCTCGCCACGGCCTTGGCCAGACCGACCGCCCGGTTCAGCAGCGATGCGTGGGGGACGACCTCGTTGACCAGCCCCCAGTCGCGTGCGGTGGCGGCGTCGACGAAGTCGCCAGTGAGCGACATCTGTCGTGCCCGATTGATGCCGACGAGCTGGGGGAGGCGGATGGTCATGCCTCCGGCCGGCATCACCCCCACCCGGGCATGGGTGTCGGCGAAGGTGGCCCGTTCCGAGGCGATGAGGAAGTCGCAGCCGAGAGCCAGCTCCAGACCGCCGGTGACCGCCGGTCCGTTGACCGCAGCGATGAGCGGCTTGGCGGCGCGGGGCAGCGAGCCGCCCCCGGTGACGGAGCCCGAGGAGAGGGTGGCGGCCACCTCGTCGTAGGTGCGGGAGAGGTCGCCGAGGTCGAGGCCGGCGCAGAAGGCGGGGTCCCGGCCGGTGAGGACGACTTCCCGCACCGTCTCGTCGGCGTCGCTGGCCGCGAAGGTCTCGGTCATCGAGGCGATCATCGCCCCGGTCAGCGCGTTCCGGGCCTCGGGCCGGTCGATGACGACGACGGCGACCGGCCCGTCCCGCTCGGTGGTGATCACGCCCCCGTCTCTAGCACGAACCGGCCGGGGACGTGCCCGGTCGACGGTGCGCGGGGAGGCAGTCGACGGCTGGCAAGATGCGGGGTCGAGAAGCCGGGCGGCGACGAGGACGGAACCCGAAGGGCGAACACGGGCGGTCCGGCGGGACCGCGGCCGGCCGAGCCGATGGAATCCCACGACGCCGGGCGGTGGCGCCACCGGATGACCGAACGGTCGTGGCGGATCCACGACTGGAGCGAGGTGTCGGGCAGCACCAGGCTGATGCTCGGCCTCGGGGGGATCGGTTCCGCCGTCGGCGTCCGGGCCCGCGCCTTCGGCGCCCGGGTCGTCGGCTGTCGCCGACGCCCGTCCGCCGACGATCCCGTGGACCTGACAGTGACCCCGGACCGGCTGGGCGACGTGGTCGGGCAGGCGGACGTGGTGGTGCTCGCCACCCCGGCCACCCCGGACACGGTCGGTCTGGTGGATGCGGCCTTCCTGGCCGAAATGCGGGAGGGCACTATCCTCGTGAACGTGGCCCGAGGCGCCATCATCGACGTGGACGCCCTGATCGGGGCCCTCGACCGTGGGCGGCCGGCGACCGCCATGCTCGACGTCTTCCGGACCGAGCCGCTGCCCGACGACCATCCGTTCTGGACCCACCCCTCGGTCCGGATCACCCCCCACAACGCGGCCGGGGGCGTTGGCCGGCCGCGCCGCCAGGCCGATCTCTTCTCGGCCAACCTCGACCGCTACCTGGCCGGCGCGCCCCAGGTCGACGACGTCACTGCCGAGGCGGCCGGGTCCGGCTGACCTCGCACGACGCCGAAGTCGGTGGTCCCGACGCGAGGCTCAGGCACGGTGCGAGGCGAGGCGGGCCACCCGGCGGACCTTGGGGCAGGCGGCACGGCGGGTCGACTCCTCCCCCGGCTGCGGGCAGGCGCTGCACGCCCACTCGCCGCCGGGCGCCTTCCACAGCATCGAGCCGCAGGTCCCGCACCGGCGCCGGCCCTCGCTGCACTCCCATCCCGCGTACCGCCGCGACGAGAGCGGGCAGCCGTGCCCGTGGCAGACGGCCCACCCCGGGGCGGGCACCAGGCCGTCCACCGGGCAGACGGCCAGGCACGTGTCGCAGTCGTTGCACAGCAATGGGTCGACCTCGTAGGCCACCGGGAACCCCAGACCCTGGGTGATGGCGCCCGTCGGGCACGCCGACTCACAGGCGCCGCAGCCGAGGCACTCCTGCTGGTCGACCTCGAGGCTCACGGCACGCTCCCGACGGCGGTCGCCGGCGACCCGGCGGCGTCGAAGATCGCCTGGAGCGTGCCCATGTAGCGGAAGAACTTGTCGTGCCCCATGGGGTCGGCGGCCCGCACGGCCAGCGGTACGCCCGCGAGGGTGAGGGTGTTGAGGGTGTGGGCGGTGTCGGCACCGCCGTGGACCTCGATGGCGTCCACCATCTCGCGCCACACCGCCAGCGGCCCGCTGATGACCACGTCGGGGCGGAACTCCTCCTCGTCGACGCGCCCGGCGGAGAAGACGTCGTAGCCGTCGAGCACCATGCCGAACAGGCCGCCACCGTCCTCGTCGAGGACCTCGATCCCCAGGCAGAACTCGGCGGTCCCGAGCCGCTGCAACGCTTCGGGGTCGGCGGTGGCCCGCCGGACCAGATCGGCGAACCACTCGTCGGAGGGGAACGGCGCGTCGATGGAGGTCACGGGGACACCGCTTCGGCCATGGCACCGGGCACGCCCTCGAGCAGCACGTCGGGGAGGTGCAGCCGCCCACGCCGGTCGAGGCCGGCGTGCTGACAGCGCCGCAGGTACTCGCCGATGATCTGGGTTCGCATGACATCCCCGGCGCCGGCGCCAAGCGCCGCCGCCTGCTCGACGCCGCCGGCCGCCAGGATCGCCGTCGGCTCGGCGATCTCGGGCGTGGCGAAGATCATGGCGATGATCTCCTCGCCCTGGTCGAGGTAGGCGTGGAAGTCCTCGGCCATGAGCGGGTCGCATTCCAACCGGTAGCGGAGGTGCATGGTCCCGTAGGCCACGTGCCGTGCCTCGTCCTGCATGCACAGGCGGAAGATCCGCTGCTCCACCGGGGACGGGGCGATCGCCTCGCCGGCCCGGAACAACGAGAGCACGATGCCTTCGCCCAACAGGTGCATGAGCGCGGACCCCTCGTCATAGGAGCCGGCGTCGAGGATCAGCTGCAGGAAGCGCTCGACCACCGCGGTGGCCCTGCCCAGTCCGCCGCCGTTGGCCAGGGCCCGCTTGCGGAACACCTCGGTGTGGCGGGCCTCATCCATCACCTGGGTGCAAAGGAACATCTTCGCCTCGACGAAGTCGTGGTTGATCCGCCACATCCACTTGGCCGGGAAGTCGGCCGCCACCATCTCCACCTCGGACAGGACGGTGGCCAACTGGCACATGGCGTGCTCGAGGTCGGGGTCGAGGTCGGGCAACTCGCCCCACGGGATGTCGCGGGTCGCACTCCACTGCCGGCTGACCGCCTCCTCGTAGAGGTCCATCACGTTGTCCGACCAGACCTCGGCCTTGTCGTTGATGGTGTAGCCGAGGTCGGGAACCCCGTCCTCGACCGCCGAACCCCGTGGGGCCATCGAGCGGCGTGGTGCGTGCTCGGGGACTTCGCCGTAGCTCCCCACGGCGATGTCCCGCAGGGTCAGGCCGGTCTTGCCCGGCCGGGCACGCACGCCCCATTCGGAGCCAGTGTCGTGCAGCCACCCGAGGTCGAACTCGCCCCGCTGCGCCCGCTCGAGATATGCCAGATCGAGGCCCAACGTCATCCCCCACCTCCGTGTTTCACCAGATGCAGGCAGTGAGACAGATCCTGCCTACATGTCTCTCCTGGGGAGGCTATGACCGGTGCGCCCGGTGCTCCAGGGCCGAAAGACCCTAGTGCGCGCGTCACCGGACGGACCCACCGGCCGCCCGGTGTGCTCTGATCTGGGCATGGCGCACCAGCCGTTGCCCGGCGCCCCGGCGTGGTTCGTCCGGGCGCTGGCCGTTCCGGAGGACGACCTCGAGGTCCGGGTGGACGGCTGCACCATCCACGTCCGGGCGTCCGGGGCACCCGACGGCCGTGGCCTCGTCTTCGTGCACGGTGGCGGGGCCCACGCCCGGTGGTGGACCCACGTGGCCACCACCTTCAGCCCGGACTTCCGGGTGCTCTGCCTCGACCTGTCGGGCCACGGGGACAGCGGACATCGCACGCGGTACTCGCTCGAGCAGTGGACCGACGAGGTGATGGCCGTGGCCGGAGCCGGTTCGATCGACGGGCCGCCCGTGGTCATCGGGCACAGCATGGGTGGGTTCGTGACCATCGCCACCGCCGCCCGGTACGGCGATCAGGTCGCCGGCGCCATCGTGTGCGACTCGCCGGTGACCGAGCCCGACCCCGAGATCGGCGCCTACCGCCTGCGTGAGGCCTTCGGCCTGCCCCGGGTCTACGAGACCGTGGACGAGGCGGTCCGGCACTTCCGAACCGTCCCCGCCCAGGACCACTACCTCGACTACGTCATCGACCACGTGGCCCGGGCATCGGTCCGCCAGGTCCCCGGCGGCTGGCAGTGGAAGTTCGACCGCGAGGTCTTCGCCCAGTTCGGCGGAGGCCTGCGGGGGGTGGCGCTCCCCTACCTGTCCCGAGTGCGCTGCCGCCTGGCCCTGCTCCGTTCCGAGCACGGTCTGGTGACCGCCGACATCGGGCGCTCCATGTTCGACGAGCTCGGCCGGGTGACCCCGGTGATCGAGATCCCCGAGGCCGGCCACCACGCCATGCTGGACCAGCCGCTCATCCTGCTCACGGCGCTGCGCACGCTGCTGGCCGACTGGGACCACTCGGAGCCCCACCGGCGGGACAGAGCGCCGGTACCACCGGCAGGCTGAGCGGGAATGGCCGCGGTGGTAGCGGGGGGCACGGCGCCTCCTCCGGACTCCGCCCTTCGGAGGAGGACGCCGCGTGCTGCGATCCCGGAAACCGGGAACGTCCCCGGTCGGTTCCCGCCGAGAACATCGGACTGCACGACCAAGAGTGCCCTAGCCCGATCCAACGGCTGTCCAATATCGATCCAAGCAGTACCATTGCTCCAGCTCAGAGGCAGCGAGAGGCGGACGATGGCCACACGATTCAGCATCCTCGGTCCGGCGGAGGTGCAACGGGACGGCCAGCGTTGCCTCGACTCTGGCCAGCCACGTCTCACTGCTGCGCCAGGTGCTCGGCACTGACAGCATCCAGAACCAGGCCGGCGCCTACCGCCTCACCGTGGCCGACGGTGAGCTGGACGCGGCCAGGTTCGAGGCCGACCTGGTCGGGGCCCAGAGCGCGTGCCAGCAGGGAGACCTGCGGCGTGGAGCGGCGGTCTTCGAACGAGGACTCGGACGGTGGCACGGCCGGGCACTGGCCGACGTCGACGACGCCCCATGGGCCCAGGGGGAGATCGCCCGCCTCGAGGAGCTGCGGCTCGGCGCGGTGGAGGCGCTGCTCGACACCAAGTTGGCCCTCGGCCTCCACCGCGAGATGACCGCGCCCGCCGAGGCGGCGGTCAACGAGCAACCGCTGCGCGAGCGCCGGTGGGCCACGTTGATGCTGGTGCTCTACCGGTCGGGGCGGCAAGCCGACGCGCTCCGTGCCTATCGGCGGCTCCGGTCCCTCCTCGACGAACAGCTCGGGATCGAGCCGTCCCCCGAGCTGGCCGCGCTCGAGGAGGCCGTCATCCTGCAGAGCCCCGAGCTCGACTGGCCCGGCCGTCCTGTCGGTACGCGCGGCACCCGGCGCCCGGCGGTGGATGCCGCTGTCGACGAGCGGACGGCACCGGTGGCCCGGCGATCACCACCCGCCGGGCTGGCGGCCGGTCGGGAGGCCGGTCGGGCGTCGCCGGACGAGGAGACCTCCGTCATCCCCCTGGCCGGGGAGCTGCAGGCCCCTGGCCGGGGAGCTGCAGGCCGCCAGTCACGGGTTCTTCGGTCGCGTCGACGAACAGGCCCGGCTGCTGGAGCGCTTCGCCGACGCCGCCCGAGGCGACCGCCAGGTGGTCCTCCTCGGAGGCGAGCCCGGCATCGGCAAGACCGCGCTGACGGCGCGGGCGGCGCGGGCGGTCGACGCCGCGGGGGCGCGGTCCTCTACGGCCGGTGCCACCAGAACCTGATCGTTCCCTACCAGCCGTTCGTCCAGGCGCTCGATCACTACGTGCGCCACGCGCCGGCCGGGGAGCTCGAGGTCCACGTGGACCAGTTCGGCGGGGAGCTCCTCCGGCTGGTACCGACCCTCGGCCGCCGGGTGCCCGATGCCCCCCCGCCGACGACGTCGGACCCCGACACGGAGCGCTACCTGACGTTCGGGGCGGTGGTCGGCCTGCTCGGCGCCGCCTGCCGGTACCGCCCGGCCCTGGTGGTCCTCGACGACCTGCACTGGGCCGAGCCGGCCACCCTGCAGCTGCTCCGGCACGTGGTGGCCGCCACCCCGCGGCTACCGCTGCTCGTGCTCGGGACGTTCCGGTCCGACGAGACCACACCCGAGCACCCGCTGTCCGACGCGCTGGCCGCGCTGTGGCGCGAGGACGGCCTCACCCGGATCGATCTGGCCGGCCTGTCGCGCGACGACGTGCTCTCCCTGTGCTCTTCGGCGGCAGGCCAGGTGAACGACGAGCAGGAGCTCTCCGCCTTCGTGGACGAGCTCCGGAGCGACACCGGCGGCAACCCGTTCTTCGTGTGGGAGCTGCTCCGCCACCTCGTCGAATCGGGTGGGCTGGTCCGCGACGAGGCGGACCGGTGGTCGACCGGCGACGGTCTGCACCGCACCGGCTTGCCCCAGAGCGTGCGCGAGGTGATCGGACAACGGGTCCGGCGGCTCGGAGCGAGGGCAGAGCGGCTGCTGTCACTTGCCGCCGTCATCGGGGTGGAGTTCGATCCGATCTTCGTCGCCCGGCTGGCCGACCTCGGCGACGGCCCCGTCCTCGAGCTCCTCGAGACCGCGGAACGGGCGGCGCTCCTCGACGAGGTCGGCGACCGGGGCACGTTCGTGTTCTCGCACGCCCTCATCCGCAACACCCTCTACGACGCGGTTCTGCCGACCCGCCGGCGCCAGCTCCATGCCCGGGTGGCCGACGCGCTCCTGGAGGCCCAGGGGGCGGCGGCCCCACCGGCGCTCCTCGCCCACCACTACTCGGCCTCCGGGGAGCAGGGCCCGGCGCTCCGCTACGCCGAGCTCGCCGGTCTCGCCGCCCTCGACGCCATGGCCCCTGACGAGGCCGCGCACTGGTTGGCCGAGGCCCGGGCCCTGGTGGCCGAGGTCGAGCCAGACGCCGCCCTCCTCCACTGCGACCTCACCACCCACCTCGGGGTGGCCCAGCTACTGGCCGGGGATCCGTCCTACCGGGACACCCTGCTCGAGGCGGTCGTCGAGGCCGAAGGCGCCGGCGATCCCCGCCGGATGGCGTTGGCCGCCCTGGCCAACAGCCGGGGGTACTACAGCTCGGCCGGCGAAACCGACCGCGCCCGACTCGACGCGCTGCGGCGGACACTCGACCTCCTCGGCGACGGCGACGACCGGCTGCGGGTCCGACTGCTTGCCACCCTGTGCAGCGAGATGGTGTTCGGGAGCTCGTTGGCCGAACGGCGGTCGGTTGCCTGCCAGGCCAAGTGGGAGGCACGCCGGCTGGGTGATCCGGCCACCATGCTCGAGGTCGAGAACCTGGTGACCGAGTCGCTGCGGTTCCCTACCGAGTTGGCGGGTCGCCTCGAGGACACCGGGGGCGCCCTCGAGCTCGCCGACGAGCTCGCCGACCCGGCCGCGCTGTTCTGGGCGGTGTCCCACCGCATGCGGGCGTTGCTGGAGGCCGGGCGGTTCGCCGACGCCGTCGGGCTCCGCAAGCGGATGGCGGCGATCGCCGACGAGGTCGGCCAGCCGGTCATGCGGTGGATGGCCCTGTTCTCGGGGGCGGAGTGGGCGTTCCTCCGGGGCGAGACGGCCGAGGGCGAACGGCTGGCCACCGAAGCGCTGGACCTCGGGGTGGTCATCGGACAGCCCGACGCCTTCAACTCCTACGCCACCCAGGTCTCCCACGCACGCTGGCAGCAGGGACGATTGGGCGAACTCGTCGAGCTGATCGAGACGGGGGCGAGGGACAACCCGGGCATCCCCGGGTACGGGGGGGCGCTGGCCCGGGCCTACTGCCAGGCGGGGAGGAACCGGGAGGCCCGATCGCTCCTCGATCGTGGCGCCGCCGACGGATTCGCCGACCTCCCGCAGGACGTGCTGTGGACCTACGGGATGGTGGCCTTCGCCGAGGCGGCGCTCCGGCTCGGCCACACCAGGGCGGCCGTTGTCCTCTACAACCAGCTCGAACCGTTCGCCGACCAGTTCGCCTATCTCGGCACCACCTGCGAGGGGGCCGTCGCCCGCTACCTCGGAGGCCTGGCCATCGTCCTCGACCGCGACGCCGACGCCGAGCGGCACCTGGCGGCGGCCGCTGTCCTCGCCGGCCCTGCCGGGTCCCCGTTCTTCGGGGCCAGAACCACCATCGAGTCGGGCCGGCTCGCCGCCCGGCGGGGGGACACGACGACGGCCCGCGCCCTCCTGTCGGACGGACGGCAGTTGGCGGCGCGCTGGGGGTTCACCGGCGAGGTCGCCTGGGCGGACACCCTGCTCGCCCCCCTGGGCTGAACGGCCGGGCACATGCGGGGCGCCGGGCGCCGCCGGTTACGCCACGAGCTCCCGCACGTGGCGCGCGATCTCGAGGTCCTCGCGGGCTCGCACCACCGCCACGGTCGGACCACCGGCACCGGCGGACACCAGACCGTCCGCGCCGAGCGCGTCGTTGACCGATCCGTCGAGCTTGAACCCGAGGAACCCGAGCCCCTCGCACACATCGCGGCGGAGGCGGGCCGACGCCTCGCCCGCCCCACCGGTGAACACGAGGCCGTCGACCCCGCCCATGGCCGCCACCATGGCGGCGACGCCGGTCCGGATGCGGTAGCCGTACAGCCCGTAGGCGAGTCGGGCGTCGGGGTCGCCGCCGTCGGCGGCGGTCATCACCGCCCGCAGGTCGCCGGACCCGGCGCAGAGCCCGGACAGCCCCGAGTCGTGCTCGAGCGCCGCCTCGACGTCGTCGGGCGAGAGGCCCCCCTTCCGCTGCACCCAGAGGACGAGCCCGGGGTCGACGCTGCCCGACCGGGTCGCCATGACCAGCCCCTCGATGGGGGTGAAGCCCATGGTGGTGTCGACCGAGCGGCCGAGGGCCACGGCGGCCAGCGACGCACCGGACCCGAGGTGGGCCGTCACCAGCCGGAGCTGCTCGCGGGGACGGCCCATCAGCTGGCCGGCTCGGCGGCTGGCCCACGAGTGACTGAGCCCGTGGAACCCGAAACGGCGGAGGTCCCACCGCTCCCGCCACGCCCGGGGCACCGCGTACGTGGTGGCCGTAGCGGGCATGTCGGCGTGGAAGGCGGTGTCGAAGCAGGCCACCTGGGCCAGCTCCGGCCGCAGTGCGGTCAGGGCCTCGATGGCGGCCAGGCTGGGCGGGTTGTGCAGCGGGGCGAGGTCGGCCAGCTCCTCGAGGACGGTGTCGACCGCGGCGTCGAGAAGGACCGGCTCGCGGTAGGCCGAGCCACCGTGGACGACCCGGTGCCCGGCCGCACCGATCGGACCGCAGCGCCCGAGGAACCCGGCGAGGACACCGGCGAGCTCGGCGGACGGCACCCGGGGGAGGTCCTCGGACCGGACGACCTCGTCGTCGTCGTCCACCACGCGGAGCTTGAGGCTGCTGGAGCCGGTATTGACGACGAGGATGTCCATGTGCACACCTTGTCAGATCGCCCTTCCGGTCACGGCCGACCGGACGACCCGATCAGAGGAGCTCCCATGACCGATGTCGACGGCTCGTCCGTCTCTGCGGCGCCCGACGAGCTCGACCGCCTGGATGCGTACTTCCGGGCCGCCAACTATCTGACGGCGGGACAGATCTACCTGATGGACAACCCCCTCCTGTGGCGGCCACTCGTCGTCGACGACATCAAGCCGAGGCTGCTCGGCCACTGGGGGACGAGCCCGGGCCTCAACTTCCTCTACGCCCACCTCGGACGGAGCATCCGGGCGCGCCACCTCGACATGATGTTCGTCTGCGGACCCGGTCACGGCGGTCCGGCCGTCGTGGCCAACACCTGGCTGGAGGGCACCTACACAGAGCGCTACCCGCACATCGGTCGTGACGCCGGGGGCATGGCCCGGCTGTTCCGGCAGTTCTCCTTCCCGGGTGGGATCCCAAGCCACTGCAGTCCGGAGACCCCGGGGTCGATCCACGAGGGCGGGGAGCTCGGCTACTCGCTGAGCCACGCCTTCGGGGCGGCGTTCGACAACCCCGACCTGGTCGTGGCCTGCGTGGTCGGCGACGGCGAGGCCGAGACCGGGCCGGCGGCGACCGGCTGGCACTCGAACAAGTTCCTCGACCCGCGGCGGGACGGCGCCGTGCTGCCCGTCCTCCACCTCAACGGGTACAAGATCGCCGCCCCCGCAGTGCTGGCCCGCATCCCCACCGACGAGCTGGTGGCGCTCTTCACCGGCTACGGCTACCGGCCGGTGGTGGTCGAGGGCGGCTTCGACGGCGAGCGCCCGCGCTCGGTGCACCCCCGCATGGCCGATGCGCTCGATGCGGCCTTCGGGGAGATCGACGAGATCCAACAGGCGGCCCGCACCCGCGGCGCACGGTCGCGCCCGTCGTGGCCGATGCTCATCCTGCGAACACCCAAGGGATGGACTGGCCCGAAGGAGGTCGACGGCCTGCCGGTCGAGGGAACGTTCCGGGCGCACCAGCTGCCGTTGTCCGAGGTTCGGACGAACCCGGAGCACCTGGCCCAGCTCGAGGCCTGGCTCCGCAGCTATCGACCTGAGGAGCTCTTCGACGAGCACGGCCGGCCGGTCGACGCCGTGCGCGGGGCCGCGCCGGTCGGCGACCGTCGGATGAGCGTCAACCCCCATGCCAACGGCGGGCTCCTCCTCGCCGAGCTCGAACTCCCCGAGTTCCGCGACTACGCCGTGGAGGTCGACGGTCCCGGCGTCGTGAAGCGCGAGGCGACGCGGGTGCTCGGTACGTTCCTGCGCGACGTCATGCGGGCCAACCCGACCAACTTCCGTCTGTTCGGCCCGGACGAGACCGCCTCCAACCGGCTTCAGGACGTCTTCGAGGTGACCGACCGCACGTGGGACGCCGAGCTGCGTGACGGCGACGACCACCTGGCGCCGGACGGACGGGTGATGGAGACGCTGTCGGAGCACCAGTGCCAGGGATGGCTGGAGGGATACCTGCTCACCGGGCGCCACGGGCTGTTCAACTGCTACGAGGCGTTCATCCACATCGTCGACTCGATGTTCAACCAGCACGCCAAATGGCTGAAAGTGAGCGCGGAGGTCCCCTGGCGCCGGCCGATCGCCTCGCTCAACTACCTGCTGTCGAGCCACGTGTGGCGGCAGGACCACAACGGCTTCTCCCACCAGGACCCCGGTTTCATCGACCACGTGGTCAACAAGAAGGCCGAGGTCGTCCGCGTCTACTTCCCGCCGGACACCAACTGCCTCCTGTCGGTGGCCGACCACTGCCTACGCAGCCGCGACTACGTGAACGTCGTCGTCGCCGGCAAGCAGCCCCAGCACGACTGGCTCACCATGGACCAGGCCGTCGACCACTGCACCCGGGGGCTCGGGGTTTGGACCTTCGCCTCGAACGCCGGCGACTCAGTGCCCGACGTGGTCATGGCGTGCTGCGGTGACATCCCCACCCTCGAGACCCTGGCCGCCGTGCAGCTCCTCTACCGGCACCTGCCCGAGCTCACGGTGCGGGTGGTCAACGTGGTCGACCTGATGCGCCTCGAGCCGGACACCGAGCACCCCCACGGGCTGTCGGACCGCGAATTCGACGCCCTGTTCACCCCCGACCGCCCGGTGATCTTCGCGTACCACGGCTACCCACTGCTCATCCACCGGCTGACCTACCGGCGCACCAACCACGCCAATCTGCACGTCCGCGGTTACAAGGAGGAAGGGACCACCACCACACCCTTCGACATGGTCATGCTCAACGACCTCGACCGGTTCCATCTGGTCATCGACGTGCTCGACCGGGTACCCGGGCTCGGTCCCCGCACGGCGGCACTGCGCCAGCTGATGGTCGACGCCCGGCTCGACGCCCGGCGGTATGGGCGGGAGCACGGCGAGGACCCGCCGGACATCGCCGACTGGGTCTGGTCCCCGGAGGCGCCCCTCCCGGCGGCGCCTGGTGCGGTCGGGTCGTAGCCGGCCACTGCCGGCGGACGTCTGCGGGCACCGGCCCCCGTTCGACGCATCCACGGGGTACAAAGCCAGCTCAGAGGCGGTGTCGGCGGGCCGGGGGGCACCGGCCGGGAAGGCGAATTAGGCACTTCGGCCCTAACGCGGGACCGGCGTTCTGGCCGATCGTGGAGCCATGGACGAGGCTGCGGCGAACAGGGCGACCGGGGACCCGCCGGAGGACGGGGACCTGCGCGGCGCGAGCTGGCTCCGGTGGGAGCAGACGACGGTCGACGGTCGCGTGGCCGAGTACGGCGAAGCCGGCACCGGGGCGCCGGTGGTGTTCCTGCACGGCTGGGGTCTGGACCACAAGGCGTACAAGCGGGCGCTGTCTCGCCTGGTGGCCGCCGGGTTGCGCGTGCTCGCTCCGGCGTTGCCTGGCTTCGGTGGCACGGCCGGGCTCCCGCCCGACACCGTCGACTTCCCCGGCTATGCCAACTGGGTGGCCGAGTTCCTCCGGACGACCGGTGTGGACGAGCCGGCACTGGTCATGGGCCACTCGTTCGGCGGCGGCGTGGCCATCCAGCTCGCCCACGACCACCCGGACCTGGTGCGTGGGCTGGTGCTAGTCAACTCGGTCGGCGGTTCGGCCTGGACGCGGCGCGGGACGACCCTGCGCTCGATGTCGCAGCGTCCGCTGTGGGACTGGGGTCTCCACTTCCCCGCCGACCTCCTCCCCGTACGCCAGGCGCGCCGGGTGCTGCCGGTGATCGTGGCCGAGGCGCTGCCCAACCTGGTGCGCGACCCGAGGAGCTTCTGGATAGCCGCCGGCCTGGCCCGCCGCGCGGACCTGACCGCCGAACTGACCGAGCTGCGCCGACGCGAGCTGCCGGTGGTGGTGCTCTGGGGCCGGAGCGACCAGCTGATCACCCGTGCGTCGTTCGAGGACATGTGCGCCACCCTCGGGAACCCGGAGGTGGTCACCGTGCCCGGGAACCACAGCTGGCTGATCGCCGATCCCGACGCATTCGGGGAGGTCATGACCAACGTGCTCGACGTGGCGGGCATGGCCGGCGACGGGCGGCGCTCGGCCGTCTGAACGGCGACGCCCCGGGCGCGGGCGGTTTGGCCACGTTGCCCAGCAGGTACCCCTGATCGCATGCACCGCCTGCATAACCTGCCCGGATGGCATGACGAGCGACCGGCGTCGGCGGACGGGGCGGTCCCACCACTCGAGCCCGACACGTCATGCACCACACCGGGGCTCGCCCTCGGTGACGTCGAGGACCAGCCCCGGTTCGTCGAGCCGCTCGTCTTCCGCCGGGTGGTCAACGTGAGCATGCTGCACGTCTACGCGCTCCTGACCGCAGAACGCGGGTACGCGCTGCTCGCCTCGCGGGCCGGGATGCCACCGCCCGCACGGTGCTGGTGCGCCAGGCGACACCGGCCGCCGCGGCCTGAGCGCGAGGGACCTGGTCACCCCTCCGGCAGCCGGGCCGCCGCCGGGCCGGACGACCACGGCTGGCGGGACCGGTCGGGTCTGCGTAGGGTCCCGGGCATGGCACCCGAACCGTGGACCGCCGACGACATCCCACCCCAGGGTGGGCACGTCGCCGTGGTGACCGGGGCCAACAGCGGGCTCGGATTTGAGACGGCACGGGCGCTGGCCGGGGCGGGGGCACGGGTGGTCCTGGCCTGCCGTGACGAGGGCCGGGGGTCCGATGCCCTCGAGCGGATCCGACGTACCGCCCCCGACGCCGACGTGCAGCTGGGCCGGCTCGACCTGGCCGACCTGGCATCGGTGCGGCGGTTCGCCGCCGACTTCTCCGCGGGGCACGACGGCCTCGACATCCTGGTCAACAACGCCGGGGTCATGGCCATCCCCCGACGGGAGACGACGGACGGCTTCGAGATGCAGTTCGGCACCAACCACCTCGGGCACTTCGCCCTGACCGGACTGCTCCTCGACCGCCTCCTCGCCCGCCCGGGGGCGCGGGTGGTGACCGTGAGCAGCATCGCGGCCCGGACGGGCCGGATCCGGTTCGACGACCTCCAGGGGACGCACCACTACGGCAGGTGGTCGGCCTACGGTCAGGCGAAGCTGGCCAACCAGCTGTTCACCGTCGAGCTCGACCGGCGGGCGACGAGTGCCGCGGTGGACGTCGTGGCGGTCGCCGCCCACCCCGGGTACGCCGCCACCGACCTGCAGATGGTGGCGCCCCGGATGAGCGGCTCCCGCCTCATGGAACAGCTGAACCGGGTCGGGAACTCGATCCTGGCCCAGCCGGCCGCGGCCGGGGCACTCCCGAGCCTCTTCGCCGCCACCGACCCGGCGGTCAGTGGCGGCCAGTTCTTTGGGCCGGACCGCCTGTTCGGCATGCGGGGCCACCCGAGACCGACGTCCTTCGTCGTCGCCGCGCTCGACCCGGCTGTGGCGAGCCACCTCTGGAAGGTGTCCGAGGAGCTGACCGGCGTGCGCTTCGGCGCCCTCGACTGATCGGGACCTCCAGGCGGGTGGGCCGTCCGCACCGGTCGTCACAGGTCGTCGCTAGGTTGGTCGGGTGCCCTCCCCAGGACCAGCCGAGCTCGGGCGCGGCGTCGTCGTCCGGCCCGGGGGCGCCGTACCGGAGGTCTGGGACGCGAGCCCGAGGGTGGTCGTCGGCGATGACGAGGTGGCGGCACCAGCGGCGTGCCTCGAGTCGCTGCACCAGGCGTGGCTCGAGCGCCGCCCCCTTGTCATCGAGCTGGCCGCCGACCCGGCCGCCCTGCGGGTGCCCCAGCGCCACGACGGCCCGGTGTACGGCCTGACCCCGGCTTTCGAATTCGCCCTCGAGCGCCTCCAGTTCCTCGTCTGGGCCAACAACTACGACGCCCGCGGCGACGAACCGATCTGGTGGCACGGCCGGAAGGCGGCCCGCCGGTGCGCGGGACGCGGTGTGGTCGAGGGCGGCCCGGCCGACATCGTCCTGGCCGACGGCACGCCCCTTTACGTCGACGGCGGCCCTCCCGATCCCCCCGCCCTCGTCTCCGGCGACGGCGTGGTCCACCGCTGGAGTGCCGAGGCGGGCCGGCTCGATCCGACGTCACACCGCCCGCCCGCCACCGAGCTGGCGCCGGACCAGCTGGCCGCGGTCGGCCACCACTCGGGCGGCGCCCGGGTCATCGCACCGGCCGGGTCCGGCAAGACCCGCGTCCTCACCGAGCGGCTTCGGCACCTGGTCGCCGACCGGGGGGCCCACCCGGCCTCGGTGAGCGCGCTGGCCTACAACACGCGGGCCGCGGACGAGATGCGCCAGCGGTGTTCCGGCGTGCTCACGCCGGACGGCCCCTACATCCGGACCCTCAACAGCACCGGCCTGTGGATCTGCACCGAGTTCGGCGTCGGCCGGCCGCGGGTGCTCGAGGAGCTCGAGGTACGCGACCTCCTCCAGGGCCTGTTCGACATCCGCCGCCAGGCGAACGCCGACACGGTCGCCCCCTACCTCAGCGCCCTGTCCACCATCCGGCTCGGGCTCGTCCCACCGGCCGCCGCCGAGGAGTCGCTGCCTGACGCGGCCGGCATCGGCGAGGGGTTCGACCGCTTCCGAGCGGCGCTCGCCGACCTCGGTGCCGTCGATTTCGACGAGCAGATCTACCGTGGGGTGGAGATCCTCCTCAACGACCCCGACGCCCGGGCGGCGGCCCAGGCCCGGTGCCGCCGCCTGCTCGTCGACGAGTTCCAGGACCTCACCCCGGCCCACCTGCTCCTGATCCGGCTGCTCGCGGGACCGGGCTACGACTGCTTCGGGGTGGGCGACGACGACCAGGTCATCTACGGCTACTCGGGGGCGACGCCCGAGTTCCTCATCGACTTCCCGCGCTACTTCCCCGGCGCCGCCCACCACCCGCTCGAGGTCAACTACCGCTGCCCCCCGGGCGTGGTGGACGCCGCCCGCAATCTCCTCTCCTACAACCACCGGCGGCTCGACAAGACCATCCGGTCCCCGGACGACCACCACGACGGCGCCCCCGACGAGCAGGGCCCGCTGGCCGGTGCCGGCCCGGTGGCGGTCCGGACCGCCCCCGGCGACGCGCTGGCGACTGCGGCCGTCGAGATCATCACCGGCTGGCAGCAGTCGGGCGTGGGCCCCGGGGACATCGCCGTCCTGGCCCGTGTCAACTCCGCCCTACTGCCGGTGCAGGTGGCCTGCACGGAGGCCCGCATCCCCTGCACCGCGCCCCTCGGGGCGAAGGCTCTCAGCCGGACCGGGATCCGTACCGCCTTCGCCTACCTGCGCATCGGCGGCGATCCGGACCACATCCGGGCGGAGGACGTCCGGGACACCGTTCGGCGCCCGTCGCGGGGCATCGCCCCCAACGTGGTGGACATGCTGACCCGGGGGCAACTCACGTCGACAGGCGACATCCGGCGCCTCGCCGGCCGGCTCTCCGGGCGGGACGGCCCGAAGCTGCTCGCCTACGCCGACGACCTCGACACCGTCGCCCGGGCAGCCGGTCGGTCGACTGCCGACGCGCTTCGTGCCGTCCGGGTCGGCATCGGGCTCGACGCCACCATGGACGTGCTCGACGCCTCGCGCCGCGAGGCCGACCGCTCGACCCACGCCGACGACCTGGTCGCCCTCGAGGCGGTGGCCGGACTCCACCCCGAGGCATCCACCTTCGAACACTGGCTCCGGAGCACCCTCGCCCGCCCGCCGGCGGAGGGACCGGCGGTCCTCCTGTCGACGGTGCACCGGATCAAGGGCAAGGAGTGGGAGCGGGTGATCGTGTTCGGAGCCACGGAGGGCCTGTTCCCGCACCGGCTGGCCGAGGACGACGAGGGTGAGCGCCGGGTGTTCCACGTGGCGCTCACCCGAGCCCGCACCCAGGTCGCCGTGCTGGCCGACGCCGGGGCGCCGTCCCCGTTCCTGGGTGAGCTCGACGGGAGCCGTCCCCACCCACCGCGCCGGGACGTCGCCCGGTGGGACGGCCGCCAGGCGCCCGACCGCTCCGCGGCGGGGAGCGGTCGGCGCGAGCAAGGCGGCACGTCGCCGGCCGGGCGTGGTCGGCGCACGCCCAAGCGCGCGGGAGCGGCGCCGGTGCTGGTGGCGGTGGCCGGCCTGGTGGTCGAGCACGGCGGACAATTGGGGACCGTCCTCGACGTGCAGGAGAACGGGGTGGTCCTCGGGGTCGGCGAGGCCCGGCTCGGGCTGCCGTTCGGGACGGACGTGCGCTGTGAGGGGAAGACCGCGACGCTCGCGGCACCGGGCGGCACGGCGGAGCCGTCCGCGGCAGCGATCGCCGCCGAGCAGGCGTTGCGGGAGTGGCGGTCGGCCGTGGCCACGAAGGACGGGGTACCCGCCTACGTCGTTCTGAGCGACCGGGACCTCCTCGGCATCGCCAGCGAGCTGCCGCGGACGCTCGGCGAGCTGGCCGGCTGCCGGGGCATCGGACCGCTCCGGCTCGAACGGTACGGCGACGAGCTCCTCGCCGTGCTGGGCGGTGGCGGGGCCTGACCCTCCGACCGCTCCGGCTCCCGATGCCGGGTCGGCATCCCGCCGGCACGATGATGCAGGATGGGGGCATGGCCCACGATCGCAAGTTCCGCTTCGCCGCACAGCTCGGGAGCGCCCCGGAGGGGACCGGCCGGGGCTGGGCCGAGCAGGCCCGCCGGGCCGAGGCGCTCGGCTATTCGACACTGTTCATGCCCGACCATTTCGGCGACCAGTTGGCCCCGGTGCCGGCGCTGGCCGCGGTGGCCGCCGCCACCACGACGCTGCGGATGGGTGCCCTGGTGTTCGGGAACGACTACCGCCACCCGCTCGTCCTGGCCAAGGAGGCGGCCACCCTCGACGTGCTCAGCGAGGGGCGGTTCGAGTTCAGCCTCGGGGCCGGCTGGATGCGCACCGACTACGAAGAGGCCGGCATCACCTACGACCCACCCCGGGTGCGGGTGGAGCGGTTCGAGGAGGCGGTCGTAGTGGCCCAGGGATTGCTGCGGACGGACGGGCACTTCTCGTTCGACGGCACCTACTACCAGGTCCACGAGCACTCGCTGCTGCCGCGGCCGGTCCAGTGGCCCGGGCCACCGCTCATCATCGGGGGCGGCGGGAAGCGGGTGCTGTCCTTCGCCGCCCGCCACGCCGACATCGTCAGCATCAACGTGAACCTGCGCGAGGGAACCGGCGGCCCGGAGACGGCACCGAACGCCTCCCCCGAGCGGACCCGCGAGAAGGTGGCCTGGGTGAAGGAGGCGGCTGGCGACCGCTTCGACGACCTCGAGCTCAACGCCCTCATCGGCTTCGTCATGGTCACCGACGACGCCGATGACCTCGTCGAAGCCATGGCCCCGCACTTCGGGATCAGCCCCGAGGACGCCCTCCACATCCCGCTCGCCCTGGTGGGCACACTCGACGAGATGGCCGAGGAGCTGCAGTGGCGGCGGGAGGAGTACGGCATCTCCTACTGGTCGATCGAAGCCGACGCCTGGGAGGCGTTGGGCCCGGTGGTGTCGAAGCTCGCGGGGACGTGACGGCCCCGACGGGCCGGACCCGTGCCCGGACCGTCGGTAGACTGCGGCCCGCCGCCGACGGGCGACGACGAGGACCCGAGGAGGCGCGGTGGCCGTGACCGGTCTGGCGAACCTGGCCGTGAAGGTGGCCGACCTCGACGCTGCCTGCCGCTTCTACGAGGCCTCCGGCGCCGAGGTGCGGGACCGGATGCACTGGCGAAGCGGCGAGCGCGCCGACGTCCACCTCGGCCCGGTCATGATCACGCTGTTCACCCGCGCCATCTACGAGGACGAGGTCGACCTGCCCCCAGAGGGCTTCCTCCACCCGGCGCTGTTCACCGACGACCTCGACCGTGAACTGGAGGGCCACACGGTGATCTGGGGCCCCGAGACCGTCGAAGGCACGTTCGGCATACGCCGGATCGCCTTCGTGGACGCGCCGGGCGGCATCCGGCTCGAGTTCATGGAACAGGTGGCGCCGCCGGCCGGGGTGGACGGCGCCTGAGCGCCTGCGGTCAGAGCGGGAGGGCGGTCAAACCGGGCCTGCGTTCAGAACGGGAGGGCGTCGGCCTGCAGCTGCAGCATCTCGTCGAACATGGCCCGGCACGACGCTTCGTCGGGCGGCGAGAGCGGGTCCCGACGGAGCGCCTCGAACGCCGGGGTCGGATCGCCGGTGACCGCCGACTTGACCACGAGGTCCTGCAGCTCGATCTGGACCTTCATGAACTCGGCCAGCGGCTCGGCGATCGGCGGCATCGCCGCGGGGGCGAACCCGTCCCCGTCGACGGTGGCAGGTACCTCGACGATGGCGCCCTCGGGAAGGTTCGGCACGTACCCTCGGTTGGGCACGTTCACCGCATTGATCTGCCGGGCCGTTCCGGTCCACATGGCGCCGATGGCCGGAAAGGGCTCCTCGGCCGACCGGCCGGCACGGTGCATCGGCACGAGCGACCGGCCGTTGCCGTACCGGGTCACCATCCGTTCCACCCGGGCCATCAGACCCTGGTGGAAGTAGACCGGGACGGGGTGCCAGCCGGCCACCTCACGGGCGAACGGCACGTACTCGCCGATGTGGCTGTCCACGGAGCACGGGAGGAGGCCGTACTCGCGGAACATGTAGGCGACCAGCGGCGTGTACATCTGCTCGGCCACGATCTGGACCCAGGGGACCTTGACCAGCTGCCGGGCGACGGCGGTCACCGGTGGCGGGTAGTCGAAGAACTTCCGCTGCCAGAGGTGCCGGAGGCGGGGGTAGAGGTCCTCGTCGGTGTCGGACCGGCGGATCTCGGTGAAGAACGTGAAATGGTTGATGCCCGAGGCCTTGGCGGCGATCTTCGACTTCGGGATGCGCAGCAGCGCGGCCACCCGCGAGACCCCGCCGGCGAACTCGTGGCACATGCTCACATTGTCGATGGTGGTGGCGGTGTTGACGGCCAGCGCCACGCGGCTCAAGGGGTTGGTCAGGTTGATGAGGAAGGTGTCCGGGCAGTAGCGCGAGATGTCCTCGCAGATGCCGAGCACGGTCCGGATCGACCGCAGCGAGTGGAAGACCGCCCCGGGGCCCCCGTTCTCGCCGGTGATCTGCGTGGCCCCGTCACGGCAGGGGACTTCGTAGTCCTCGATCCAGTGCTTCCAGCGACCGACCTCGGCGCTGGTCAGGCAGAAGTCGGCCCCCGACATCGCCTCGGCCGGGTCGAGCGACGCCTCGATGCGGATGGGGTTGCCGTTGCGCTCGTTCACGCGGACGGCGAAGCGGCGGGCGACTTCCAGCCGCTCGGGGCTCACGTCGTGCAACATCATCGTCGCGCCGCGGATGCGTCGGCTATTGATGGCGTCGAGGACCATGACCGGTCCGAACGACATACCGCCAGCGCCGATCAGGCAGATCTTCGGCCCTCCGTCTGGTCCCATGGTTCCCCCCATCGCGGTGCGTCCGATGGATCGTACCGGGCATGATCCGGCCACTCCACTCCCGTGGCCGGCCGATCCGGTCCCCCGGGGGGCGCCGGCGTCAGGGGCCGGAGGACGGCAGCCGGGACACGGCGTCGACGGCGGCCGACGCCGCCCGCCCGGTGGCCAGCTTGGCGTCCCTGGCCATGCGGGCGAGGCCCGGGACGCGCCCCGGGTGCCGGAGGAGGTAGGCGGCCACCGCCCGGGCGTCGGGCGTCCCGTCCTGCCGGCTCAGATGGAACACCTCGTCGTCGACGCTCCCGTCGGTGGCCCGGTCGCTGACCACCCGGTAAACCGACCAGGGGATGCCCCGATGCTCGCAGAGCCGGGCGACGGCCGCCGTCTCCATGTCCAGCGCGACCACGCCGTCGGCCCGCAAGGCGGCGACCACGTCCGGGTCGGTGGTGAGCCCGTCGGTCGTCCACATCCGACCGGCCGGCGTCACGTCGCCCAGCTGCTCCGGCCGGAACTCGTCCCCGGTGGCCCCGTCGACGACCACCTCGGGTCGGACCAGCGTGCCGATGACGGTCTCGTCATCGACCGCCCCGGTAATGCCGACCACGACCACCCGCCCGACCTCCACGGCGTCGAGCAGGCTCTCCACGCCGGCGGTGGCCAGAGCCGTACCCATGCCGGTGACGACAGCGACCACCGGACGGTCGCCGAGCCGGCCGTCATACTGGCCCGACGGTCCGACCCGGCGCCGCTCGAGGTGGAGCAGGCGCCGGAGCGGTGCCAGCTCCATAGGCATGGCGCAGACGAAAGCGACCGGTCCGGGCATCAGTGACCCGTACCGGGCACTAGGCCTCCCCGGACAGCATGGCGGTGATCTGGCCCAGGTCGAAGTAGTCGCGCCAGGCGCTGATCCTGCCGTCGCGAAGCTCGAAGGTGCCCATGACGGGCAGGGGGGCGACCTTCTGCCCGACGGTGAAGGTATCGACCCGTTCGGTGAGCACGACGTTGCCGCGGACGGCGAGGTTGACGGTGTCGATCACCATCCGCTCGCACATGCCGAAGAAGCCTTCGATGAAGGCGACGGCGGCATCGGCCCCGACCGCCGGGTCCATGGGCATGTTGTGGTAGACGACGTCGTCGGTGAAGAACGGGCGCAGGGCCTCGGCGTCGTGCTGCTCGAACGCGTCACAGAACTGGCGCACGACCCGTTCGGCTTCCTCTTCGGTTCCCATCGTGACCTCCTTGCGAGCGACGGTCTCACGCTAGCCAACGCTCCGGTCGGCAGCCGGACCGCCGCTCGGTCCGGCTAAGCCGAGCGGGCTCCCGGTGGCGGATGTCCCGGCGACCGATGTTCCACACCGCCGATCGAACTGCATACTGGGGGCGGAGGGTGATCGTCGAAGGAGCGTTCGAGATGGCACGTGTGGCCGGCAACGGACAGGCGGGGGCACGGAAGGCCGGGCCCCAAGGCGGCGAGCGGGAACTGAGCCCCCGGGCGCTGGCCGCCATCGCCGAGGCGGCGCGGCGGTCCCGCGAGACCGCAGGTGGCGGCGTCGGTGACCAGGGCGGGCCGCCAGCACCCGCGGTCGCCCCACCTGGGGCGGACATGCCAGCCGGGGCGGACGGGCCGGGGGACCACCGGCCCGCGCCGGCGACCCCGGACCGGGTCGGTCGGGACACCGGGCGCCGGCGGAGGAACGACCGGGTCCTCGTGGCGGCGATCGTGGTGGTGGCCGCCGCCCTGCTGCTGGTCGTCGGGGCCCTGGCCGCGTCGCCGGGGAAGAACCGCAGCTCCCCGGCGGCCCCCACGGTGCCCCCGACGACCGGACCGGGGACGACCTTGGCCGCCCGGTCACCGTCGACGACCCTGGCACCGGCGACCGCCACGCCGTCGACCACGCCGTCGACCACGCCGTCGACCGCGCCGTCGACCGCGCCGCCGGCGCCGGCGCCGGCGGCCCCCGGCCCGGTGCCCACGGCCGGGGGCGCCCCCGTGCTCTCGTCACTCGATCCGTCGAGCGGGCCCCCGGGCCAGACGGTGGTCGTCACCGGGACCGGCTTCCTCAGCCCGTCCGGGCAGATCACCGCGTACGTCGGTAGCCAGGTGGCGCCGGTGAGCTGCCCCGTGCAGACCACCTGCACGGTGACGGTGCCGGCGGTGGCCGGCCCGCCGGGGTCACCGCCGCCGGCGACAGCACCGGTGACCATCACCACTGACTCGGGAACCTCCAACCCGCTCACCTTCATCTACGGGTGACCATCGGGCACCTCCGGGTGACCACCGGGGCCGGGTGGCATACTCGGCGGGTGGGGAGATCGTCATGAACATCACCACCCGGCGGGACACCCTGCTGCCCGACCCCGAGCCGCGGACGGTGCGGGCCACCGTGATCTCGGTGGACGACCACCTCGTCGAGCCCCCGGACATGTTCGAGGGCCGCCTCCCCCGCCGATTCGCCGACCTGGCCCCGAGGGTGATCGAGACCCGCCGCGGCCACCAGATCTGGGAGTTCGACGGGAAGCATTACTCGCAGGTCGGGATGAACGCGGTGGCCGGCCGCCGGCCTGAGTGCGTGACGCTGGAGCCGACCCGGTTCGAGGACATGCGCAGAGGGTGCTGGGACATCGACGCCCGCATCGTCGACATGGACATCAACGGGGTGTGGGCATCGCTCAACTTCCCCTCCATGATCACCGGGTTCTCGGGACGGGTCTTCTCCGAGGCGAGTGACCCGAACCTCGGCCTGGCGGTCACCCGCGCCTGGAACGACTGGCTCTACGAGGCGTGGTGGCAGCCGTACCCGGACCGCATCATCCCCTGCGGCATCACCTCTCTCGCCGATCCGGAGCAGGGCGCAGCGGAGATCCGGCGCAACGCCGAGCGGGGGTTCCGATCGGTGACCTTGCCCGAGCGCCCGCACCGCATCGGGCTGCCGAGCCTGTTCTCGGGGTACTGGGACCCCATCGTCGCCGCCTGCCAGGAGACCGACACGGTCATCTCCCTCCACGTCGGGTCGTCCGGCATGGTCGACATGCCCGACGACAGCCCGATGGTGCAATTGGGTGCGACGCTCTTCGGCCAGATGTCCCTGTCGGCGTGCGCGGAGTGGCTCTGGTCCGGTCTCCCGGTCCGCTACCCGGACCTCAAGATCGCCATGAGCGAGGGCGGTATCGGCTGGGTGGCCATGCTCCTCGACCGGCTCGACAACATCGTGGACCGGTCGGGGTACGGGCGGGACTACGACGCCTCGGGACTGCGGCCCGCCGAGGTGCTCCAGCGGAACTTCTACTTCTGCACGATCGACGACCCGTCCACCATCGACACCCGCCACCGGATCGGGATCGACCACATCATGCTGGAGGTCGACTACCCGCACGGCGACTCCACCTGGCCGGACACCCAGGAGGTCATCGCCCGCTACTGGGGCCACCTGCCGGTGGAGGACCTCCGCAAGCTGACCCACGAGAACGCCGCCCGCCTCTACCGCTGGCCGCTTCCGGAGACCGTTGTTCCCTGAGCGGCGCCGGGCCGGCCGGCCCAAGCCCTGGTCAGCGGCGCCGACCGGTGTCCAGGGGCAATGATTCGTAGCGCCGCACGAACGGTCCCGGCGCCAGTCGCCCCCGGGAGGCGTCGACCGTGAAGTCGGGCATCGCCCCGAGCAGCTCCTCGAGGGCCACCCTCGCCTGGAGGCGGGCGGCCGCCGCGCCGATGCAGTGATGGGGCCCGTTGCCGAAAGCGAGCATCCGGCGGAACCTCCGGGTCACGTCGAGGCGGTCCGCCGTCGGCCCGAACTCGCGCCGGTCGCGGTTGGCCGAGCCGTAGAGCAGGTGGACCTTGGCCCCGGCCTCCATGGTCGTGCCGCGCACGGTCACGTCGCGCATCACGGTGCGGGACAGGCCCTGGACCGGGCTGGTCAGCCGGAGGAGCTCGTCGAGGGCGCCGGGCAGGAGCCCGGCATCCTCGAGCAGGAGGGCCCGCTGGTCCCGGCACTCGGTCAGCGCCACCGCCGCTCCCCCCAGCAGCCCGGTGGTGGTGTCGTTGCCGCCGGCGATCATGACGAAGCAGAACCCGAGGATCTCGTCGACGTGGAGTGGGAGCCCGTCGACCCTGGCTTCCACCAGGTCGCTGAGCATGTCCTGACCGGGACACCGCCGCTTCTCCTCGATCAGGCCGGTGAAGTAGGCGTAGAGCCCGGCGACCGCCTCGGCGGCGTCGCTGATGACGCGGCCGGTGGCGTTGGCAGACACAATGGCGTCGCTCCAGGTGTCGAACTGCGCACGGTCGCCGGGCGGTACCCCGAGGTAGGTGGCGACCACCAGGGTCGGCAACGGCCCGGCCAGCACCTCGATGAGGTCGCACTCGCCGTCCTCGACCATGCGCTCGACCCTGGCCTGTACGAATTCGCGGACGGCGGGCTCGAGCCCGGCCACCCGCCTGGGGGTGAACCCGCGGCTGATCAGCCGCCGGAACGTGGTGTGGCGCGGCCGGTCCATCATCACCAGCGTGGGGGTGAGCCCGAGGGCGGCGATCTCGTCCCGGCCATAGGTCAGCCCGTGCGCCGACGAGAAGGTGGCCGTGTCGAGTGTCGCCCGATACACGTCCTCGAAGCGGGAGAGCACCCAGAAGCCAAGCGGCGAGCGGTGGACCGGGTCCTCCTCGCGCAGGCGGCGGTAGACGGGATACGGGTCGCGCAGGGTGTCCGGATCGCGGGGATCGTAGGCCGGTGCGGCGGTCTCAGGTGTCACGTCGTCTCCCCCCGACGAGACGTTACCCCGGACGACGCCGGCACGCTGCCGGTGCATGGGACAGACTGCACGAGGTGACGGCACGCACGTCGATGGTCGGACGGGGGCACCGGCGTGACCGGGCGATGACCGCCGCCGTGCTGGTGGCGGTCATCGCCGTGTCGGCGACGGCGTGTGGAAGCGCCGCATCGGGCGCACCGGGCGCTGCGGCCGCCCCACCGCCCGCCCCCAATCCGCAGGCGGGCCCGGTCGGCCCGATGACCGCCCCGGGCGGACCGTTCCTCGTCGACCGGTACGGCCGGGTAGCGCTGCTGCACGGCGTCGACCTGGTCTACAAGCTGGCACCCTACGAGGTCGTGGTCGACGGTACCGGCCCGAACGTCCTCACCACCACCCAGGTGCGGCGCATGGCGGCCCTCGGGTTCGACGTGGTCAGGCTCGGCATCATCTGGAGGGGCCTCGAGCCGGGCCGGGGTCCGATCGACGAGCCGTCGGTCTGCGACCCCGGCGCGCCCCGGGCGTCGGGGACGGCCGAGTTCCGTGCGTCGGCGTACGACGCCTACGTGGCGAGGCTCGACGCCACCATCGCCCTGCTCGGCCGCTACGGCATCTACTCGCTCCTCGACATGCACCAGGACGTGTACAGCGACGTGTTCGGCGGCGAGGGCGCCCCCGACTGGGCGGTCTGCCCCGACGGGCAGCAGCCCCGGCCGAAGCTCGACGTCCCCGACTGGAGCGAGAATCTCCGGGGGCCCGGGGTCGCCGCTGCCTATGCGCACTTCTGGCGCAACGACGTAGTGGGTGACCTGCAGGGCCAGTTCGATTCGCTGTGGACGCGGCTGGCGGCCCATGAGCGGGACGACCCGTGGGTCGTGGGCTACGACCCGTTCAACGAGCCGTACGCGCAGGGGCTCCCCCCGTACGGCAGCAACGTCGCGTTCGATGCCGAGCTGCAGTGCTTCTACATGGGACGGGCCGACCCGGGGACGGACCAGTCCGGGCAGACGGTCACGTGCCCGCCGGACGACCCGGCCGTCGGGATCGTCCCCCGCCTCGAGGCCGCCGACCCCCACCACCTCGTCTTCTACGAGCCGGACTTCACGACCGACTCCGGCGTGCCCAACCACGTCGGGCCGATGGCGGCGGGGCGGCTCGTCCTCAACTTCCACGACTACTGCTTCCTCCACGTCCCGAACGGTCCCGAACCGCCCGGCTACGGCTCCACCTGCGGCCCGCTCGAACGCAGTGTGTTCACCGAGCGCACCGCCGAACGCACCGCCGACACGACGCCCGAGCAGCCGGGTGGGCCGGCGTGGTTCCTCTCCGAGTTCGGCGCAACCACCGACGCCGACGACGTGGGCAGGATCACCGCCGACGCCGACGACGAGCTGGTCGGGTGGACGTACTGGCAGTGGATCCGCTACGACGACCCCACCGGCTCCCACGACTCGGGGCTGTGGCCGCCGAGCCGGGCGACGGACCCGCTGCTGCCGGTCCTCAGCCGCGCCTACGCGTCGGCGGTCGCCGGCAGGCCGACGACCTTGTCGTTCGATCCCTCGTCGGGCGTCTTCACCCTCCAGTACCGTGCCGACCCCCGCATCACCGAGCCGACCGTCGTCGTCGTGCCCGTGGCCGAGCACTACGGGGGCGGCTACTGCGCGACCGTCTCCGGCGGACGGATCACCTCGGCGCCCGGGGCCGAGCACCTCGACATCGTGAACGGCCGCGGGGCGACCGACGTGCGCGTCTCGATCGTGCCAGGTCGCTGCTGACGCCGCCCGGCCGGGACGCACGCCCCGGCCCAGTCCGCGAAGATGTCCGCCATGACGACGACGAACGGATGGGTGGCCCAGGGCTTCGAGGCGGTGCGCGAGGCGTTCCAGGCCAATTTCGACGGCGGCACGGAGGACGGGGCGGCGTTCGCCGCTTACCACCGCGGCGCCCAGGTAGTCGACCTGTGGGGTGGGACGGCCGACACCCGGACCGGCCGCCCGTGGGAGGAGGACACCCTGGTGCTCGTCTACTCGACCACCAAGGGGATCACCGCCATGTGCGCCGACCGTCTGGCCCAGGAGGGCGCCATCGACGTGGAGGCGCCGGTAGCGGAGTACTGGCCGGCGTTCGCCCAGGCCGGCAAGGAGCGGGTGACGGTCGCCGACCTGCTCTCCCACCGGGCCGGCCTGGCCTGGATCGACGGCTCGCTGTCGTTCGAGGAGGCGCTGGCGTGGGATCCGGTCGTGAGGGCGCTCGAGCGCCAGGCGCCATCGTGGCCCCCGGGCACGGCGCACGGCTACCACGCCACAACGTACGGCTGGCTGGTCGGCGAGGTGGTCCGGCGGGTCACCGGCCGCAGTCTCGGGACGTACCTGCAGGAGGAGATCGCCGGTCCCCTGGGGGCGGAGTTCTTCATCGGTCTGCCCGCCTCCGAGGAGCCGAGGGTGGCCCGGCTGGTCTCGTTCCTCGAGTCGCTCGAGTCGGGCCGTTCGCTGCAGTCGCTCGACGCCCTGGCCGGGGGGCACGGCGGGCCCGGGGACGCCGACCTGGCCGCCCAGGCGGCCACCTACCTGGCACCGGGCGGGCCGCTCTTCAACGCCCTCGGCGCGCCCGGGGGCGCCTTATCCGACCCCGACGTGTGGGACGACCCGAGGCTGCACGCCGCCGAGATTCCGGCGGCCAACGGCATCTGCGACGCCCGCTCGCTGGCCCGCCTGTACGGCGCCTGCGTGAGCGACGTGACCACCCCGTCGGGCGATTCGTTCCGCATCCTCTCCCCGGAGCAGCTCGACCGGGTGCTGGTCCCGCGTACCGAGGGGCCGGACCGGGTGCTCCTTGGGCTGGACATCCAGTGGGGGCTCGGCTTCATGCTCAACCGCGGGATCATCGCGTCGTCCGGGTTCGGCGGCCCGCGCTCGTTCGGCCACTTCGGGATGGGCGGCTCGGTCGGGTGGGCGGACCCAGACCTCGGGCTCGGGATGGGCTACGTCATGAACCGGATGGAGATCGGCACGACCGGCGACGCCCGGAGCTACCGGCTGACCAAGGCCGCGGTGGAGGCTGCCCGCCGGGCGGCGTGACCCGCTGGATCCCGGCGGTAGGGTCCACCGGCGAACTACAGTCTTTTGGCCCTTCCGGGACGGTCCGCCGTCCCGGACAATCGACCCGTCACCCTCACCGGGTGGCCTGAACAGGGGTCCTCCGCCACCATACGGGCGGACACCCCCGGTGGAGGAGACGACATGGCTGACGAATGGGGTCCACTCGGAGCGCTCGCCGGTGAGTGGGAGGGGGCGGGCGGTCTCGACACCGCCTACTCGCACACCGAGGGCAAGGTGCTCGGCACCCCCTTCCTCGAGAAGTGCACGATGAAGCCCTTCGGCCCGGTCGACAACGGGAGCCAGCACCTCTACGGCTTGGACTACCGGAGCGCCATGTGGCGAGGCGGCGAGGAGAACCCGTTCCACACCGAGGTCGGCTACTGGCTGTGGGACGCGGCCACTGGCGAGGTCATGCGGGGGTTCGTCGTGCCCCGGGGCATCACCGTGCTCGCCGGCGGGACGGCCGAGGCCGATGCGGACCGGTTCACCATGACCGCCGCCCAGGGGGGCGACCAGTACACCATCGGCGAGAGCCACTACCTGGCCGCCAACGCCAGCACGTTGCGCTACGAGGTCACCATCACCGTCGGTCAGGACAGCTGGTCCTACGCGGAGACGACCACCCTCCGGATGAAGGAGTTCGACGAGCCGTTCTCCCACACCGACGGCAACACCCTCCGCCGGGTGGGCTGACGACGGCTACCGGCTAGTGCCGGGCCTGTGGGCGCCCTGCCGGGCGGTCGGTGTCGACACGGCCCCGACCGAAGGCGTCGATCCGGCCCCACCGACCGGGGATGTCGAGCAGCTCCATCCGTCCGACGGTCGCGGGCAGCACCGGGTCGACCACCAGGTGCTGGCCCATGGGCTCGAGGCCGAGCATGGTGCGTAGCAGCAGGAGCGGTGCGCCGGTCGACCAGGCCTGCGGGCTACAGGCCGTCGGGTACTGGACCGGGTACTTGGTCATGGCCCGGGGGTAGCCACCGAAGGCCTCGGGTAGGCGCCCGTCGAAGAACTCGGCGGCGGACAGGATCCCCTCGGCGATCTGGGCCGCCTCCCGCTTGAACCCGTAGCGGCGCAGGCCCCAGGCGATAAAGGAGCTGTCGAAGGGCCAGACCGTCCCCACGTGGTAGCCGATCGGGTTGAACCGCCCCTCCCCCTCGGCCAGCGTGCGTACGCCCCACCCGGTGAACAACCGGCTGCCGAGCAGGTGGTCGGCGACGGCGCGCGCCTTCGACTTCTCGACGATCCCGCTCCACAGCAGGTGCCCGTTGTTCGAGGTCAGGGTGTCGACCTGCCGCCCCTCCTCGTCGAGGGCAACGGCGAAGTACTGGCCGTCCTCGATCCAGAAGTCGCGGTTGAACCGGCGTTTGAGATCGGCGGCCTCCTTCTCCAGGCGGTCGGCCAGCCCGACGTCCCGCCACACCGTGCGGGCCAGGCGGGCTCCTCGGACCTTGGCGTCGTAGGCGTACCCCTGCAGCTCGCAGGTGGCCCGGGGGAACCCGGGCAGGGTGCCGTCACGGAACGAGATGGAGTCCCACGAATCCTTCCAGCACTGGTTCTCGAGACCGGTCTTCTCGTTACGGCGCTTGTAGGAGACGTAGCCGTTCCCCTGGAGGTCGGCGTACTCGTCGATCCACGTGAGGGCGGCGCGGGCCTCGTACTCGAGCTCGCGCACCAGCTTGGTGTCCCCCGTCCAGCGCTCGTACTCGTCCAGCAGCACCACGTACAGCGGTGTGGCGTCGGCGCAGCCGTAGTAGGGCGAGTGGGGGCGCTCCTCGAAGGCGGTGAGCTCGCCGTAGCGCAGCTCGTGGAGGATCCGGCCCGGGTCCTCGTCGCGGAAGTCGTCGAGGCGGGTGCCCTGGCGGGCACCGAGCGCCCGCAGCGTGGTGGCGGCCAGGTCGGGGGTGAACGGGAGCGCCTGCAGGCTGGTGAAGATGCTGTCCCGACCGAACATGGTCATGAACCAGGGCAGGCCGGCGGCGGGGAGGGCGTGCTTGGGCATGATGGGTGCGACGAAGCGCAGGGCGGCCAGGTCGACCAGGCTGCGCCGGTAGGTGACTTTCAACGGGTCGTTGTCGCACTCGAGGCGCGGGGCACCATCGATCCACCGACGGAGGTCCTTGGCCATCGAGTCGGCCACCGCCGCCCGCTGGGTCGGGCCCATGGCCTTGCGCAGCACCGGCCGAAGGGTTCCCTGGGCCACTGTCACATTCAGGTCGGTGCTCCACTGGCCGTGCCCGGCGACGGTGGCCGAGAAGGTGAAACCGCCCTGGTCGACCGAGGCCGGTGCGGTGGCGGTGATCCAGGTCTCGCGCTCGAAGGTCTGGCGCCGGTACCGGAGGGTGAGGCCGTCCTGGCCGGCGACGCGCTCGCAGGTGCCCTTCTTCTTGAGGGCGTCCTTCACCTCGAAGAGATCGGCGAAGTCGCTGTCCGCCTCGACCCGCACCTCGAGGTCCACGGGATCGGCCCCGTGGTTGAGGATCACCAGCTCCTCGTGGAACCCGGAGGCCACGACCCGCCGGCGGATCACCGAGAGCTGGGCGTCCACGTAGACCGTGCCCGTCCCCGGCACCAGGAAGAAGCGGGCCTCGAAGTACTGCAGGTCGTCGGCGGACAGGGCGTTGAGGCGCTCACCGTTGACGCTGAGCACCCACCGGGACAGGAACCGGGTGTCGAAGGAGAACAGCCCGGTGGGATCGGTGGGCGAGGCTTCGATGTCACCACGCCCGTCGCTCACCACGAAAGTGTTGCCGTCGAGGATCTTGACCACGTCGGTACTCATCGCGTCAGTTCCTCCTGCCGCTCGAGGAAGCTGGCCCGGGACTGGGCCGGGCCCGGGAGCAGGCGCTCGAAGGCGACGAAGAGCCCGATGTCCCCCTCGACCTCGAGCACGCCGCGCAGGAGGGCGGCGTTGAAGTTGACCGAGCCTTTGACCATCCCCTCAAACAGCTTCTTGTCCATCCGGACGACGGAGTCGGCCTTGGCGTTGCGGCGGGAGATCGAGACGTCGCCCTTGGCCATGGTGACGTACCAGTGCTCGATGCCGGCGTCGTCCCGCAGGTCTATGCGGACCGTGCCGGTCGCATGGTGCAGACGAGCGTCGTGCTTCCTCGAGGCCAGGTCCTCGAAGAACACGGCGGCCGGTTCGGGCCGGGAACGGGTGGATCTGGGGGTCGGACTCATCGGCGACGCTCCTGCGTGGTGGACGGGGGACGGGGGGACGATCGGGCCCGCACGGGCTCCCCGGAACCGACGGCGTCCCCGGCGTGCCTGCCACGAGTCAACCACTCCCCGGCCGGTCGTGCCCGGACCCCGGGCGTTCGGGCGGCCGCCGGACCCGGGACTCGGTGCGTCTCCGTTCACGCCGGTTGCGGCCGTTGGGCGGATCGACCAGAGTCGCGCCCATGCGTGCCGCCCACACCTACCGGACCACGGTCGGTTCGCAGGCCGTCGAGCTCCCCCTCGTCCCCCTCGGCCCCGATCTCACCATCGCCCTGCTCATCACCGTCGACCACGGCGTAGCCTTCGCCGACACCGCCGGACGCGAGCTGGCCGCCGAGCTGCGCCCGTTCGCACCGGATATCGTCGTGTCGGTGGCCACCATGGGCATCCCTCTGGCCATCGAGGTCACCCGCTCCCTCGGACTCGACGACTACCTGATCCTCCACAAGACCCCGAAGATCCACCTCGGGGACGCGCACGCCGAGACGGTCCGCTCGATCACCACCGATGCCCACCAGACGCTGCGGATGGACCCGGCGCGGGTGGGCTCGGTCCAGGGCCGTCGGGTGGCGGTGGTCGACGACATCGTCTCGACCGGTGCGTCGATGCTGGCGGCGCTGGCCCTCATCCGTGGGGTGGGGGGCGTCCCCGTGGCGGCCGGTGTCCTGATGACCGAGGGCTCGGGCTGGCGGAACACCCTCGGGGCCGACGCCACGCTCGTGCACGCGCTCGGCTCGCTCCCGGTCTTCCGCCCGGACCCGTCAGGCGACGGGCTACGCGAGGACTGGACGTAGCCGGGCCGGTCGACCCCCACCCGTCGCCCCGGGCCGTGCCGTTTACAGCGGTGGCGGCTGCGTCCTTTCGAGCGGCGTCCTGTCGAGCGGCACCTCTTCGGCCAGCGAGAGGGCGGTGACGCCGACTTCGGCCTCCTCCTCCATCATCTGGACGACCGCCCCGGCCAGCGGCGGTTGCCCAGCGGTCGGACCGCCGGGCAGCACGAAGCTGAGCACGGCGGTGACCACGCAGAGCCCCGAGGCCACGAGCAGGGTGGTCCGGAACCCCTCGAAGGACGGGTAGGTGCGGCCGGTGACGGTGTACGCCGTCAGCAGGGCGGCGGCCAGGGCGCTCCCGACCGAAAGGCCGATGCTCCGGAGGACCTGGTAGAAGCCGGTGGCACTGCCGGTCTCCGACGCCGGGACCGCCCGCACGATGAACCCGGGCATAGCGGCGAAGGTGAAGCCGATGCCGATGCCGGCCAGGCCGGCGGCCATGAACGCCTCCCAGAGGAACCGGTGCTCGAGGGCGAAGAAGAGTGCCGACGCCGCGAACACCAGCGAGCCGAAGGGGATCATGCTCCGCGTGCCGAGGTGGCGGTCGTAGAGAGCGAGGCACCGGCTGGCGGTGAACGAGCCGATGGAGAGGGGGACGAAGACGAGCCCCGACACCAGCACCGAGGCGCCGAACCCGTACCCGACGACCGCCGGGATCTGCACGAACTCGATCATGATGGGGAGGAACATGTACATGGCCGCGGCGATCACGAACCCCGAGACGTCGGCGGTCAGCACCGAGCGGTTCCGTACCTGGCGGACATCGATGAGCGGGTCCGCGACCCGCAGCTCGTGGCGGATCCACACACCGACGAGCATGGCGCAACCGCCGACGATGACGAGGGTCGTGGGCGACGTCCAGCCCCACCCTCCACCCTCGCTGAGCACGACCGAGACGCCGACGACGGCGGTGCCCAGGGTGACCATGCCGACGACGTCGAAGGCGCGCGAGGTCGCCGACGACCGGGCCGGGAGCACCACCACGACGAGCAGGAGGGCCACGGCGACGGTGACGGCGCCGAACCAGAAAGCGGCGTGGACGTCGACGACCTGGGCGATCAACGCGGTCAGCGGGTAGCCGAGGCCCGCACCCACGGCGGCGGTGACCGACAGCGTGGCGATGGCGCGACCGGCGGCGGCCGGCGGGAACAGGCTCCGGGCGATGGCCATGGTGACTGGCAGGAGCCCGAGCCCGAACCCCTGCAGGCCGCGCCCGACCACGAGCACCCAGAAGCCGGAGGAGGCCGCCGACAGGACGCACCCGGCCAGGACCACGCCGAGGGCGACCTCGATCACCCGGCGCTTGTGGGGCCCGTCGGCCAGTCGGCCCATGGCCGGCGTAGCCAGCGCACCCGTCATGAGGGCGGCGGTCAGGAGCCACTCCGCCGTGCTCAGCGGGACCCGGTCGGTGCGGGCGATGGTGGGGATGAGCGGTGCACCCAGGCTGCTCACGATGGCCACGAGCGCGGCCACGGTCACCAGGGTCGGCATGGCGGTCCGCTCCCGCCACCCACCGCCGCCGGGTGGGGGGCCCGCCGTCGGGCCGGCGATGGTCACCGGCCGGGCCCGGACCCACTGTCTCGGGTGCAGGACATGGCCCCGAGACAGTACACGGCACCGGGCCTGCACGGGTCAGGGGCCGCGTGCCCCGACCCGTGCACGCGGTCGACGTCAGGCGATGATCGGCTCGGCGACCGGCTCGGCCGGTTCCGGCTGGGGGCGAACCGGTGCCGGGGACGGCGCGACGTCCGGCGTGAGCTCCTCGTCGATCGGCGCAAGGATGGTCGGCGTCGACGGCTCGGTACGTTCGAGGTCGGCGCCGATCTCGGCCAGGATGCCTGGCTTGCGCCGGCTCACGACGAAGAGCCAGCCGGATCCGACCGCCATGTAGGCCAGGAAGATGTAGGGGAAGATCCTGACCGGGTAGGGCGGCACGGGCACGAAGCTGCCGATCGTCGGGACCAGGAGCAGGACGAAGGCCAGGACGGCCATCACCACGTTGACCGGTCGGAGCTGACTTATCTTCTTCAGGTAGACGGGCGCCGCCACCGTGATGAGGAAGTAGGCCAACAGGAACCCGAAGGCCGCCAGTGTGCCGGCGTCGCCGAGGATGGTGAGCGGGTTGGTGAACGCCTCGAGCACCAGGGGCACGGCCATGATGATCGCCATGTACACCGAGATGGTTACGTGCGGGGTGCGGTTCTGGGCATGGGCCCGCCCGAGATGGTGATGGAACACGCGGTGCTGGGCCATCGGGTAGATGATCCGCGACCCGGCGTTGAGGCACGACAAGGTGAGGGAGAAGAAGCTCACCATTGCGCAGAGGGACAGGGGAACCCGGAACCAGCTGACGCTGTAGATCTGCGCCAGCAGGTTCAGCGGGGCCGCCACGTCGCTCAGGGGGGAGCCGTAGTGGCGGGTTCCGAACACCTCCACGGAGCTCATGAAGACGAAGAAGGCCCCTGGCCACCAGCAGGCTGGTCCGCACGGCCCGGGGGACGTTGCGCAGCGGGTTCTTGGCCTCGCCGCCGAGTGCGGTGGCGCTCTCGAAGCCGACGAGCGAGAACACGCAGACGACGACGGCCAGACTCAGGCCGTGCAGGTCCATGCCCTTCAGCGTGAGCTGGTCGGTGTCGACGCTGAATCCGTGCTTGAAGAGCACGATGAACGCCAGCACCATGATGCAGGTCACCGACAGTCCATCGATGACCAGGGTCAGCAGCGACGGGACCCGGATGTCCTTGAAGGCGATGTACCAGCAGACGGCTGCGCTGACCAGGAAGAGGAGGATCGGCGCCACGGTGACGTGTATGCCGATTGCGGTGATGAACTGCTGTGCGAAGACGGCGAACCCGGCCAGGCCGGCGACACCGATGAAGAGGTACGACCAGATCAGGGTCCAGCCCGACAGCCCGATGTCGGCCCGAGCCCCCGCCCCGTGTACGCGTACATGGATCCGGGAGAGGCGGATCGGCGGGAGAACGGATTGAGGCACGCCACCACGAACAGCAGCATGACCGTGCCGAACAGGTAGGCCAGCCAGCTGCCCGGCCCGGCATCGGCGAACACCAGGGGGATGATCAGGACGGCGGTCATGGTTGGCGAGATGAGCGCCACCGACTGGGCGAGCACGGTCGGGAAACCCAGTGCGTTCGCACGCAGCCCGGGACGGGTCTTCGGTGGTCCGGAGGGTACCCCCGTCGTGAACATCTTCATCGTGCTCAGTGCTCCTTCCAACGTCGTAGGGGAAGGAGTGAGATGACGCCGATGGCGCCACGAGCAGTGGGGCCCTATCCGTGTATCACACTCACAATTGGGGGGGATCAACTACCTCAATTGGAGTGTAAGGCCAGTATATTTTGTCCCATTGTACAGCATATGAATGGAGTGTAAATTGCCCAGCTAATTGACCGACTAATTTACCCTAACTTGCGTTATAATGTGGGCGCGCATATATGTATTATGTGCGCGTAGCTGCTGCGTGGTTCCGCCGATCGCAACTCCCGCCGGCCCCCGCCGCGATGCTCAGCCGGCGGGGAACACCCACTCGGGGAACGACTGGTCCTCAAGGAGCAGGTCCTCGTAGAAGGCACCGAACGGACGCTCCGGGTGGATGATGGCGATCTCGAGCACCCAGCGGTCGGGGTGGAGGGCGAAGGGCACATCGGCGATCGACCCGTCGTAGTGGGCGGAGTGTGGGAAGTCGGAGAGCCGGTGGCCGGAGAGATCGAAGTTGAGCTTCCAGCCACGCGGCGCCGCCGCCCGGCCGGCGAACACGTAGAGCTCCGTTCCGTTGGCCCCGCGTTCGAACCAGAGCCGGCGGGTCTCCTCCCAGATGTCCCGAACGTCGAGCTTGGCCCGGTGGTGCTCGGGGTCGTCCCCGACCACGAAGGTGTCACCGGCATCCCCTTCGCATCCGTCGTAGATCGGTCCGATGTCGACGAAGAAGACGTCGTTCTCACCCAGCACGACGCCGGGCTCGGACCGCTCCATGAAGTCCTTGATGGTGTTCGACCCGACCCGGACGATGATGTGGTGCCACCCGCGCCGCATGCCGAGCTCGGACAGTGTCGACCGTGCCAAAGCCTTCGCCTCTTCCTCGGCCATGCCCACCTCGACCTGTGCGGCGATGGCGTGGACGGCCTGCCGGGTGCGGTCCCGCACGTCCATCAACTTGTCGGGGGAGAACTTCTCGCCCGTCGCCTCGAAGTCCTCCAGGGTGTTTGTCATCACATCGCCTCCGTGTTCGTTGTGAGTCGGTGGTGGGTGCGTCGTTCCGGTGCCCGGTCCCTACCGGTGGATGGCTTGCAGACTCCTCAGGTCGTGGGCCGCCACCATCAGGATCTCGGTCTCCCCGCCGACCGCCGCCAGCCGGTGCGGGCGGTCGGCGTCGAAGTGGGTGCACTCCCCGGCGGCGAGCGAGTGGACCTCCCCGTCGTACTCGAGGAGCAGGGTCCCCGACACCACGTACAGCCACTCCTCGCCCCGGTGGCGGGCGGGTGGCGACGGGGCCCGCTCCGGGTCGATGGTGATGCTGAGCGCCTCGATGGCCGACGAACCCGGGTAACCGCTCCGGGTCATGACGGCGAGCCCGTTGGCCTCGTGGCGGGGCTCGCCCCCCGACGACACCGAGAGCGGGGCCCCGCTCCTGTCCTCGCCCAGGAGGACGTTGACCGGGACACCGAGGGCGACGGAGACGTCGAGCAGCGCGGCGATCGACGGTTGGCGCCCACCCGATTCGAGCCGGGACAGGTGCGCCTTCGACAAGCCGGTCGCCTCGGCTAGCTGCTCCAACGTGACGCCGGAGCGATCGCGGGCCGAGTGCATCCGTTCCCCGATGGACGCCAGCGTGGTCTCGAAGGCCATGGCGCCACCGTACCTGGAGGTTGTCCAAGAGACAACTTCGGTTGGCAATGTTCACACAACGGAAACGCGCACGGGCCGAGCGCCCGGCGGCGTGATGGTCGGGGCGGGCGCGTCGAGGTGGGCGGGCATGGCTGGGCGCGGCGGGCGGACCGGCGGCGGGCGGAGGACCGGGGTGACGCCCATCCCAGTGGTCAGCCCGGCTGGACCAGCTCCCGGCGGCGGCAGTGCTGGTCGGCCTGCGCGGCGAACCGGGCGATCACCAGGTCACGGGCCGGCGCCGCCCGTTCGAGGGCGGACGGTGCGGTGCGGTGGATGGTGTCGGGGTCGACGCCTGCCGCCCGGGGACCGTCGTCGAACGCCTCGACGAACGCCGCCACCGCCCGGGTGTCCACCTCCATGTGGAACTGCAGTCCCCAGGCGCGGTCACCGACACGGAAGGCCTGGTTGGTGTAGCGCTCGTTCGAGGCCAGCCGGGTCGCACGGCGGGAGCGAGAACGTATCGCCGTGCCAGTGCAGGACCGTGAGGCGCGCTGGGAGACCGGTGAGCAGCGGATCGGCGCCGGCGTCCGCGGTCAGCCCGACGTCGCCCCAACCGATCTCGGCACCGTGACCCGGGTGCACCGAACCTCCGGTCGCCTGGGCCGGGAGCTGCGCGCCGAGACAGACGCCCAGTGTCGGTACGCCGCGGGACACCGCGTCGCCCAGCAGTGCGAGCTCAGCGACGCTGGAGGGGAACCCCTCGTCCGTTACCGCCGACATCGGGCCGCCCATGACCACCAGTCCGTCCAGCTGCTCGGCGTCGACGGGAAGCGGATCGCCGGCGAATACGCGCCGCACCTCGACCGTGCAGCCGGCGTCGGGCAGTGCCTCCCCGATCACCGAGGGCCCTTCGGGCTCCACATGCTGGACGACGAGACAACGCGACACGCGGTCCTCCTTCCTCGACGGACGGCCGGGGCCGGCCGCAGCCGAACACGGGCTCGAGGTCGAGCACCGTACTCCCCGTCCCGGCCCCGGGAGCCCCGGGGCGGCGGCGGCCGACCACTAGAGTGACGTCGTGCCCGGGCCACCGACCACCGTCGCCGCCGGACCGGCCGCATGGCGGCGCGGGGCACCTCGCCGGCGGGACTCGGGTCGTCGCCGACACCATGGGTAGTACGCCGGACCGTCCGACGATGGTCGATGACGCCCGCCGGCTCGGGGCCCTGTGTGAGGAGCTCGCCGGCGAGGAGTACTACGCCGTCGACACCGAATTCCACACCGAGCGCACCTATTGGCCGCAGCTCGCCCTCATCCAGCTCGGGTGGGGGGACGAGGTGGCCTTGGTCGATCCGCTGGCCGTCGACCCCACGCCCCTCGGTCGCGTCTTCGCCGGCCCGGGGACGGCCGTCGCCCATGCCGCCGGTCAGGACCTTGACGTGCTCGAGCGCGCTTGTGGCGCCGTACCGACCACCGTGTTCGACACGCAGATCGCCGCCAGCTTCCTCGGGATGTCGTCGCCGTCACTGGCGCGACTGGCCGAGCAGCTGCTGGGGATCGTGCTCCCGAAGACGGACCGCCTCTCGGACTGGCTCCACCGCCCGATCTCCGACCGCCAGAAGGCCTACGCCGCCGGTGACGTGGTCCATCTCCTCGCCCTCCGGGCCACGATGGTCGAGCAGCTGGTGGCACGTGGGCGTCTCGCCTGGGCCCTCGACGAGTGCGCGCTGGCGCTGGCGGACCGCGGCCGGAGGGTCGTGCCCGAGGAGCGCTGGTGGAGGATGGGCGACGTCCGCAAGATCTCCGGGCGGTCCCGGGGGGTGGCACAGGAGGTGGCCGCATGGCGCGAACGTCGGGCCGCCGCGCTCGACCGGCCACGTCGGAGCGTGCTGTCCGACCTCGCCCTTACGACCATCGTCCAGCGGCCACCGCGAGGCCGATCCGACCTCCAGGAGCTCCGGGGGGTCGACGCCCGCCATCTGTCCCAGGGGGCTGCCGACGAGATCCTCGAGGCAGTGCGCCGGGGGCTCGCGCTCGGCCTCACCCAGCTCCGCCTGCCGCCCGAGCTGGGTGAGGCCCGGGCGCCGCCGGCAGCGGTGGCAGTGTGCGCCGGCCTCGTCCACCAGCTCGCCGACGACCTCCAGTTCGACCAGCGGCTGCTGGCCACCCGCGCCGACATCGCACTGCTGCTGTGCGGCGAGCCCAGCCGGCTCGATGTGGGCTGGCGGAGCGCGATCGCCGGTGATCCCATCAGGCACCTGCTGGGCGGAAAGGTGGTGGCTGCCTTCGAGCCCGACGGTCGACTGGTGCTCGAACCGCGGTGGCGTCCGGGTGACAACAGCGGGCCGCCAGCCGCTCCCGCGGTGACCGCTCCGAATACGGACCCGACGCGCTGACCGCGCCCTCGACGACCAGCCACAACCGGCCGGCACCGGCCACCAAGTCCACCGGTCGGCAGCCGTCGGCCTCGCCATGGTGGGCGAGCGACGCGCCGCCGAGCGGGCCGCCGAGCGGCCCGGACACCGCCTCCCACAGCGCGGCGTCCTTGGCGTGCCCCACCACGTCGAGGCCGGCCTGGCGGTCGGGCCCGGCATCCCCCCAGCGGACCCGCCGGTGGCGGGCGAACCGACGACCACGGTCACGAACCGGCACGAACACGACCCTCAGCCCGCTCTACCTTCGGCCGGAGCGGCCTCCCGATCCGGAGCAGGTGCGATGGACGAGACATGCAAAAGCGCCCGTCCCGGAAACCTCCGGGAATCAGACGCTTTCCTAAACTTCCATTATTGGGGCCGAG
>JBKQRT010000030.1:0-5674 GCA_052143895.1 Acidimicrobiales bacterium | reverse complement strand
GAGGGGCAGGCGCCAAGGTTCGCGAGTTTCGTCGTCGAGAAGGACACCGCCGGTTTCACCATGGGCCCGAAGATGCGGGGCATCGGGTGGCGGGGCCTCGACACGCGTGAGCTGTACTTCGACGACGTCTGGGTCCCCGAGGAGCACCTCATCGGCGACCCGGACCTCGGGCTGAGCCAGTTCCTGCGGACGCTCGAGGTCGGGCGCATCTCCATCGCCGCCCTGTCGCTCAGCCTGACCCAGGCCGTGCTCGACCTGGCGACGGACTACGCGCGCCAACGGGTGCAGTTCGGGCAGCCGATCTCGACGTTCCAGGCCGTGCAGTTCAAGCTGGCCGACATGGCAACCGAGCTCGAGGCCGCACGCTGGCTCACCTACCGCGCCGCGTACCTGCGCGACATCGGGCAGCCGTTCCTGAAGGAGGCGGCGATGGCCAAACTGAAGGCCAGCCGCCTGGCGACGTGGGCGGCGTCGGAGGCCGTGCAGATCCACGGTGGCCTCGGGTACATGCTCGACACACCGGTGGCCCGCTTCTACTGCGACTCCAAGGTGCTCGAGATCGGTGAGGGAACCAACGAGATCCAGCACCTGGTCATCGCCCGCGCACTGGGTTGCTGAATCAGACGGCGGAGCTGAGTCAGACGACGCTGCTGGGTCAGACGGCGGCGAGGCGACGGATTGCGTCGGCGATGTCGTCGCGGTCGGGGAGCCAGGCCTGCTCGAGGTCGGGGGAGTAGGGCGCCGGGCTCGCCGCCGCCCCGACCCGCTGGATCGGCGCATCGAGGTCCCAGAACGCCTCCCGGGCCACGGTGGCGGCGATCTCGGCGCCGATGCCGAAGGGGACGACCGCTTCGTGGGCGATGAGGAGCCGACTGGTCTTGTGCACCGAGTCGAGGATCGGCACGATGTCGAGGGGGGCCACCGTCCGAAGGTCGATCACCTCGACGGAGATCCCGTCCTCGGCCACCCGCTCGGCTGCCGCCACCGCCTCGTGGACCATCCGTGAGACCGAGACGACCGTGACATCGGATCCGGGACGGACCACCGCGGACGTGCCGATCGGGAGCACGTAGTCGGCCGGGGGCTTCGGTCCCTTCATGCCGTAGAGCAGCCGGTTCTCGATGAAGACCACCGGATTAGGGTCTTGGATGGCGGCGCGCAGCAGGCCGTAGGTGTCGGCCGGTGTCGAGGGCATGACCACGGTGAGCCCCGGGATGTGGGCCAGCAGCGCTTCGAGGCTCTGCGAATGCTGGCTGCCCGAGGAGCGGCCGGCCCCGAACTGGGTCCGAACGGTCAGAGCCATCTCGGCGGCCCCGCCCGTCATGAACGGCAGCTTGGCGGCCTGGTTGAGCAGCTGGTCGAAGCAGACGCCGACGAAGTCGAGGTACATCAGCTCGACCACGGGGTGCATTCCGGCCATGGCCGCGCCGACGGCCAGCCCCATGATGGCCGTCTCGGAGATCGGGGTGTCGCGCACGCGGTCACCGAACCGGTCGCGCAGGCCCCGCATGAGCCCGAAGACGTTGCCGCCCTCGCCGACGTCGATCCCGGCGACGAACACCCGGTCGTCGCCCGCGAGCTCGGCCTCGAGCGCGTCATGGACGGCGTCCATCATCCGGAACACCGGTGCGTCGGCAGATGGCGGCTGCGGTTCGGCCCGCACCGGCCTCGCCCGCAGGACGAACTCGGTCACGGTGGCCGTGTCCGGGCTGGCCAGCCGCCGTGCCTCCTCGACCGCGCCGTCGAGCCCATCGGCCACCGACGACTCCAGCACCTTCAGCTCGTCGTCGCCGACGCCGGCCTCCCGGAGCCGGGCCTCGTGCACCAGGAGCGGGTCACGCGCCTTCCACTCCTGGACCTCCTCCGCGGACCGGTAGCGCTCGGGATCGCCCTCGTAGTGGCCGTGCCACCGGAACGTCGCTGCCTCGACCACGGCGGGGCCGCCACCGGCCCGCACGGCGCCGACCACGTCCTCCATGGCGGCCGTCGTCGCCACGACGTCGTTGCCGTCGACGGCGACGTAGGGAATGCCGTAGCCCGCGGCCCGACGCTCGAGTGACGCCCCGTGCTGCGTCGACGCGGGGGAGAACTCGGCATAGCCGTTGTTCTCACAGAAGAAGACCACCGGCAGCTGCCATACGGCGGCGAGGTTCATGGCCTCGTGGAACGCGCCCTGGGCGGGCGCGCCGTCGCCGAAGAACGCCACAGCGATGCCGCCGTCGGCGCGGAGCTGGGACGCGGTCGCCGCGCCCACGGCGATCGGGACGCCCGCGGCGACGATCCCGTTGGCACCGAAGATCCCGAGCTTCGGGTCGGCGATGTGCATCGAGCCGCCGCGGCCGCGGTTCGTCCCCTGGTCCTTGCCCATCAGCTCGGCGAACATCCCGAGCGGGTCGAGACCCTTGGCCAGGCAGTGTCCGTGGCCCCGGTGGGTCGAGGTGATGATGTCGGCCGGACGGAGGGGCCAGCATGCGCCCACGGCTGCCGCTTCCTGCCCGATCGAGAGGTGGACGAAACCGGGGACCTCGCCGTCGCGGTAGAGCGCGGACACCCGCTCCTCGAAGCCGCGGATCACCAGCATCTGGCGGTACATCTCGATGAGGTCGGCGGGCAGGCGCCCGGACGGCGAGGACAGGCCGGCAATCACGGTTTGTAGTGTACTGGTCGGTACAATGAGCACGAAAACGATGTCCCATCCGATCGATGTGTCCGGGTCGCGGCAGGGGCCCGCATGACGGCGTCGCGACGGGTGGTGGTGATCACCGGGGCGGGCGGAGCCCTCGGTGGGGCGGTGTCGTACCAACTGGCGAGCGAGCCCGACACCGATCTCGTGTTGAGCGACGTCAGTGCACCGTCGCTCGAGGCGACCGTCGCCGGCCTCCCCGACACGGACAGCGGGGTCGAGACGGCTCTGGCCGACGTGAGTGACTTCGCCCAGGTCGAATCCGTTGTCACCTTGGCGGTCGAGCGCTTCGGCCGCCTCGATGTGCTGATCAGCAACGCCGGCGTGCTCTCGGCCAACGGTCGGATCCACAACCTCGCCACCGAGGAATGGGAGCGCGCCTTTCGGATCAACGTCCTCGGCGCCGTCAACGGCATCCGCGCCGCAGTGGGGGTCATGCGCCCGCAGCAGTCGGGCTCGATCGTGCTCACGGCGTCGGTCTCCGGACTGACTGCGTGGTCGCATGCCGCGCCGTACTGCGCGACGAAGGCGGCGGTGATTCAGCTCGCCAAGGTCGCCGCTGTCGAATACGCCCGCGACGGGATCCGCGTCAACTGCGTTTGCCCGGGGTCGTTCCGGTCCGCCATCCACGTCGATCTCCCGCCGGAGGCGGTTGATGCCATCGCCGAACGGCATCCCCTCGGACTCGGATCGGCGGTCGACCTGGCCGGCGCCTACTCGTACCTTGCGGGCGACGCCTCGCGTTGGACGACCGGCTCGGCGATGGTCGTCGACGGCGGGTACTCGGCGCCCTGAGTCGGGCTACTCCCGATCCTGCCCCTCGGTGGTGTTGGCGACTCCCCGGATAAAGATGTCGGCGAACGGCTTGGCCACATCGCGGGCCGAGAGCGGTCCGCCCGCCTTCAGCCACAGGTAGGTGTAGTTGTGCATGCCGAGCCACGCCAAGGCGGTCAGCCTCGGCTGCAGTTCACGGAACTCGCCCGAGTCGACGCCGGCCTGGAAGACCGCTTCGACCCGGCGCTCGTACTCGCGGCGCCGTCGTTGGAACTGTTCGGCCCGCTCGCCGGTGAGCGCCGGGAATTCGTGCAGGAAGACCCAGACATGGTCCGGATACCGGTGGATCACGTCCAACAGCTCGTCGCCGAGCATCACCAACTGCTGCGACGGAGTGCCGCCCGCCTCGGCGACGCGGTCGGCGCCGAGCATCACTTCGTCCATCACCCGGTCGTGGATGGCGGCGAGGAGCTCCTCCTTGGAGCCGATGTAATGGTAGAGCGCACCCTTGCCGAGATCGTTGGCCGCACAGAGCTCGGTGATGCCCGTGGCGTGGTAGCCGCGCCGGGCGAAGACGCTCGCGGCCGTGTCGATGATCGCCTGGCGACGCACTTCCCTTTTGGTCGGGCCTGGAGAATCACTTGTCGCTTCGGCCCGTGCCATTTACTGCGACGTTAGCAAGGGTCCCCTGGGGGAGCCACTTACCGACCGTCGCAACCACAGCCTCCGACGTGCTCCGTCGCGCCTCGCTCAGGTCCACGTGAGGTCGCCGGACCGAGTCGGTCATCAGTAAGATGACTCGCCGGCGCCAGTCCCGCGCGCTTCGGGAGAACACCCGATTGTCGACCGGGCGCGAGATTCGGAGCACATGATGAGATCCCGGAACGACGGCGGCCAACTGAGCGATCGGGGCACCGTCGTCACGCAGGGCCAACCCAACGAAGGCCCGGCGAACCCGGGGCGGCGGTCGTGCCTCGCGACGGTCAGCGGCTCCTTCGGGGCCGTAGGGACACATTCGTGACGTCCGGAGCGCTGATGCCGACGGACATGAATTGGTTCGCCGTCCTCGCCCACCACGCCATCCGTTCTCCCGACAAGGTGATGACGGTGTTCGAGGGCGAAGAGACCACCTACAGCGAGATGGCCCGTCGGGGCGCCGCACTGGCCGCAGGCCTGAGCGACCACGGTGTCGGTCGTGGCGACGTGGTGGGTCTCCTTGCCTACAACTGCCCGGAGTTCCTGGAGACGGTCTTCGCCGCCAACTATCTCGGCGCCGCCGCTATGCCGATCAACTGGAGGCTCGCCGCCCCCGAGGTGCGGTACATTCTCGAGCACTCCCAAGCCCGTGTGCTCCTGTGCGACGAGGCGCTCATCGGTCTGGGAACTGAGGCGACCAAGGGCAGAGAGGCCTCATTGGTACGTGTGTGCGTGTCGCGCACTGCTCCTGACGGATGGACATCCTTCGGAGACCTCCACGGAGCCCCGGATGGTGTGGCGCGTGTCGTTGTGGCCGCCGATGACGTCCACCGTCTCATGTACACGTCGGGCACCACAGGGCGCCCCAAGGGCGTGATGATCACCCACGCCAACCTGGCATGGAAGAACATGGCGCACATCATCGAGTTCGGATTCACCCGCGCCGACCTGGGGCTCGCCTGCGGGCCGCTGTACCACGTCGGCGCGTTGGACCTCACGACCACGTCGCTGATCGCGGCGGGCGCGACAGTGATCATCCACCGGTCGTTCGACGCGTCCGCTGTCGTGGACGAGCTCGAGCGGTCGCGCGTGTCCACTGTGTGGCTGGCACCCGCCATGGTCAACGCGATCATGGCGCTGCCTGACGTCGAGCAGCGCGACCTGGCGTCGGTGCGGCTGATCATCAACGGTGGCGAGAAGATGCCGATCCCGCTCATCGAGCGGATCCAACGCACGTTTCCCTCGGCATGGTTCGCCGATGCGTACGGGCTCACGGAGACGGTCTCGGGTGACACCTTCCTCGACCGGGACAGCATCGTCACCAAACTCGGGAGTGTCGGCCGTCCGTGCCTCTACCTCGAGCTCGACATCTGGGACGACCAGGGGAGGTCGGTGCCTGCGGGCGCGAGCGGGGAGATCGTCATGCGTGGCCCCAAGGTGTTCCCGGGCTACTGGCGGGACCCCGAGGCGACAGCCGCGGCGTTCGCCGGCGGCTGGTTCCACACCGGGGACATCGGCGTC
>JBKQRT010000029.1:0-2888 GCA_052143895.1 Acidimicrobiales bacterium | reverse complement strand
GACAGCTCCCGGCACAATGCCTGGTAGCCCACCACCGGGGCATCGCCGCGTCGGTGGCGGAGGACGTTCAATTCGAGGATGGCGGACCATAGGTCACCCCCTGAGCGCAAAAGGGCGAAGCAGCGCTCCCGCTGTGGCGCCGTCACCCGCAGTTCTACCCGGGCGGTCCGGCGAAGGACCTTCACTTTTTGTTGTGGTCGGGGCACTCACCCATGTTGCCCCGGGGCTGTGACATTCAGGGAGGGAGCAAAAGTTCGCTGCTAGCGGCACCTTCCTGGCTATGACTTTTCACTGATTTGGGCTGGCCGGAAAGTTCCTCTCAAACAATCGCGTGACCAGCGCGTTTGTCCTGCTCGGGTGCTCGCGATGGTGGGCGCGTCGTGGTAGTACCTATATATGTCATATCTGGTCGGAAAGAAGCAGGGCGGCAAGACCTATTACTACCTGACCGAGTCGGCCCGGGTGAACGGCAAACCACGCATCGTCTCGCAGACGTATCTGGGCTCGGCCGAGGAGATCGCCCAGCGGCTGAGCGAGGCCGGTCCCGGGGAACCCGGCCGCACGCAGCACCTGGCGTTCGGAAACGTAGCGGCGACCTGGGGCGTGCTCGAGCGCCTCGGTGCGATCGACATCGTCGACGAGGTTGTCGGCTCTCGACGCTCCGACGCCGCGTTGTCGGTGGGGACCTACATCGCCCTGGCCGCCTTGAACCGGGTGGTCGCCCCCTGCTCGAAGCTGGCTTTTTCCGACTGGTGGGCGAAGACGGCCGGTGATCGCCTGCTCGTGCGTGCACCGGTGGCGGCACTCGATCACCGCCGGTTCTGGGACGCCATGGATGCCATCACCGCCGAGCAGCTGATCGAGATCGAACGCCGCATCGTGGCCAAAATGCTCACTGAGTTCGCGGTGGACGTCTCGGGCCTGGTGCTCGACATGACCAACTTCGCCACCTACATCGATTCTTCCAACGATCGTGCCCCCATCGCGCAGCGGGGCAAGGCGAAGCAAAAGCGCAACGACCTTCGATTGGTCGGTCTCGGACTCGTCGTCTCGGTCGACGGCGGCATCCCGTTGGTGTCGCACGCCTACGCGGGCAACCGCCACGACTCCACCCAGTTCTCCGACGTGGTCGGCGAACTGGTCACCCGCTTCGGGGCCCTCGACCAAGGTGGTGCAGGGCTCACCGTGGTCTTCGACGCCGGTCAGGACTCCGAGAACAACCTGGCGCTGATCGATACTTCCCCACTGCATTTCATCGGTTCCCTACCACCGAGCGATCACCTTGACCTGATGGCTGTTCCGACGAGCCGCTACAAGAAAGTCGACGCCAAAGCCTTCCCCGGGGTCAGCGCCTTTGAGAGCACCAAGGTCGTCTTCGGACGCGAACGGCGCATCGTGGTCACCCACTCACAGAGTTTCCACGACGAGCAGACGGCCAGCTTCGAGCAGACACTGTCCAAGGCCCGCCGTCAGTTGAGCGAGCTGGCGGCGCGTCTGGCCCGGGGCAAGGGGCGCAAGTCACGTGAGAAGGTCGAGGCCGAGATCGCGGGGATCGTGCGGCCCCGGTGGCTGAGCCGGGTCATCTCGACCACGCTCGTCGGCACCACGCCGTCGGAGTTGCGTCTCAGCTGGCGCACGAAACCAGCGGCCAAGACCGCCCTGGCCGACGAACTGTTCGGCAAGCGCATCATCTTCACCGACCGTAACCAGTGGAGCGTCGCCGAGGTGGTGGCCGGCTACCGCTCCCAGTCCGAGGTCGAAGCCGACTTCCGTCAGATGAAGGACCGCCTGGTCGTCTCGTTCTCCCCGATGTTCCACTGGACCGAGCAAAAGATCCATGTCCACGTCTTTTACTGCGTGCTGGCCCTGATGGTGGCCCGGCTCATGGCCCGGGAGACCGAACGGGCCAAGATGCCCATGAGCGTGCGCGTGCTGCTCTCAGAACTGGGGGGAATCGAAGAGACCGTGCTGCTCTACCAAGGCGAGCGGGGTCGTCCCCGGGCCCGGCGCATGCTCACCGAGATGGAACCCATGCAGGCCCGTCTCTACGACCTGTTCGGACTCGACGCATACGCCCCCACACGCTGAGTTAGGTACTACACCTGGTCAACCAGAACACCTCTCCTGATCAGGGACAACATGGTCATCCCGCGGGATAGCCAGGAAGGTGCCGCTAGCTATGACCTCACCAACTTCAAGGTCCACTTCGGGCGCCTGACGGTGAAGGCATATACCAAAGGCGAACACGTGCTGCGTTTCGAGGCCATCGCCCACAACACCCGTGACCTGGGTTGTGGACGTGTGCTCGAGCGCTGGGGCGACATCACCAGCCGTCTCGCCGGCATCACCGACCGGTTCTGCACCGCCTTGGACTGCGTCGACGTCGGCTTCATCGCCGATGGGCTGCTCGACGAGCTTCCGAGGCCCTCGCAACTCGGCGCGGTGCGCGTCGGCGGGATCGACCTCAACAAGGAGCGCATCCGCAACGCCCTGGCCGCCGTGCTCGCTCTTGCCGCGTCCCCCCGAGGCTTCACCGTGGCCCAGTTCAGCGAGAAGGTCAGAGCCCTGACCGGCCAAGACGAGCACGCTTACAGCACCCGACAGGGGGCCTACGACCTACGCAAGCTCCGGGCCAAGTCCCTCATCGACAAACCCGCCCGGTCACGCCGTTACCAGGTGCCACCCGAGGCCGCCCGCACAATATCGGGCATCGTCACCCTCCGCGACCATGTCATCGCGCCCATCCTCGCCGGCGTCCGGAGCCCCCACCTCGGTCGCAAGCCCTCCATCTGGACAGCCGTTGACCGGGACTACGAGCAGATTCGCATCAAGATGCATGCCCTCTTCAGCGACCTCGCCATCGACACCCCGGCCGCGGCATAGACAAC
>JBKQRT010000028.1:0-2933 GCA_052143895.1 Acidimicrobiales bacterium | reverse complement strand
ACTACGGCCTGCGTGACGGCGAGATCCGTTGCCTGACCAAGGCGGGGTGAGACCCGGAACGGACGCAACCCGGTGCGAGCTCGCCCCAGTTCATGGTCCCCGCTCTGCGGCGAGACCGAGTCGTTGATTGAGCCCACCAGGTTGCGGCCGAACCACTCCATGTCGCAGTTCGGACGAAGAGATGAACGGCACCCGGGACTTCGGGCTGCCCGCCGGCACGTGCTGGCTCTGGAGATGGACCGCAACGCGTCCCCGACCCGGCAACACAGGGGACGACCACGAAGCCCTGACGGGCTTCGCATTCCATGATGTGAAGGACAACTGACCGGGGCCGTCAAGGCTTCCCCTGCGGGCGGCCTACGGCCGGCCTTGACCGCCCTCCCCGATCACGGGTAACCACGAGGGCTGCTTCAGCGCGCCCGTCGATCGAGACTCCGCCGTCATCCTGGCACCAGAAACTGCCAACGGAGCCTTCGGCCCCCCCTTGACAAACTGCGCTCCTTCAGAGATGAACTGGACACGGTCACCGGGGTTCAAGAGGCTCTGGGCGACGAGGTTGGTGACGCCGGCGATCATGTCTCGGCGGATTTTGACGATGGCCGCGATGTGGTCGAGGTAGTCGTCGAGGACCCCGAGCATGAGGGCGTCGAGCAGTGCCTCGACGTCGTCGTCGCTCGGCATGTTCAATGAGGAATTCGGGGATGTCCTCGAAGGCGACGGCGGCCAGTGCGTCGATCATGTTCTTGGCCGGGTCGGCCTTGGGGCGGGGCGAACGTTTGGCAGGTCGTCTTGGCACGGGGTCCATTGTGCCTCTTGCGCTCACGTCGTCAGAGTTACCCCACCAGGGAGCCAGACGCCGCCTTCGAAGAGGTGACGCAGGCCCTCGAGGATGCCCTGGTCGTGCTTCTTCATCGTCGAGATGTAGCCGCGGATGGCGCAATAGTTGCGGGCACCCGCGAGCGTGCGCCAGGTACCTGAGATCTTCTGCTGGAGCTTGACCATGCGGACATCGCGTTCGGCCTGGTTGTTGTCAAAGGGTGCGTCGAAGTCATTGGTGAAGCGCAGGACGTCGGCCCGCTGGGTGTCGAGCCGCTTGAGGAGGTTGGCCGCGGTCTTGTTCACCCCCGAGCGTTTGCCTACTTCGGGTGCGGGGTTCACGGCCCACCCCTTGGCGATGAGCAGACCGTAACGGACACGGATGGAGTGCAGTGTGGCCGCCTCGAGGTAGTCCAACCCGCCGACCTGAGCGGCTTCGACGGCTCCGATGGGCCTCGACCAAGAGGCCGATCATCTCGTTGGCCCATCCCTGGTTCCAGACCACGCCCACCCCGCTCAGCTCCCGAATGTGATGAGCGTTGCACAAGGCATGGACCACGTCATAGGTGCGATAGGAACGCCAGCCGTCATGCACGGCGATGCCGTGCATCTTCGCGATGACACCCATTTCGTCCATGGCGACGGTGCCCCGCCGTTCGTGACACTGAATCAGGGTGAAGAGCGTGCTGGAGGCGACGTGGACCCAGTGCAGACGACCGCTCACCCGAGCTCCAGTCTCGTCGAGGTGGACCGCGGGGGCCTCTTGGAGCAAGTCACGCACGACGGCGGAGAACAAGCCAAGGGCACCGCCGGCCTCGGCCACCATCTGGGCCAAGGCGCCGACGGAAATCTCGATGCCCACCACGTCAGCGAAGAGCTGGGCCATGCGGTCATAGGGCAGGTGCTGGTGCACCGCCAGGTAGACGGCCAGGGCGCGCACTCCTGGGCCGTAACACGCCGGTGCCGTGGCTTGTGGTGGTGCCGGTGTCTTGGTCTCGCATCCACACGCACAACGGCGACGCTCCATGCGGTGCTCGGTGACGTGCGCCTTGACCGCGGGCAGCTCGAAGACCTGGCGCCGCTCGACACTCACCACATCGGCGTCGGAGAGGTCGGCGCCACAGTCCGTGCACACCGCCGGAGTGTGGGTCAGCACCTCGTCGGGTTCGGGCACCTGGGCCAGGTGTTTCCCCTCTGTGCCCGGCTGCTTGCCTGGACGACGTTTCGCGGCCCGCCGCTCGGCGCGATTGGGGGTCGGGGGCTTGGAGAGTCCCTCTGCCGAGGGAGGCATCGACGAGTTGCGTGGGTTCTTGCCCAATCGCTGCTCGAGGTCAGCGAGGCGAGACCGTAACTCCGCAATCTCGGTCGCCTGCTTCTCGATCACGAACTGGGACGCTGCGAGTTGTTCGCTCAGCTCCTCATACGAGGGCGTGTCATCGAACGGAGAGCGGTCGTCGGGCGGAATTCCCAACGTTACGCGCGACGTTCCTCCTGGTGGTGGACGGTGCTCTCAGGGGACCTGAATGGTTACCCGCTTTCTTGCCATCTAACTTCATCAGCTCATCCTCGAATCTGCACAACTTGTCGGCTTCAGGTAACTGCGGGTGTGCACCGTCTCGCAGTCATATCTCGTCGAGCAGGCGGTCCAGTAAGGGCGCGAACATCACCATGTCGTTCGGGTCCTCGTAAGGATCCTGCATTCCGTACGCCATGCTGCGAAGGCTCATCCGCAACAGAATGATTCCGAATCGAAGCCCAGAGAACGCTTCGTACCACGCCAGATCGTCCAACCTGTGACAGGAAAGCCGCTCGTACATGGCTTTCACCTCGTCCCTTTCAAACATGACGGGTACGGGTGACAAGCCGTACTGGTCAGCCATCGACGCAAAGAAACGTTGGAAGAACGTGGTCCAGGCCAGGTCGACTTCAGGGGGACCCATGCCGGCCATCTCCCAGTCGAGGACGGCGGCAGGTTGGAAGTCCCGGTAGATGATGTTTCCGGGGCGCGCGTCACCCCAGTTGAGAACACAACGGTCGTTCGCTGGCAACGTGGCCGTAAGTACCTCGAGCGCCCGCTCGAGGATGGGAACCGTGTGACCCTCGCGAGCCCACTCGTA
>JBKQRT010000027.1:0-20919 GCA_052143895.1 Acidimicrobiales bacterium | reverse complement strand
GGTTCTCGAAGAACCCGTTGTCCCACTGCGTCGGATTTGAGGTCCAGATCACCTCCAGGCCACTGGTGATGGCATCATCACCCTTGCCGGTGCCAAACGTGTTCTTCCAGCCCAGACCCTGCTCCTCGATCGGAGCGCCTTCCGGTTCACGACCAACGTATTTCGAGGCATCGGCCGCGCCGTGCGTCTTCCCGAAGGTGTGCCCCCCAGCAATCAGAGCCACTGTCTCCTCGTCGTTCATGGCCATGCGGGCGAACGTCTCTCGGATGTCCCGAGCGGCGGCGACCGGATCGGGGTTGCCGTTCGGACCTTCGGGATTCACGTAGATCAGGCCCATCTGCACCGCGCCGAGCGGATCGGCGAGTTCCCGGTCACCGTGGTAGCGCTCGTCGCCGAGCCAGGTGTCCTCCGGTCCCCAGTAGATGTCCTCGTCGGGTTCCCACACGTCGACACGCCCGCCACCGAAGCCGAACGTCTTCAGCCCCATCGACTCCAGGGCACAGTTGCCGGCCAGGATCATCAGATCGGCCCATGAGAGCTTCCGGCCGTACTTCTGCTTCACCGGCCAGAGCAGGCGGCGGGCCTTGTCAAGGTTGGCGTTGTCGGGCCAGCTGTTGAGCGGAGCGAAGCGCTGCCTCCCCGATCCTGCGCCACCTCGCCCGTCGTGAATCCGGTAGGTGCCGGCACTGTGCCATGCCATTCGGATGAAGAGCGGACCATAGTGCCCGTAGTCGGCCGGCCACCACTCCTGTGACGTCGTCATCACCTCGACGATGTCTGCCTTCACGGCAGCGAGGTCCAGGGTGGCGAACTCGGCCGCATAGTCGAACCCCCCGTCCATCGGGTCGATCAGCGGCGAGTTCTTGGCAAGCGGCCGCAGGGTGAGCTGCTCCGGCCACCAGTGTTCGTTCGCCATCGAACCGACAGCCGAATGGGTGTGGCTCAGCACTGGGCACTTCGCCGCCGGTGCCGCCTCCTCGGACGTTGTCACAGTGGCGCCAGTGTCGTCTGTGGTCATAGCGGTTCCTCTCCTCTGTGTGGTGCTGGTGTTCTCAGGTGGCTGGCGTAGTCGCTGTCGTGCCCGGTGCGCCGACTTCTGCCGATTGGCAAGCAGGGCACGTGCCCCAGTAGATAACCTCGGCCTCGTCGACCGCGAAGCCGTGGTCATCGGCCGCCTCGAGGCACGGTCTGGACCCCACGGCGCAAGGGACATCGACGGTGACGCCGCACTTCCGACAGACAAGATGGTGGTGATTGTCGTCGACCCGGTCCTCGTATCGAGCGGGCGAGCGCGCCGGCTGGATGCGCCGGATGATGCCCTTGTCAGTCAAGAGGCCCAGCGCGTCGTAGATCGCCTGCCGGGAGACGGCGCCGATCTCTCCCCGGACGATGTCCTCGATCTCGTCCGCCGTGCCATGCGGTCTGGCCGAGACGGCCTTCAGGACGGCCAGGCGCTGAGCGGTCAGCTGCACCTGGTGCTGACGGAGTAGATCCGCCGGATTGGTCAGTCTTGCTTCTGGCACGAAAGTATCGTAAGTCTAGTTCTGGACGCTGTCAAGAATCAGATTCGAGGAGCATCCGTGGCGAAGCCGACGAGGGGTTCGAACATAGTCCCATCACTTCCGATGCCGACCTCGGCCGAACCGCCCGGCGCCCTAATTCCGCCCCTGCTCAGATTCTCACGCCACATAACCCCAGGTCAGCGGGCCAAGAGGGGTTCGAACATCGTCCCATCACCTCCACCGGGTTGTACGAGATACAACGGCGTCTTCCCTGGTAGATGGGCATTTTTGGTCCCTGATTCACTTACCGAGGCAAATGACGATGTTCGAACCCGTGACATGGCCGATCGGTTGACCGAAGCGGGCTCGAGATTCGCCCTACGTGGTGGCGTTCCGAAGCTTTGGGATCCGGCGCTTGGAGTCGCGCTCCGATTCGAGCACCGACTTCATCCTCGACGCAGCCGCCGGATCGTCGGCGGCCCGGTTGTGACGCTCCTCGGGGTCCACGGTCAGGTTGTGCAGCTCCCAGTCAGGCTCGGCGGCCTGTCCCAGGAATGGGTTCGGAGCAACGCCCTGTGCGGCGTACCAGTCGTCGATCCGGTCGTAGTAGTGGTTCAGCTTCCACAGCTCGGGAGACCCACCGATACCGGTTGGGAGCGTGGTCAACACCGATTCGATGTTCACCGGCGGTGCGACCGGGTCGAACGCAGCCCCGGTCAGTATGTTGGCCTCGGTCAATCCCCGGGTGACGTCGTCCTCGGTCATGAAGTAGATCGGCGACACGAGTGAGGTTGGGTCGACCTGCCCTCGGACGACGGGGCTCAGGTCCCGACCCGGCAGGGGCTGGACCTCATCATGGTGGGCGGTGACGCCGGCGGCCGCCTTCTCCAAGTCGATCCCGGCCAGTCCGAGGAGCGTCGGGATGAGGTCGACGTGGCTGGTCGGCAGGTCGACGCCGCCACGTCCGGGCTCGATGCCCGGACCGGCGATGAGCAGTGGCACCCGGGTGGCCTCGTCGAATGCATTGCACCACTTCTGGATCAAGCCACCATGGGCGCCGAGGAGGTCACCGTGGTCGGACGTGAACACGACGATGGTGTCGTCAGCCATGCCCGACTGTTCGAGCGCCTCGAGGACGCGCCCGATGGCCTTGTCCACCAACTTCAGGAGGTAGTAGTAGAGCCTGCGGTAGCCGAGATCGGTCGCGGTCTCGAAGACCATCTGGGGCCAGACCGCCTTGAACTGCTCCTGGCACGCAGGGCGTCCGGTGAACGGATCCGACTGGGACGGCGCCTCCGGCAGGTCGGGAACGGTGTCGTCGGGCGGCCCGAACTGCAGCATCTGCTCCCATCCGAAGCCCGAGAAGGCGATGTCGTGCGGGTTGACGAAGGAGGCCACCGTCAGCCATGGGCCGTCTGCCCGGGATGCCGCGAGCTCGTCGAACAGCTCGACGACTTGCTCGGCGAAGACCCCGTCGCGGACCGTTCCACAGTCGGACTTGTCGGCGCCGTGGGGCTCACGCCCGATCCATCCGGAGAACCCGAACGGGTCGAGCCTGTCGGCCTTCCGATATGCCTCCACGGCCGCCGGTAGCGGGTTGCCGCTGTCGTCCGAGGCCTTGAGGCCCTCATGCGAACCCGGCATCGTCAGATCGGCGAACGAGACATGCCACTTGCCCCGATAGTGGGTCCGGTAACCACCGGCCCGGAACCAGTCCCCCAGCGTCGGCACCGTGTTCGGATCGAGCCACTGCATGCTCGGGTCGGTGTTCTGCTTGGCGATGCCGTCCGTCTGGGACACGCCGTGAAGCGATGGGTACTGCCCGGTGAACAGCGTCGCCCGGCTGGGCACACACGCCGTGGAACCGGCATAGTGCCGGTGGAACTCCAGGCCCCGATCCCGGATGGAGTCGCGGGCGGTGAGCTGGGACTTCCGGAATGACCGGACCGAATCGGACTCGTAGGGCGGGGCGTACCGCTCCTCATCCGTCATGATCAGCAGGATGTTGGGACGATCCATGCCTGGGACGTTATCGGGGATGCCTTGCGTCGTGCAGAGGCGGCTACCCGTGGCGCCGACGATGCCGACGAATCTAGAGGCCCGATTCGACGGTGATCCGTCCGGTCGCCGCCGCCTGCTGGAGCAACTCGTAGTCCCGCTCGTTCTGGTCTGCGTACGTCTCGCCGAAGTCAGCGAGGGCTCGGCCGAACGTGGGTCCACCGAGTTGAGAATTGCAACGTTGTCCCTGGTCAAGATCCATGTTTTGCTTCCGCTTGTCGACCGAGGCAAATGACGATGTGCGAACCCCTCACAGGAACGATGGCAGGTTTCCGAGTCACCTCATCGCGAGTGTCCAACGGAGCATGTCATGACATGTGCACCCAATCGTTCCGCTCTAGTCTTCAGCTCGATCGGGCTTCGTGGTCAGCGTGACGGGGACGTACTCCGGGTCACTCTCGTCCCGCATACTGAAGCGCCATTTGCAACACACGTCGCCGGAGGATTTGCGGGGCGGGATGGCAAGGATATCGACCTTCATGTTCGGGTTGTACATCTTGGTCGTCACGATCATCGACTTCGGACACGTGGAGTGGCAGTTCTTCTCGAGGATGTCCGGGCGGCCCATGGCCTCCCATTGGTCTGCGGCGACACAACGGTTGAACGTCATGATCCCAACATCAGGCTCAGGCATTTCGAAGGACACGTCGAAGGCCTTCCCGGGCATGGCGGTTGCGTCGACCTGCAGGTCCTTCATCCAATCCGCGACAGTGTCCCCGGTGATGCCCAGGTATTCGGCTTTGAGCCTCTTCGCGCTCGGTAGGACCGTCTCACCCCAGATCGTCCACTGGATGTCGAACATCTGGTCCAGTCCGTAGCGAACGACAATCTGGGCGGCCCACCCCTCGATGCATTGGAGCAGGTACTCGTGGCTGCCGAGCAGCCACGTGACCAGCTGCATTTTGGAAAGGTCGGCCGTGTGCGGACCCGGGGTGAACAGTCCGCTGTAGACGACCCGGGTACCGACCCGGTCTTCCTCGCGGATCTGACCGTTCGGGTCCTCGTAGACCGTGTCGGCAGGGAGGAACTCGTTCTTCATACGGTCGAGTTCGGGGGCGATCTGGTCGTTCCAGGCGGTCCACTCAATCTCAGCCATCGTTTGGGCGCCGTACCGCTTGGCCACCTCGGTGGCCCACGCGTCGATGCAGGTCTCTCGGTACACCTCGGCCCAGGGCAGGAACTTGCTGGCCAGAGCCTCGGTGGAGAAGTCGGTGTACCGCAGGTCGGCCCGGTATGGTCCGCTGTAGTCGGGAAGCTCGGCTCCAGAGTCGACGTCGATCTGATCGCGGATGTCGAGGTCGCCCTTCGAGTAAGTGATGCTGTCGTCGACCCGAGGGAACTTCGGGAAGTTCGTGAGGTCGACACCAAGCATCAGGACGAAGTCGTCCTTTACGACACCCTCTTCCAGGTGGGCTCCCGGCTTGCGGATCTCCAGGAACTCGTCGATCTGTGAATCGGTCGGTTCTGACACCTTGGTTCTCCCTTCGTGTGCCACTTTCGGGCACCCGGTCATCGAGTCGCAGTTCTCATGAGATACAGCACGAGCCTCGCCACGCTGCCCATAGCTGATCAGCAACCCCCTAGCCGATTGGCTAGGCTAAGGGTAGCCGACCGGCTAGTGACTGCCAAGTGGCGCGATTAGCGTTAGGTCATGACTTCCATGGAGCCCGTGGCAATCCACCATTTCCGGTCCGACCAGTACAGCGAAGCTCAGATGCGCGTCCTCATGGCCGCACTGGACCTGTTCGCGGAACACGGGGTCAACGGGACTTCGCTCCAAATGATCGCCGACGACATCGGCGTGACGAAGGCGGCTGTCTACCACCAGTTCAAGAGCAAGGAATCCATCGTTGTGGGTGCGGTCGAAATCGAGTTGGGTAATCTCGAAGGAGCCCTGGCGGCGGCTGAGGCGGACGTACGTGGCCCAGAAGCGGTCGAGACGTTGCTGAATCAGGTGATCAAACTGGCCATTGGCCGCCGCCGCATGGTGGGCACCCTCCAGCATGACCCCGTCATTGTTCGACTCCTTGCCGAGCACGAACCATTTCAGCAGTTCATGCAACGCCTATTCGGTGTGTTACTCGGGGACGGAATCGGCGCCCGGGCGCGCATTCGGGCTGCGATGATCGCATCCGCGATCGGTGGAGCGGTAACTCACCCTCTCGTTGTCGATCTGGACGACGAGATACTCCACATCGAACTCTTCGGTCTCACGCGGAGCTTTCTCGATCGCGTTGGCTGATCCAAGAATGGAGCATCGCGTCCCATTCTCAGGAATCGGCTGACGCCCGTACTCACTGATCGGTCGGCCGCCGAACGCCTGGTACCCGTTCACAGTGTGAGCGAGGCGACTTCGATTCTAGGGAGCAGACGAGTAGGTCAATATCTGTCTCCTTCCCGGTGTCCAGGGATTGCTCGCAACAGATCGGATACCTCAGCGAATTGGGCTACCGAATCGAATCACGTTTCCGTCCGGGTCGGTAATGGAGCCCTCCCGCTCGCCATGATCCTCGTCCCGCGGATCGTCGACTTCGATCCCCGCCTCACTCCACTCCTCAGCCACACAGTCGGCGTCATGACAGTGGATGTATAGAGCGCCGTGGCCTGAAGGTTCGTCGCCAACAGCTTTGGCAAGGTGGATCGTGAGGTCCCGATCCGGGTGAGCGAAGGCATAGGTGTCATCGTGGACCGACACCCGAAGCCTGCACGCCTGAACGAAGCAACCGAGCGAGTCACATTGGCGACCTTGAAGATCGCCTCGAACCCCGCTCTTGACCCAGTCTCCATCAGCGATGCGGTTTGGTCACTCGAAGCGTCCAGCAGGGCAGCCTGACGGGACAGCTTGATCGGTCAAGACCTGTGGCAACCGATCGCTGAGTAGCCCGAGGCCAGCGGCTCGTCGTGTGAAACCCTACGATCTCCCGCAAAATGGAATCGTGACTTGCTACGCCATCGTCGAAGCGCCCTCGGTTCTGGGTCTGTTTCCTCGCGGCGTGGAACGTCTGCCAAGGGCGCTCCTCGACGCTGGTCTCGCCGAGGCAGTTGGTGCTCGCCATGCTGGGCGTGTGCCCCCTCCGCCCTACGATCCGAGACGTGACCTGGCGACGGGATTGCTCAACTCGACGTCGATCCGTAACTACTCGTACGCCCTCGCAGATGCGACCGGAATCGTGCTCGACGCACGGGATGTCCCGATCGTCCTCGGCGGTGACTGTTCAATTCTGCTAGGCGACATGTTGGCGTTGCGACGACGTGGACGCTTCGGGTTGCTATTCCTCGACGGGCATGCCGACTTCTACCAACCGGAGGCTGAGAAAAACGGTGAGGCTGCTTCGATGGATCTGGCCCTGGTGACAGGTCGAGGGCCCGACATCGTCACTGATCTGGACGGAATCGGTCCCTTGGTGCTGGACGAGGACGTCGTGCTGTTCGGCCGCCGAGATGCTGAGGAAGCCGCGAACGATGGAAGTCAGCGCATCGAGGACACTCCAATAGAGATCTTTGATTTGGATGCAGTGCGTGCGCAGGGAGTCGAGCGATGCATTAGCCGAGCGCTGGCACGAATCGCACGGCCCGAGCTCGACGGATTCTGGATTCACCTCGACTGTGACGTGCTGGACGATTCCGTAATGCCTGCAGTGGACTACCGATTGCCGGGCGGACTCGGATGGGATGAGTTGGAGTCTGTGCTCCATTTCGCATGCGCAAGCAGGAAGGCGGTCGGTCTGGAAGTGACGATCTTCAACCCGACGTTGGATGACGATGGTTCAATCGCTCAGAGACTTGTTGATTGCCTCGCCGGCGGCCTGACCGGCCCAGGGCAACCTCGGTCGTCAGCCGCTTGACCGCCGTGCCGATCCAAGACTCCCTGATCAATCAAGACCGGTGTCAACCGATCTCTGGGCAGCCCCTTCGACTGTCATCGGTGTTGAGCGGCTCACGCCCACTGTGGCGCGGTCCATTCTCCGGCGATCTGACGAGTCGTCGCGTTGATTCGGTTCCAGGCATTGATTGCTGCGATTTGGACCACCGGGGCAGCAAGTGCTCCCTCGTCGTAGTGCTTGGCTGCCTCCTCGAACACATGGTCTGGGACCGGGTCAGGTCGATCGGCGAGGCGGGTGGCAGCCTCGGTCAATGCCAGAGCAGCGCGCTCAGCGTCGGCGAAGTACGGCGTATCGCGCCATGCGGCCAGGGTGAAGAGTCGCTGGTCGCTCTCACCTGCCTTCCGAGCGCTCCGGCTGTGAATGTCGATGCACACGGAACATCCATTGATCTGGCTGGCGCGCAGATGGACGAGGTCGATGGTCTTCTGGGGCAGCCCAGGGCTGCTCGCTGCAGAGCCAAGCGCCTGAAGGGCATCGAGAAGCCCGCTCACACTCAACGCGGGGATGGTCATCAGGGGTTCCATGGCACTCCTTGTCACATCGTGTCGGTTCTGTCGGTCACTCTGTATGACCGGCGAGGACGGAAGGATGTGACCGATCAGCAACGAGCCAGACGAGACGGCCTGGCTGGCCGACCGATTTGAGGAACTTCGGATCCGGTTGCGGGCCGTCGCCTACCGGATGCTGGGATCGCTGGCTGAAGCCGAGGACGCAGTGCAGGACACCTGGGTACGCTTCAACCGATCCGGCACCGACGGGGTGGAAAACCTCGGCGGCTGGTTGACAACCATCGTCGCCCGGGTCTGCTTGAACATGCTGCAGGCCAGAGCGGTGCGAAGAAAGGACAGCGTCGGGGTGCACGTGCCCGACCCAATTGTGAGTAGCGCGAGCTCCAACTCCCCCGAAGATGAAGCGCTCTTGGCCGACTCCGTCGACCTGGCCCTAGTCGTGATGTTGGACGCGCTGAGCCCCGCAGAACGGCTCACCTTCGTCCTTCACGACCTGTTCCGAGTACCGTTCGAGGAAATCGCACCGATGGTGGGACGCACCCGACCGCCGCTCGCCAGCTCGCCAGCCGGGCGCGTCGGCGGGTGCAAGAGACACGGTTCCCCGACGCCGATCCGACGGTTCAGCGCGCCCTCGTCGACGCATTCTTCGCTGCGGCGCACCGCGGTGACTTCGATAGTCTCGTGACGCTGCTTGACCCGGACGTTGTCTTGCGCTCGGACGGAGGAACCAGTCGGCCCGCAGCGACGGCATGGGAGCGGGGTGCTGACGCAGTCGCACGGAGAGCGCTCATGTTTGCTCAACCTGCCGCACACCTACGAGCGGTGATGGTGAACGGTGCGGTCGGAGCTGTCATCACCTTGGACGGACCCCCGATCTCCGTCATGGGCTTCACCGTCGCAGGTGGGGTGACCGTCGAGGTCGATGCCTTGGTCGACCCTGAGCGCCTCGCTCGGCTCGACCTCGTCATCCTCGACGACTAACGGCTCGCTCAGCCTCGATCCACCGATTGAACGTTAGAGTGTGATCGGCAGACGTTTTTGCTGAGAGTGGTGGGACTGACCCTCCTGCTTGGACTTCAAAAGCGAGACCCTCGGATGCCGGCAAGGGTAACGGCGTTGTTCGAACCCCTCACGCGACAGCTGACCCGTTAGCCGGTCGGCGTCACTGGCTTTTGCCTCGGACGTCGGAGCGTTATCGGGCGGTCCGGCACCAAACTCGCATGCGCGCAACCGGCACCTTGCGGGCGAGCTTCATCGGTCTTCAGAGCTCGTGGAGCAGCTGCTTCGCGGCCACCGTCACCCCGTCGGTGCGGATCGTGCGGGCCACGGCGGTTGCTCGTTCGCTTGTCTCGGGGGTCAGGGCCGTCGTGAGCGCATGCGACAGGGACTTGGCGGTCGGAGTCGGGCCGTCGTGTGCCGCGCCGACGCCCAGGTCGGCCACCCGGCCCGCCCAGTACGGCTGGTCCGCGATCTGGGGTATCACGACCTGAGGCGCGCCGGCTCTGGCGGCCGTCGTCGTCGTCCCCGCGCCGCCGTGGTGAACGACGGCGGCCATCCGGGCGAACAGTGCCTGCTGGTTGACCTCGCCGACACCGAAGCAGTCGTCCCGGTCGTCGATCAGGGTCAGGTCGGCCCAGCCGCGGGCAACGATCGCGCGACGGCCCTGCGCGCGGATCGCCTCGATGGCCATCCGGGCGATGTCCGTCGGGGCGCGCATGCTGCCGAAGCCCACGTACACCGGTGGTGTGCCGGCGTCCAGGAAGGCCACCAACTCGGCCGGGAGTGGGCGCTCGTCCGGTAGGATCCACGCTCCCGTTTGCACGACGTCGAGATCAGCCGGCTCCTGCCACGGGCCCAGGGTTTGGTCCGCCGCCAGCCAGGGGTGGTCGGTGAAGCCGTAGTCGTAGACGTTGTCCACCGGTGGCAGGCCGATCGACGCCCGGCGGGAGTTGAGCGCCGCGCCGAACAGCTCGTTCGCGCTCTGGGCGTTCAGGTCCCACAGCACCCGGTTGTCGGTCAGCTCTGGTGGGAACGGCCGACCGGGAAACGGCGTCGGAGGGTGGTGCGGCGACGGCAGAAAGATTGGACAGTAGGCCGCGTAGACGTAGCGGATGCCGAGCTTCTCGGTCACCGACCGCGCGCCGGCCGCGGCCGGCAGCAGGCCGGTCGCCACCAGCGCATCCCATCCCTCGGCTGCCGCTGCGACCGTGTCGAACTGGGCGGCGATCACCTCGGCCGCGCGCCGGGGCAGGTCGGCCGACGACAGCGGCGTCGCCCCGTGCACCAGTGGGCGCACCGGCGGGCCGGCTGGGACCAGGGGCACGCCGACCTCGGCCAGCCGATCCGCGCAGTCCGGCGGCGCGCACATCCGAACCTCCGCGCCGAATGCCCGCAACCGCACCGCGAGTCCCAACAGCGGTTCGACGTCCCCGCGCCCCCCATACGTCAACAACAACACACGCATTTCGCGACTCCCATCTCCGTAGGTCTGACCTCGACCGGAGATTGTGCGGCCGGCCCGGTCTTGTCGCAAGCGGCCCGTGCGCTATACGCTGAAACTGACAGGGATTGGTCCCCGCCTTCCGCTTGACCGCTGTGGACGGACAAGCCCTTTGCGAAGCGGTGGCGCGGCGGCGTAGCGCAACACCCGTGGGCCCAGGAGGCTCACCCGTTGAGCCGCTCGCCGTCTTGAGACGCGGGCCGAGTTCGACTCCGGCTGCCTGCTTCAGTAACCGCAAGAGATTGCCGGCTGTGTGCGGGTCGCCGCCCAGCCCAACCGTCCGGTATCGCTCGGGTCCGTCGTCATCGGGCGGATCGGCCCAAGGGCCGGTGCCGAGCCAGGGCCCAAAAGGGGTTCGAACATAATCCCATCACCTCCACCCGTTGTGAGAAATACAACATTCCCCCTGGTCACGGGGCATGTTTCTCGTCCGGCCGTCAGATAGCCAAAGGGCGACGTTCGAACCCGTGCCGATGTCCGTCGCGAAACTGCAGGTAGACGGAGCTCTTTGGTGTGGCCACCACACCTCCACCGGCGACGGGGTCTACAGAAAGACTGTTGTCACCAGTTTCTGCTGATGTTAGAAATGTGCCCATGAGCACTCGGCAGTCCGTCGGTATCGATCCCCTTGCAGCGGCGCGCGAGTTCACCCCGATCCTCAAGGCGCTCGCTGACGAGAACCGCCTGGCGATCCTCCTCCTCCTCGCCCAGCGACCTCGCACCGTTGTCGAGCTCGCTGTGGAACTCGGCATCGGCCAGACCTTGGCCAGCCACCATCTGAAGGCACTGCGGGACAGCGCCATCGTTGTTGCCACACCCGAGGGGCGCTCCAATCGGTATGCCATCTGTTGCGATGCCATCGCCGAGCCGATCCGCAGCCTCGCCCACATCGTGACCTCGGCACCATCGACCTAGGAGGATCCTCATGACCACGACCGACGCAGAACAGATCCGCACTGCGGTCCGGGATCGTTACGCCGCTGCCGCTCGGTCGGTGACCGACGCGCCGCCATGCTGCACCCCCGACACAGGCGTCGGCGAGGGCTTCGGGGCCGAGTTGTACGCCGTCGACCAGACTGGCGACCTTCCTCCCGCGGCAGCACTCGCCTCACTCGGGTGCGGCAACCCGACCGCGCTGGCGACGCTGCTCCCTGGCCAGACCGTGCTCGATCTCGGCTCCGGGGGCGGGATCGACGTCCTGCTGTCGGCTCGCAGAGTCGGTCCGACCGGCAAGGTCTACGGGCTCGACATGACACCCGAGATGCTTGAGTTGGCCCGGCGCAACCAGGCCGAGGCTGGTGTCGAGAATGTGGAGTTCCTCTTGGGCACCATCGAGGAGATCCCACTCCCCGACGCCTCGGTCGACGTCATCATCTCCAACTGTGTGGTCAACCTGGCCGCCGACAAGGATGTCGTGCTCCGCGAGGCCTTCCGGGTGCTCAAGCCAGGTGGACTGTTCGCCGTGTCCGATGTCGTGCTGCTTCGCCCGCTCTCGGCCGAGCTCACCTCGCTGATGGGTCTGTGGACCGGTTGCGTGGCGGGGGCCCTCGTGGTGGGTGACTACGAGGCCAAGCTGGAGGCGGCCGGATTCGACCAGATCGAGATTGGGCCCACCCTCGTCCACGACCGCGACGCGGTTGAGCGCCTCGCTGGATCCCTCCCGCTCCCCGAGGGACTCGATCGGGCAGCGGCGATCGAACAGAGCGCCGGGGCCGTCGCCAACGCCTTCATCCGGGCACGGCGACCGGCGTAGCGGGTGGGCACGCACACCATCGTCGACGCTCCCTCTGTGTGGAGGGCGGGCGACGGCGCCCGCAGCGAAGGCTGGACGGTGAGGTTGGGCGATGGCCAGCGTCGCGAGATCATTGATGCAGCCCGGCAGGCCGCTGCCGACGGCCATACGGTCTCGACGCTCCAAAGCGAGGGGCTCGCCCTGCCGAGCTTCAGTTTGGACGTCACCTCCTGGTCGCATGCGCTCAACGATGGGCGTGGATTCCTCCTGCTTCGAGGGTTTCCGATCGAGGACCTGACCGCGGCCGAAATCGAGCTGGCCTACGTCGGTCTCGGGATGCGGCTCGGCACCCCGGTTGGCCAGGACCGCCAGGCGAGCGTCCTCACCCATATTCGCGACGAGCGCACCCCGAGGACCGACCCGAGCGTCCGCCTGTACCGGACCCACGCCCGCCAGGACTTCCACACCGACGGCTCCGACATCGTCGCCCTCCTCTGCCTGCACAAAGCCCGGCAAGGTGGCGAAAGCCGGATCGCCAGTTCAATGGCCATCTACAACGAGATCCTGTCGACCAGGCCCGACCTGCTCGACGTCCTCTACGAGCCGATGTACTGGGATCGCAACGGCGAGGAGTCACCGGGCGAGGACCCCTACTTCGCCCTTCCGCCGGTGAACGACGTTGGAGGACTCCCCCGGTTCTTTTACATCGGCTGGTACGTCACCGACGCCCAGCGCCACCCCGACGTTCCACGACTCACCGACTCCCAGCTCGAGGCAATGGCGCTCATCGAACGTCTGGCCAACGACCCTTTATTCCACGTCGAGATGGACTTCGAGCCCGGCGACATCCAGCTCCTCTCCAACGCCAAGATCCTCCACGCCCGCGAGGCGTATGAGGACGCCGAGGATCTCAATGAGCGTCGGTACCTGCTACGACTCTGGCTCACCGCGCACGACTTCGCGAGCGTCGAGGATTTCCTTCGTGCCGGCATCCCGAAGCAGTCGAACGCTGTCGTGGATTGAGGTCCAACGCCTCTGGCCTGGGGCTGGTGGAGGCCCACAGCATGAACGCATGGCCGATGCCTTCGCGTACGCCGCCGCCGCCATCGTGGCGCTCTGGGGCGTAGCGCACGTCGTGCCCACTGCCAGAGTTGTCCAGGGCTTCGCAGACTCCACTGAGGACAATCGGCGCGTCATCACCCAGGAGTGGATTGCCGAAGGATTCACCATGTGGTTCATCGCCGCGGTGGTGATCGGCGTCACCGCAATCGGTGGTCCGCAGCAGTCCACGAGCCGCTGGGTCTACGGCGCCTCCGCATTCATGCTGATAGCCGTCGGAGTACTGACTTCCGTCACCGGGGCCCGAACCGGAGTGATCTGGTTCAAGATCTGCCCGGTGGTGATGGCCGTGGGCGCCGTCTTGTTGATTGCCGCAAGCACTGTCTGAAGTGCCGTCACGGGCGATGCACTCGAACCCCGTTCGACGGTGGATTCTGAGTCAGCACGAAGGCGTCAAACCTGCTTGACCCACGCCTGGGCACCCATCTGGACCGCATCCCAGGGACTGCCAAAGGGGGGCGTATAGGACAGGTCCAGTTCGCTCATGTCCTCGACCTTCATGCCCTGGAAAATGGCGGTCGCGGGAATGTCGACCCGTTTGGCGACCTCAGCCTGCTTGTGGCCGAAGAGTTGCACGCCGAGGAGCCGACCAGTCTTCCGATCACCCGTGTACCGCATGGCAATCTTGTGGCTGCCCGGGTAGTACGCCTTGTGATCGTCGGCCTCGAAGCCGATCGTCATGGGATCGAAGCCGGCGGCGATGGCCTCATGGTCCCGCAGGCCGGTGCGCGCAATGGCGTGGTCGAAGATCTTGACGACCTGGGTGCCCAAGCTCCCGGCGAACTCCCGGTTGCCGCCAATGGCGTTTTCGCCAGCGATCCTGCCCTGCTTGTGGGCGGTCGTCCCGAGAGGCAGGTAGGTGGTCCCGAGGAGGCGGTGGTGGGTGACCACACAATCGCCGGCTGCGAAGACGTGAGGCAGGTTGGTGCGCATGTGGCGGTCAACGACGAGTGCGCCCGCGAACCCTGTCTCAGCACCAGCGGAGGCGGCGAGCTCGACATCCGGACGGACCCCCACGACGATGAGTACCAGGTCGACCCCGCGCCTAACCGCACCGCCGCCGTCGGCAGCATCAACGACCAAGCGGGCGCCGCTCTCGGGGTTGCGGGAGATCTTCGCCACATTGGTGCCGGTCAGGACCTCGACACCACGCTCGCTGAGCTGGGCATGTACGTGGGCGCCCAGCTCGGGGTCGACCGTCGGGAGGACCTCTTCGAGGCGCTCCATCTGGGCGACCTGAATGCTCCGGGCCACGAGGCCCTCGGCCATCTCGAGCCCGATGTAGCCGGCTCCGACGATCACCGCGCTCTTGGGCTTGGTCTCCCCGAGTGTGCGCATGAGGTCGAAGGTGTCGCCCATCGAGTGGAGCAGGTGGACTCCGTCATCGATGCTCAGCGCGTCATCACCGGTGATGCCTTCGATCGGTGGCACAGCGGACACCGCTCCCGTGCCCACGATGAGTTCGTCATAGGTGAGCAGTTCGTCGGAGTCGTCCGGGTTGGTCACGAGGAGTGTCCGGTCCTCGACGTTGATCTGCTTGGCCCAGGTGTCGACTCGGAGCTGCATGCCGGTGGCTTCCAGGTCGGCATAGGTTCGGTGGGCCAGGTTCTTCCAGTGGGTCACCTCTCCGGACACGTAGTACGGGATGCCGCAAATCGAGAAGTTGGGGTAGGCGTCGGCCACGACCACCGTGACTTCCACGCTCGGATCCAGCTCGCGGGCACGAAGCGCTGCGCTGATGCCGGCGTCGCTACCGCCGATGACGATGAGGTGCATGGGGCTCCTTCGGGGTGAAGATGGCTCGCTCAGCGGGCAGAGTCGAGCTCAGTCTCGGGATCGTCCGTCCCGCGGAGGTGCGGGACGATGATGTCGGCGGACTCCGCTCTGGTGAGGCCCGGGTAGAGCAGCATCACGAGGCCAACTGCGGCGACCCCGCCGACCACCTGAGCGCCGATGAAGGCAGGTGCTGAAGAGGGGGCGATGCCGGCGAAGGTGTTCGAGAACATGCGCCCGATGGTGATGGCCGGGTTGGCGAAGCTGGTCGATGACGTGAAGAAGTAGGCGGCGGTGATGTAGGCACCGACTGCGGCCGGGGTGTAGGCGGTCTTCTCGCTTCGGGCCAGGGCGAAGATCACGAGGAGTAGTCCGATCGTTGCGATCACCTCGGAGAGGAGATGAGGTCCCGTAGCCCGGTGGTGCGTCGAGATCGTCACGGCCTTGCGCGAGAACATCACGTTGGCCACGACCGCCCCCGTGATGCAGCCGGCCACCTGCGCGGGCAGGTATGCCGCCGCGTCCCGCCACGAGATCCCACCGAAGGCGGCATCCACGAAGGAGACCACCGGGTTGAAGTGTGCCCCTGACAGCGATCCGAAGATCAGGATGATGGCAAAGAGTCCCGCCCCCGTGACCAGGGCGTTCTGCAGGAGCTCGAGGCCGACGTTGCCGGGCGAGAGCTGCTGGGCGGCGATCCCCGAGCCGATGACGATGGCTGCCAGGAAGGCACTCCCCAGGTACTCGGCGACCAGGCGGCGCCACAGGACGACGTCGTTCACGGAACTCCTATGCCCTCAAGAGGGACGTGCTCAGCAGCAGCTGGACGTGGAGGCGCCCACAGTGGCTCCGACCTTGGCCGGAGGGCCGATCTGCATCGAGTCCGAAGTGCAGCACCGCTCGTCGCCGCCGAGCCCCTCGGGGCTGTCGGCGTCGGCCAGCACGGTGTAGATCTCCCACTTGGCCCCGTCGGGGCCATCCACCCACACCTTGTCCTGGACTGCGTAGCAGCAGGTCGTGGCCTCCTCGACGTCGGTCTCCATGCCCTCCTCGGACAGCCGACTTGTGGCGGCAGCCACGTCGTCGGTCGACGCCACCTCGACGCCCAGGTGGTTGATGGAGCCGGCCTCGCCGGCGCCCTCGATGAGTACCAACTTGAGGGCGGGCTCGGCGATGGCGAAGTTGGCGTAGCCCGGGCGGACCTTGGCCGGCTCGGTGCTGAAGAGCTTGGAGTAGAAGGCGATGGCCTCGTCGAGGTCGGAGACATTGAGGGCGAGTTGCACGCGGGACATGGCGACTCCTTGTAGATTCATCATTGTCGATAGGAAGTATGCACCACATATCGACTAGTGTCAATACAAACGGAGGCAGCGATGACGAGCAAGAGCGCAGCGCCGGAAGCCCTCTGCTGCCCTCCCCTGGCAGAGCACGTGCTGAGCGAGGAGGAGGCCACGAGCCTCGCCCATGTGTTCGCGGCGCTGAGCGACCCGGTACGGCTTCGGCTGCTGTCGATGGTGGCGTCCGCCGACGAGGTGTGCAGCTGCAATCTCGAGGAGCCGCTCGGCCGGAGTCAGCCCACGGTCTCACACCACACGAAGATCCTGGCCGAAGCTGGACTGGTCCAAGGAGAGAAGCGGGGCCGTTGGATGTGGTGGACGGTGGTCCCTGAACGCCTGGAAATGATCCGGCATCTGCTCGGAGGTTCGTGACGTGGACACCGCCGCCATCGAGCCATCGGAGGGATACAAGGTGGCACCTGGGGGTTGCTAAGCAGGTTGACGTCTAGGCGATCTGCCTGCCCGACAGGGCACCGTCTCTGACTGCTCGCTCATCGGCGGCCAAGGGGTTCGAACATCGTCGCATTGCTTCCGGCGCCAACTCTCGGTCGAACTGTTCGGACGGCCGAATTGAGCCTCAGCTCAGCCGATGGCGCCGCGTTTCCCCTGGCCAGAGGGCCACGGAAGGGTTCGAACATAGTCGCATAACCTCCACCGAGTTGTGAGAATTACAACGTTTTCCCAGTTCGCAGGGCATGTCTTGCATCCGCTGGCCAACCAGGAGGCTTTCGCTGGCCCTGGTAGATCTTCGTCGGATCGATGGTGAGGTGGGCGAGGAGTTCTCCCAGTTCGGAAATGACTCGTACATTTCGGTCGGCGAAGAGGCACCCGCCTCCCCTGGAGACTCTGGCCGGTGTCGCGGCGATGGCGAACACTGCATCGGCCAACAGCTCCAACCGGGCTGCGTCTGCCTCGCGGCCTCGATGCGTGGTTCGCGGCTCCAAGGAGGAGAACGCTTCGTCTTCTGGCCGGACTTGAGATGGCTGTCGGAGATACCGACCTTCTGACGACGGAGGTCCACTGATGTCGCCGGAAGGCCGTTCCTCGAAGAGCTCGGCCGAGGCCATCGCTACTGCGGATCTCCGGTCATCTGCACGAGCATCTGCTCGAGGACAGCCTGGTCGGGTCCGACGAACGGAGGTGCCGTGGGGACCGAGGCGAGCGAAGCCAGCAGCCGCTCGGTGATCGCACCGGGTGCCGCCGGCAGATGGCTGCTCAGCACCATGGCAGGCTCCATCCGCCGGATCTCGTCGAGCTTCCGTTCGAGAACTGCACCCTCCACGTTGTGCAACCAGGGCGAGTCGACCGTGGCCCAGAAGACCTGCGCGTTGCGCAGCTCCTCCTCCGACAGGTCGGCGGCGCTCTGGGGCACGTCCTGGAGCAGCGCACCGAAGCAGTCGGAGCTGAAGAGCGCCCCGGACTTGTCATCGTAGAAGCCGGTGGTCACCGGGTTGTCGAAAGCCGGTGGCTTGAGCGCGGTGAGCATGCGGTCGCCCGTGGTCAGCGTCTGGCCCGGGTTGAGCAGGTGGACCCGGTCCATCGGGAGCGGGTCGAACAGGGTCATGATTCCCACTGCCAGGAAGGTGGTGACCACCTTCAGGTCCGGGTTCTCGGCGAGCAGCTGGGGCAGGCCCCCGATGTGGTCGAAGTCCGTGTGGGTGAGCCAGACCCACTTGAGGTCGGCGGGATCGATGACCGATCGCAGGGCGGCCATGAACTCCGGGCGCTCGACCACCGTGCCGGTGTCAACCAGGATCGGCTCGGGGCCATGGAGGACGAACGCGTTGACCGGGATCTGGCCGAAGCCGGGGATGGGGACGTTTGAGGTGAGGACGTCGATGTCCGGTGCTGCCTTGTACGTGGCGACCATGATGCTCTCCTTCGACTTGCGTCATTTGGTGGTCGTCGGTGGGAATCGGGAATTCGGGCAAGGCTTCGCCCACGAGTGGTCCTCGGAGACCGGATGGATCGATGGAGCGTTCGCTACAGAGGGGAGATCTCGAGGCCGTGCCGTTCGGCTGCGGCGACGAGCTCCTCCTCTTGATGGAGGGGCAGGTCCGGGGGTTGATGGAGGGGCAGGTCCGGGGGCGGAAGTGTCCGCGCTGTCGCCGGCCACCCACAGGCCCGGGTGAAGTCCTCGAACCCGGCGGGGGTCACCAAGATGAGGAAGTGGGCCTCCTCGGAGTCGACCCGGAACCGGTGCTGCTCGCCGCGGGGCCCGAAGACGAAGTCCCCGGTGGTCGCCGTGCGGGAGTCGTCACCCAGCCAGAAGGTCAGGTCCCCGTCCAGGACGTACCAGGCCTCGTCCTCGTTGCGGTGCCGGTGGCTCGGTGACCCCGAGCCCCGGGGGGCGCGGACCTCGGCCACGGCGAGCTGCCCCTGCGTCTGGTCGCCGGTCACCTTGTAGCTCAGCAGGCTGTCTGCGAACCAGAGGGACTCGCCCTGTCCGGCGCCGAGGACGTAGCCCTTCGGGGTCACTTCGAGGGTCATGACCGCCCCTCCGGCGTCGTGGCCGCCTCGGCGGCCGCCTTGAGTTGATCGAGCGTGTGGCCCATGGCGTCATGGAGCTCGCGGGCCCGGTTGGTCGGGACGTCGATGATCCGGGCCCACAGGGGGATCCACTTCACCTCGTAGGACTCGACGACCCGGGTGCCGCCGTCGGTCGGTTCGAACCGGTACCGCCACTCGGTCGACTCACGCCCGCCCTCCTCGGTGACGAAGGCGAACTCCCGACCCGGGTCGGCCGACAGCACCCGACCGTGACGCGACCACTTCATCAGCTTGCGAGGCCCGCCCTCGTTGTGCCCGACGAAGGTCGCCCCCACGGCCGGCCCGTTGGACCCGTCGAGCCACTCCACCCGCTGGCACTCCGGGCTCCACTCACCCATGCGCGGCATGTCCGACACGAGGTCGTAGATGCGGTCCGGGGTGGAGTCGATGACCACCTCCTCGCTGTCGTGCGTCAGCCACCATCGTCCACTCGTCTCGGTCATGGGTCCTCCGTTCGTCCGCCCCGCTTACGAATCCTTAGGTTAATGGTATTAGCTAATGCTGTCAAGCATTCTTTGTGCTATGCTTCTTTCATGCCGCGCGAGCAGCGTCCCGAGCGCATCGATGCACCGCTTTCGGACCGACGGGCCAGGCGGCGGCAGGAGACCATCGACGAGATCCTCGCCATCGCCATCGCCATGATGACCGAGGACGGCGTGAACGGGCTGAGCCTGTCCGAAGTGGCACGCCGCCTCGGCGTACAGCCTCCGTCGATCTACAAGTACTTCCCCTCGCTCATGGCGATCTACGACGAGCTCTTCCTGCGGGGTCAACGCGAGCACCTCGAGGTCATGCGGACCGCCATGTCCACAGCCGAGCCCGGTCTCGACGCCTTGATCGCCGGCCTCGAGGCAAGCGGACGTTGGGCGCTGGCCAACCGCGCCATCGCCGAACTGCTGTTCTGGCGCCCCGTCCCGAGGTTCGAGCCGTCGACCGAGGCGATGGCTGTCAGCGTGGAGATGGTCGACATCCAGCGCGGCGCGATGGCAGACGCCGTCACAGCAGGTCAGCTCGGACCCGATGCCGACTCCGAGGAGGCGATCTACCTGGTCTCGATGCTGATCGTCGGGGTCATCAGCCAGGCCATCGCTAACGAGCCCGAACTCGAGTGGGGCACGGGGCGCTTCACCCCCCAGTTCCCAAAGCTCATGCGACTGCTCGTTGCCGCCTATCCACCGCCTTCGGAGCGGACTGCTCCCAATCTCGTTGACACCGATGTCCCAAGCACCGATGAGCGCTCGCAAGGTCGCCGGCACGCTCTGGACGGGCCCCGATCGACTTGACCTTCCTGTCGTGCCGATAGTTGTGCTGTGGGGTCCGGGTGCGCCGAAGATCGAGGGGGCATTGACAGGGGGGATGGACGATGGTCGATGGCGTCATGTTTGCCGACGGTTATTGCCGAAGGTCCTGGGTCCGTCAGCTCCACGGCTCGCCACTTTCACGGAGCACAGCGAGGTCGGTGGCCGCGAAGCTCAGGGGAGACTCCGCTCGAGGGATGACCACAGGATCGCGGTGGTCCATGGGGCCTCATTCGGGAGCTCACGTGCGGCGAGGTGAACCGTGGGGCCACCCGTGTCCCGGAAACGCCACGCCTTGGAATCCCAGGAACTCTGGAACCTCGGACCCGTGAGAGCGGAGTCTGGACCGGCGCCTTCAAGCCGGGCTCCGGGCAGGTTTCGCTCTCGTGACCTACGCTCCAACCGGTGCGGAACGGTCTCCAGGGTGGAAGTGGGATGCGCCCTCGAGCCATTCGCGCATCACCTCGTAGACAGACGGATGATTGAGTAGCCGGAAGTGGTGCAGGCCCTCGAAATGGCGCTTGTGGTCATCGGGGAATGGAATGTGCCTGCCCTGGCGGGTGCGGCCGCGGGCGCTGGCCGGCTGCACGAGGAAGTCCCCGACCAAACGACCGAGAGGGTTGAAGCGACCCGTGGCGACAGTGGCGCTGACCACGT
>JBKQRT010000026.1:0-8772 GCA_052143895.1 Acidimicrobiales bacterium | reverse complement strand
CACTGTCCTGCCCACTCCGTCAGCCACAAGGAGACCTGCCAGTTGAATCCCAGGTTCTTTCCGCCAGATTACTGTCATCTCAATCTATATAAGCTTAGAAGTACTACAGCTGTCAAGCAGACAACGGGTGCCGGAGGTGTTCGATCTGGGCTGGTCCCCGGGTGTGCGTCATAGGGTTGTCACGCAGGAGCGATTCCCCGGCCCGTGGCGCCGCGGCACGGCATTCATAATTACCCGAAGCTCAGCGTTCCTGGGCGTGACCATCCCCACCACATACGTCAACCGGATCCATGCCACAGAATTTCTCTTTGGAGCCGCCAGCTTAGATCCATGGTTTGTGGTTGATGAAGAGCTTGACCCGCAGTTCCAGAAGACCTCCCTAATCCCGAATAACTCGGGCCGAATCCCTTCCTTTGCATGCTGCGCGTCTCACCGAACTTGACTTGCGGCGTCGCATACGTGTCCGGCGTCGGCGGGCTGGCCACCGGCTAGAACACGACACGAATGACGTATAGCGCTGGGTAAGAGAAGAGCCCCCGGCCCTCGCTGCCAGGATGCCGCCAGGTAGTCAAGAGGTACAGGCCTCCGCCCATCAGGCCCCCTGGGATTCATTGCGGGCACGCTATAAGTTGCTGCGAGGCGTTCAAGGGAGGCAATCCGTCTCCTTAGATCGCGTGAGAGTTCTTCTTTACGGAGGGTGCGTCGGCCCTCGCTGGTCGAGGACGCGACCTGCCGTAACGGTCGCTACTACTGCTGGGTGCCTGCGAGGCCGGCGAGAACGCGCATCCCGTACTGCCTTATCGCGGCGAGCCGTCCCTCGGGATGAGAGAGCTGCCTGTAGAGCACTGTCACCTCCGTGACGCCCGCTTCGCAGAGCGCCATACAGTTGTCAAGTGAGGGGGCATCGTTGAGGGAGACTCTCACGGGGAAAGGCTGGTCGCCGCGCCCGAGCATCTCGACTGCCGTTCTGACGCGCTCGACCAACTCCGGAATTTCATCCATGTCGGCCTCGACTCCAGTCCAACCGTCTGCGAGACGAGCTGCACGCCGGATCGCGGGCTCGCTATGCCCGCCCATGTAAATGGAGACGGGGCCCGCCGGAGCTGGCTGCACAGCCAATTCCGGGAAGTTGATATGACGGCCGTGGTACTCCACAATGTCGCCGGAGAGGAGCATCCGCAGAGCCTCCACCGTCTCTTCAGTGCGCTCCGCTCTTGTCGCGAAGTCGATGCCCAATGCATCAAACTCCTCGCGCATCCACCCGATCCCTAACCCGAGGTCGACACGGCCGCCGGTGAGCGCAGAGGCCGTGGCAACAGACTTCGCGAGCAGGACTGGGTGGCGCAGTGGAGCGACGAGCACATTCGTCGTGAACCTCAGGTTTGTAGTCTGGGCACCCATCGCTGCAGCGGCGACAAACGGGTCAGGCCACTCCAGACTTGGACGGATGCCGCGCTCACCGCCCTTGAGGTAGGGATACGGAGAGCTGACGGTCCGAGGATTGACGGCATGGTCTGCCATTGCCACGCCTACGAACCCTGCCTGCTCTGCGGCTTGAGCGACTTCTTTGATCTTGGTAGTGGGAACGAATGCGATACCAAGCCAAAACTTCAATTCGGAAGGGTGTACCATCTTTGTAAAGTTAGTTGCTTTCTGGGACGAGGGGGTGTCAATTGAACGATCTACGAGTGGAACGGGAAGGTCACATCGTGACTGTCACCTTGGATCGGCCGCCAGTGAACGCTGTGACCGCCACTACCTTCCGAGAGCTCGAAACAGTCTTCTCGAGCTTTCATGACGACCGCGACGTTCGTGCCGTCATCTTCACTGCCGCCGGGACACGAGCGTTTATGGCCGGTGCCGATCTTCGGTCGAGCAACGACGAAGCGCGCCCACGCGACACAATCGACGTTGGCGTTGCTGCCAGAGAAGCCCTGTGGGCGGTCTACGATTGCGTCGTACCGGTTGTTGCTGCGATCAATGGCCCGGCAATCGGCGCTGGTGTCGCCTTTGCAGCGCTATGCGATATCATCGTATCGTCCGAGGACGCCATCTTCGCAACGAAGGAGATCGACGTGGGTCTGCTCGGCGCCGGAGCGCAGCTTTCGTTGCTCGTCCCTCGTCACAAGGCTCGGGAACTGTATCTGACCGGCGCCCCGATCACTGCCCAGGAGCTGCACGCGCTGGGCTCGGTGAGTCGAGTTGTTGCCTCGGATCAATTGCTTGACGCGGCTCACGATCTCGCCGCAATGTTGGCGGCCAAGAGTCCTATCGCCCTGCGCCTAGCCAAGGAAGTGCTGAATCGGACGGAGTTCCTCCCGCTGAAGGACGCCTACCGGATGGAGCAGGACTACACCAATAGATTGCTAACGTTCGAGGATTCCCGCGAGGCCAAGGCGGCCTACCTGGAGAAGCGCGATCCACGTTGGTCGTGGCACTAGGCCAATTAAACAATGGACGCACGGGCCGAACCAGTTGTTCGCCGTAGAGCATGGACAAAGCGTTCGATTCGATCTGCTGACGAAAGTGTTGTGTCGCTTTCAGTACCCTTGCGATCGCGTCCGAGGTCAATAGCCGTAAGATTCAATAGTGAACATTCGCACGTCGCTCCTGTGGTCGCACAAGAAACCCGAAGTCCACAGCAGTGGGCGGATCGGGCACATGAGCTATCGGATCCCCGACACCATTGAGGGTGCGATTCTTCTTTCGATGACATATATAACGAAGCGTTGAAGGCGCGGGGTTGTCTGACTACCTTCGCTCGAATGTCGCCCGCCACGCTGATGGGACCACCCTTCCGTCAATGTGAAGGGACCACGTCCGGGGTTTGCAGCGTCGGCACGTTGATGATGACTGCTGACGCATAGGCGGTCAAGACCGGCGCCTCCGTCGGGTGGCCCGCGGAGTCGTGGTGCCGACGTCGAGCCCGGGCTTTTGGTGCTTGCGGTAGGACTCGCCGTCGAGGACGAGCTCGTAGGCGGCCGACTGGAGACGGTCGATGGCGGACTGGGCCAACAGGGCGTCGGCCATCTGGCCGATCCACTCGATGGGCTCGCGGTTCGACGTCACCAGGGTGGAAGCCGCTCGGTGGCGCTCGACGATCAGCTCGTATATGTCGGCGGTGTCGAGGGGGTCGAGAGGCTGAAGGGCGAAGTCGTCGAGGATGAGCAGGTCGACCCGCATGAGCTTGCGCATCTCGGCGTCGTGGGAGTTGTCGAGCCGGCTGGCGCGGAGTCGCTTGAGCAGCGCGTCGGCCCGGCAGAAGACGACGCTGAAGCGCCGCCGCACCGCCGCGTGTCCGAGCGCTGAGGCCATGAAGGTCTTGCCGACCCCGACCGGTCCCATGATCATCACGTTGTGCCCGGCGTCGACGAAGCGCAGCGAGCACAGCTCGTCCCAGACCAAGCGGTCGAAGTTGACCTTCGTCGCCTCGTCCCAGTTCTCGAGCACCATGTCGGGGTCGAGGCCCGCTGTTCGGGCCCGCAGGGCCGCTGACGAGGTCTCGCGCCGGGTCACCTCGTCGGCGAGCACGAGCTCGAGGAACTCGGCGTGGCCCATGTTGCGTGCCTTGGCCAGGGCGAGGCGCTCGGGGAGGGTGTCGAGGCAGCGGCCGAGCTTGACGGCGCGCAAGACCGTTTTGAGCTCGGCGGAGATGACCGGGGGCGGGGCGCTCACGACGAGGCTCCCGCTGTGGTCGCCTCTGGGCCCCGATCAGGGTCTGCCCCGTCATCTCGGTCCTCGCGCCGAGCTGGGAGAACGCGGAAGTCGGCGTCGGGCCGGGCGAAACGCGCCGGGACGAGACGCGCCTGGATCGGCACCGGCTCGGCGCGACTCTCGGTGCCGCGCTCGAGCATCCGTCCGATGAGCGACACGCTGTAGGCCTCGGCTTCGGCGGCGCGGGCACACGCCGCGTCGACACGGGTGGGGCCCCACTTCTTGACCAGGCTCAACAGCGCGTAGACCTGGCGCATCTTGGTCCATGGCAGCGGGTGGTCGAGCAGCTCCGCCGCGTAGGCACCGATAGCTGGTCCATGGGCGGCCGCCATCTTCTTCAGCCGCTCGAGGTCGCGCAGTGCGTAGATCTCGGTGCCCTTGGGCAGGTCGGCCGGATCGGTCGAACGCCCGCCGGGTGCTTGGCGGGGGTGGACCTTGACCAGCTGGCCGCGGAAAAAGAGCTTGACGAGCTCGGAGTCGGCCCGGGCGTCGAGGTGAGCTCCGATCAGGTTGCCCGGCACCGAGTACAGCGCCTTGGCCACCTCGACGTGGTGGTCGCGAGCCACCTTGGGCGTGGCGTAGTGCGGCAGGTCATAAGGAGCGACGGGCAGCGCGAGCAGGGCGGGAGCCTCGAGCAGGGCGAAGTGCTCGGCCGGCCGGCACGCCGTCGTCCCGTGTAGCCGCAATCCGGCCGTCGTCGTGCACCAGGTCTCGGCCCTGCGCTGGGCGTCGGCCCGATCGATGAAGTGCTCACCGGCGAAAAAGGAGCCCCGCACGTAGGGCACCATGCGCTCGACGCGGGGCTTGTCCTTGGGATGGCGCACCCGCGTGGCGTCGACGAGGAAGCCGCGATCCTGGGCGTACTCGACGAAGGCGGCGTTGAGCCGTGGCTCGGTCGGGTTCGCCTTGTCGACGATGGCGGCCATGTCGTCGGGGATCACCACGGCGAAGACACCGCCGAAGAACTCCCACGCCGCCTCGAAGCCATCGAGGATGTCGGCGAGCGTCTGGGAGAAGGTGAGCCACACGAAGGAATAGCGCGACAGACACGGCGTGAAGATGAGTGCGTGCAGCACCCGGCGCCGGTCCACCTCGGGGTCGAACATGAGACCCATGCGGCCGAAGTCGACCTGGAGCTCGACCCCGGGTTCGCCATCGGCGACGCGGACGGTCTTCTTCTGACCGCGGCGGGGCCCGCACAGCTCGGCACAGAAGCGCTCGAGGGTCCGCTTCGACACTTGGACCCCTTGACGAGCCAGCAGGGTGTGGACCTTGACCACGGTCAGCCCCTCGTCGTCGATCCAGACGCGGATCTGCTCGACGTGGCCCTCGAGGGTGCGCCAGGACTCGCCGTGGCCGCTGCTCCGGTGCGGGCGGACCCGTTCGATCACGCCGGCCAGGACCTCGTCGCTCAGCTGGCCTTCCCCGCCGTCTTGGTCGACGCCGAGCTCGCCGGCCGCCTGCACGTAGCGCCGGACGGTCTTGCGGTCGACCCTGGCCAGACGCTCGATCGCTCGCAGCCCTTCGCCCCGGAGCCAGAGCCGGAGCACCTCTTTCACCTCGAATACGGGCACCTCCCGAAATCCCATCGCCGCTCCTCAGATCGCGTCTCCGATGGCGGCGAGTGGACCGGATCAGCGACCGGCGCTGGTGGACCCCCGGGGTGGTCCCATTACTGGCGGAAGGGTGGTCCCATGCTCGTGGCGGGCGACACTCGAACCCTGAACACTCCGGGCGGTCATGACAGCCGCCTCCGTTGATCTTCCTCGGCGACAAGCTCCTCGGCCAGCTTCTCGACTATCGATTTATCGAGTTCCGCTTCCGCTCGAGCTTCTTCAGCCGGGCGAGTTCGACCACTTGAACCGCCCTGCGTTTGATGGAGGTGAGGGTCCAGGAAACCCAGGGCGGTTCAACTCGCCTGGCGTCGTCAGCCTCCCAAAGGTGGGGGTGCCAACGGGTCGACTCAAAACTTTCCGAGTGGCGTCAGAAAGCGCCACAAGAGGTCGTCGCCCTGTCCTTGGCCGAGAAGTTTCTGTGCCCCACGGAGGATCCAGATCATCCGCATGAACGACGTGGAGGCTCCTCACCGCCTGTGCTCGCTGCCCATCTTGAGACATCTGGCTCACACGTGGTGAGTCATCTCAGAGGGAATCCGGTCCTAATTCCCTGTGCCAACCGATGCTGAAGGAATCAGTTGGCCCGGAGCCGGACCCCTCCGCATATCTGCTCATCAGAAAGCCGGAAGCTATTCTCTAGTGCCGGGAAGAAGAAGGGATACCAGTCAACCTCCTGTGCCGATTGAGGTAACCGACAGGGTAAGTCCGCCCGCCTCGGCGCGCCAGGTGTGAAGGATGCCGGTCAGAACGATCAAGTCTCCAGGCCCAATATCGTGGGTTGCATCCTCCAGGACCAATGTTCCTCGTCCAGCTAATACGATGTCGAAGTCATACGTATCGGTCCTGTGCATGCCATGCGAGAAGTCTGGACCCAACAAAGAGATCTGCCACTTGACTATTCCCACGGGACAGCCCAGGTCAAGAATCTCAACCTGCGGGGACACCCCGAGGGACGGGAGACGTGGTGGACTCTCTTGAGTCAGAAAGATCCGCGCGTTCTTGTTCTGAGCGGTCATCTCAAACGCACTCTCCTCCACAATTGTCGATCTACCTTCGGAATTCAGGCCTGTCACAATGCGTCGCATGCTGCCTCTCTTCGTCGAACTGGGATCAACCTGGCCAACTGGACGGCCGTTTCGGGCTTCGTAGTGGCGGCGCCGGATCTTCGATCCATTAGTCCGTTGGCTTTGAGGTCTCAACCTGCTCCCATGTGGAAAGTGGATAGACGACCTCATCACGACTTAAGACGTCGTTCCAATGCTCGGCAATGTCCTCAACTCGGGGGGGGATGGCATCGTCTGGGCTCGTCCACCCCGAGCCCTGTCCGATCGCTTGTCGCGCGTACTTACCGTATGCTGCCGAAAAGATATTGTGTGTCGAATTGCATTGATTGCTTACAAGATAGATCGCGAGGGGCGTCACGAACTCCGTGGTCCCCCGCGGGGGCTCCTCGGCTGCGTGTGTGGTCCGCACAGTTGCTTCGCCTCGGACAATTGCCCGGTCAGCTATGTCCGTCTTCGCAACGGGGTTGATGAGATTCGCAAGGATTCCCTTTTCGGCGCCCTCGATCGAGATTACGTTCAGTAGTCCGATCAGTCCGGCTTTGGCGCTGGCATAGGCGACACCTTGTTTTCTTCCGAACATTCCGGTCGCAGAGCCAGTCAAGAGGATGCGACCGTAACCCTGTTTGGCCATGTATCCGAAGGCCGTCTGGCTAATCAAGAAGGAGGCGACCAAATGCAGGCGAATCATTCGTAGAAATAAATCGAGGTCTGTCTGCTCGAACGAACTGAAATGTGTCAAGCCAGCATTGTTGATCAAGGCATCGATCTGGCCAAACTCCTCGATGGCCGTTTCGATGATCAAGGGAGCTGCTTCAGCATCATCTACGGGATGATGGTCTGCTATCGCGACACCGCCTGCAGCTCGGATTACGTCGACAGTTTTTTCCGCGAAGCTTCGACCATCAACGTCGCGGCTGATTCCGTTCACAACAACCGATGCACCCAGCCTCGCTAATTCAATGGCATAATTCCGACCAAGGCCGCGGGCGCCGCCCGTAACCACGACGACCTGATCCTTGAAGGAGATCGGCTGGCCGTGGCCCCCTTGCGCGTCCCGCTGTTTCCCCATCTTTTTCCTCCATCAGTAGCTGTCCACTGAGTTATTGTCGATGAATTTGAAGGGCAAGCTCTCCTAACCACATAGCCACAAGTGCCTTCGTCGAAGCGCATAGTTACCTCTAGAGACCGAGCGATTCCGATCACGACGGCCCACTCGGTTCCAGAACGACAATCAAAGGCATGAGGATCCTCTTGGGCTACTGGTCGCTAACCAAGTGCTCGCGCAAGCAATAATGCACGGCACAGGTTTTAGTGGTCCCGCCCGGCGATGTCGCATGCCCATTCGAACCAGAACGTTGGACTGAGGCAAACGAATCCTCGATGGTTCAGCGATCCAGACAGCGACCCCGGAGGCAGTCATTGGTCAAGCCTGTCGGCGGGATCCAGTCCATCTGCAGCGATCAATCCGCCGAGTCGATCGAGATGAGCACTGATGCTGCCTAGCCTCAGTTGCACAACCTTCGAAAGGAAGAAATAGCGTCCGAGCGGATAGGAAATATCGAAGCCGATCCCACCATGGAGATGGCTGGCAGCGCGCGTCACGTTATACAGCGCACCCGACCCGAAAGCCTTGGCCGAGGCGACAACGTCGGCCGCTGGCAGCTCCTGGTCGAGCCGCCAACCCGCCTCCATGGCGGTCAGCTGAGCGCCCCAGCGATCGATGTAGGCGTCGGCCGCGCGCTGACGCACTGCTTGGAAGGATGCGATTGACACGCCAAATTGCTGTCTGTGCTTGGTGTAATCGGCGGTCATCTGCAGCATGGCCGTTGCCAGACCGACACCCGCAAACGACAGCAGCGTGACGGCACGCTCGACAGCCCATGGAACAGCCCCTCCTCGGCCGAGGGGTTCTGCCTCCACTGAGTTTAAAGTCCAATCAGCCTGCGGCTCATCCAGGGTGTTCTCAACAGACACCGAAGTGAGGCCGCTCGCCCCCGAGTTCACGAGAAACAGCTCGTTAACATTTCCACGGCGCGCAATAACCACAGCCGCTTGCGATAAGTCCGCGTATGGAACGCAGCGCGCAATACCGCTGAGGCGGACAGTGCCATCGTATTCTTCCGCATACAATTTGCTTTGTCCCGTTTCGACCCATCCTTCCAAGGCAGCCGTGACCGTGGTGGTTCCGGCAATGACGCCGGGCAGAAGCTGCCGCTGCTGAGCCACGGATCCGAACCGTGCTATCGGCAACGCCGCCGACATCAGGGCGACGTACCGCAAATCCCCACCAACCTGAGCGAGATTCTCAGCGACGATACAGGCGGCGAAGAATCCAGCGCCGCCACCGCCCACGCCCTCAGGCAGCGCAGCACCGAGGA
>JBKQRT010000025.1:0-4403 GCA_052143895.1 Acidimicrobiales bacterium | reverse complement strand
GCTCTACGAATCGCTTCGACTTCCCCGAGTTCGACGCATGGTTCGAGACTCTCGGCGGATCGGCCTCTTGGCGACTTCCCCCTCGCCTGCCGTAGTCAGCGTCAGGGACCTCGTCGCTCGTTACATGCCCAACTGGGTTAATAGTCGCATCGTCGCTAGATACGCAAGCGAGAAATCGTTCCTGAAGGCGTCGCCCGCATTATCTTCGTGAGGCAGCAACACTGGGAATGCACAACCACGTCCGGCTTGACCTCGCCGGTCTAGTCGATCATCCTCAGACGTCATTCCAGGAGCCTCCCATGCGGCGGGTTCAGCCATTGAGCGTCTCGTTCTCCTCCGGTGTCATCGGACGGAGGTCAAGGTACGAGTTTCTCCGGAAGAGGGTCGTGAACATCGCCATGGCTGAGCCGGCACCTGTGCAGAGCAGGTCGATGACTTGCCCTCGGTCGAGCGACACCTCCAACTCGGGAGAACCCATCAAGTCAATCTTCACCCGGACACGATGCGCTCCGGGCGACACATCGAAGAAGCCGGCTTGACCCGGCCAGAGTTCACCTACGGTCTTACCGTCGATGACGACCTTGTAGATGCGGTTCCGATCCATCCAGATGTCGGCAGACCCCCTGCTCTCACCTGCCGAATGACTGGAGAGTGACCCTGGCATCGAGGGGGAAGACGTGACCACCGTCGACCCGGCCGGCGACATCGGAAAGTCGTCGGCTAGTCTCAACGACCGTGTCTCGAACCGATGAGATCCAGGCCAAGGCGGACGCAATACACTGGTTCCACTCCATCGACTTGGGCAACGGCGTCGTAACGAAGGGCACTTCGGAATTACAGATCCCAGACGATAAATTCCCTGTGCTCGCTGGGCGAAGCGTTCTCGACGTTGGAGCCTGGGACGGCTACTACTCATTCATGGCTGAACGAATTGGGGCCAGCCGGGTCGTCGCATTGGATCACTATGCATGGGCTGTGGACGTCGTAGCGCGAACTGCTTATTGGAAGGAGTGCGCCGCCGGGGGCACGCTTCCCGACCACTCCCTGGACCTCACCGAATTCTGGCGTCCCGATTTGCCGGGCAGACGAGGGTTCGAGTTCGCAGCCGCTGCACTCGGATCGAAGGTCCAGCCGCTGCTGGCTGACTTCGCCACGATGGATCTCTCGGAACTTGGTACGTTCGACGTGGTGCTCTACCTCGGAGTTCTCTATCACATGAAGGAACCGCTCACCTGCCTTGAACGGATCCGGTCCGTCACGCAGGAGGTGGCAGTGATCGAGACTCAGGCAGTGCATTTCCAGCATCTTGAGCACGAGCCTCTTCTGCAGTTCTACGCAGGTGGAGAGCTCAATGCCGACTTCGGCAATTGGTACATCCCGACAATGGGAGCACTCCACTCACTGTGCCGAGCCGCTGGATTCTCGTCGGTGCGCACCATCGAAGGTCCCCCGTCGGCTCCGGCTCCGGCTCCCGAGCTCGAATCCATGCGGACCCGGGCAAATCGGCGGCTCGGACGCATGGAAGAGCGTGAACATCTCTCGGCACCAAGTGCCCCCTATCGCGCCATAGTGCACGCCTTTGTGTGATCCCACGCCGGAGGGTCGTGAGGAATTCGTCGGCGGCCTTGCGCAGTACATAGGGACGCGGGTCTTTGTTCCACGTGGCGACCCACTCGTTGATTGGGAACTCCAGCTCCTTGGTCGAGTGAGGCGTTCCTCGACGCAGCCACTGCTCAGTCGGCTTGACGAACCAACGCTCCACCATGTTCATCCCCGAGCGTGAAGTGGAGATGGAAACGGGGTGACATAGCAGCCAACGGTGGATCCCGGGCGTCTCGTGGGTGAAGACGTTGTCGACGATCAGCTGGGCGTCGAGGTCGTAAGGAACAGAGCGATTGATGAGGTTCAGGAACCTCCGGAACTCGATCGGCTGGAATCTTCGACGCATGACACTTGATGAGACCCACAGTGGGGCCAGCCTTAGCTTTCCCGGGCCTATAGCACGGACCAGCGTGGGGTCAACATTTCTCTCCCCGAGCGCATAAGGGCTGTTCCGACCCATTGAGCTAATGGTCCGTCGCTGAAATAGCTCCGATAACTAGAGTGGCAGCATGACGACAGTGGCCGCACCCCCTTTGGCGATGACTGAGACACAGCGACGTGAGCTCGAGGCGATCGCGCGATCGACGTCGGCCGGGCACCGCAAGGTGGTCCAGGCGAAGGTCCTGCTGCTCGCGGCCGATGGTGTGGCCAACAATGAGGTCGCTCGGCGGTGCCACACGACGAACGACTCGGTGCGGGCGTGGCGGCGTCGCTTCGAGGAAGAAGGCGTCGACGGTGTCGGGCGCATTGCACCGGGAAGGGGCCGCAGGTCGTGGCTCCCAGAAGGGACGGTGGCCGCGGTCGTCGACGACACCTTGCACGCACTCCCCGACGACGGCTCGACGCACTGGACGACGCGGATCATGGCCAAGCGCTTCGGCATCGGCAAGGACACCGTGGCGCGCATCTGGCGGGACCACAACCTGAAGCCGTGGAAGATCGACACGTTCAGGCTGTCTACGGATCCGCACTTCGAGGAGAAGCTGGTCGACGTCGTCGGGCTCTATCTCGACCCGCCCGAGAAGGCCATCGTCTTCAGCTTCGACGAGAAGACCCAGGTCCAGGCCTTGGACCGCACCCAGCCCCCCCTGCCCATGAAGCCGGGTCGGGGCGGGGTGATGACCCACGACTACAAGCGCCATGGCACGACCGATCTCTTCGCCGCGATGAACGTGGCGACCGGCGAGGTCCTCTACGACACGAGGACGTCCCATACCGCCGCCGACGTGCTCCAGTTCTTCAAGCTCATCGACCTCCACGTGCCCAGGAACCTTGACGTCCACGTCGTGCTCGACAACCTCTCGGCCCACAAAGCACCCCGGGTGGCCAACTGGCTGGCCGACCCGAAGCGAGCGCGCTGGCACCTGCACTTCACGCCTACGAGCTCATCGTGGTTGAACCTCGTCGAACAGTGGTTCGGAGAGCTCACCGAGCGCCGACTCCGTCGAGGCATCTTCACCTCCGTGCCCAACCTCGTCGAGGCCATCGGGACCTGGGCCGAGCACTGGAACGACGGCCCCGAGCCCTTCGTCTGGCACAAGACCGCCGAGGAGATCGTCAAGAGGGTGCGGCGGGGGCGGGCCTCACTCACCCGAGTCAAATCCGCGACGGACCATTAGCAGACCAGCCGGCGGGGGTTCGAGTCCCATCCCCTCCACCATCACCTCCACACGGTGTTATCGGAATGACAACGTCTTCCCAGGTCAGAGGCTGTATTCCATTGGCATTTGTCGACCAAGGCAAATGGCGATGTTCGAACCCCTGGAGCGTGGGAGCGGGCCAGTCAGGTGTGGCGCTTGGCACGGACGACGGTGTCGATGGCTTCTCTCGGCCCTTCGTCCGTGTCCACCAGCCGGATTGCCTGCTCCGCTCGCTCGATGGTCAAACCGGCATCCACCGCCGTCTCCGTCACCTCGCTCACCCGGTAGAGCACGTCAGGATCTTGCGGACCCCCGTACCCCCGGGTCAGGTTGTCGATGTCGTGGGCGATGACGAGCAGTGTGCCACCCGGTGCCACCGCCGATGCCGCGACAGCAAGAGCCGCCGAGCGGATCGGTTGGGGTAGCTGGAGATAGCACATGGCCACGAGGTCGAACCCCTCCGGAGGTGACATCCACTCCTCGACGGCGGACTCGACCCAGTTCACCTTCACGTCCCAGAGGTCGGCGAACCGCTTTGCCTTCGCCAGGCCGACCGGCGAGAAGTCCACACCGGTCACCTCCCAACCCTGCTCGACGAGCCAAATCGAATTGCGACCCTCGCCACAGGCAAGGTCGACTGCCCGGCCTGCAGGAAGCCCTACGACCTCGGCGACGAGGAACTGGTTGGGCGTGCTCGTCCACACCAGCTCGTCGCCGCTGTAGCGCTCGTCCCACTGGCGACTGTCCACGGTCACTCTTCTTGGTCGAAGGCCACGGAAGGGAACGCTGACGCGCCCAGCAGCGGGGCCGGGGTCCCACTGCCGGCAATTGCCGGCAGTGGCTCGGACCTTTGCATCGCGCTCGGGCTCATCGGCCGAACCAGCGTCGTTCCTTCGTCGGTGTCCGAGGGTGACCCTGACACCGATCGGCTGGGGCGACGGGCCCCAGCACCTGCTCCACGTGCATGCCGCACCCCTTCCAGGACGGGCGGCCGCACTGCTTGCAGGTCACTGCTGCACACATAGTTCGTTCAGCTCTTAGATCCGAGTGCCGAAGCGCTCAGCGGTGTTCCTTGCGGATGATCTTCGCCATCTTCAGGTTGATGGCGAGGAAGCGCCCGAACTGGGCGATCAGGCTCGTGCGGGCCCGAAGGGTCTTGGC
>JBKQRT010000024.1:0-28240 GCA_052143895.1 Acidimicrobiales bacterium | reverse complement strand
CACGGGAGGAAAAAGGACCTCCTTGCCTCTGAATACAGCTTCCTTTCTACTCCCTCCTCCGTCCCCGACGGCAAGGGGATCGTAGGTCTAACACGAACACCGTCTCGATCACGATGAGATCCGCGCCGCCCTCGACGAGGGCGGCGGCCTGTTCCTCGTAGGCGTCACGGAGGTCCGCGTACCGGATCTGACCGAGGGTCGGGAACTTGGTGCCCGGTCCGATGCTCCCCGCCACCCACCGGGGTCGTCCCGGGGTGGAGAAGTCGTCGGCGGCACCGCGGGCGATCGCCACGGCCGCCAGGTTCAGTTCGCGGACCCGGTGGGCCTGCCCGTACTCCGCCAGCACGGGGGCGAAGGCCCCGAACGTGTCGGTCTCGACGACGTCGCACCCGACCTCGAAGAAGGAGCGGTGGACCCGGTCGACCACCTCCGGGCGGCTGACCACGAGGAGCTCGTTGCAGCCCTCGAGTTCCGGCCCCCCGAAGTCGTCGGGGGTCAGGCCCGCCAGCTGCAGGTTGGTCCCCATGGCACCGTCGAAGATCACGACCCGTTCGGCGATGGCCTGCAGGTAGCTGGAGGTGGGAGTGGACGCGGACATGACCCTGCAAGGCTACCGGGCGAAACCCGGCCGATCCGCACCCCTGCGATCGCCGGGTGCGAGTGGCCGGCGCCCGGGGGAGGCCCGACCGATGTCGTTTAGCATCGGACCGGTGAGGACCACATGCTGAAGATCTACACGAAGACGGGCGACGACGGCACCACCGGCCTGCTCTACGGAGGCCGCGTGTCCAAGGACTCCCTCGTGATGCACCTCAACGGCTCGGTCGACGAGGCCCAGGCAGCGATGGGCTTGGCCCGGGCCGAGGCCGTGCCCGGATCCGAGCTCGACACCGTCCTCACCGGACTGGAGCGCGATCTCTACGTGCTCATGGCCGAGGTGGCCACCGACCCGGCCAACCGGTCCAAGCTGAGGCCGGGGACCACCCTCGTGACGATCGAGATGGTCGACGCCCTCGCCGTGAGGATCGACGGGGTGATCGCGACCATCGACATCCCCACCGAGTTCGTGGTGCCCGGGGCGAACCGGGCGTCCGCCGCCCTCGACCTGGCCAGGACCGTCGTCCGTCGGGCCGAGCGCCTGTACGTGTCGTCGCCCATCGAGGGCTCCAACGCCGGCCGCTATCTCAATCGGCTCTCCGATCTCCTCTGGGCACTCGCCCGGTGGACCGAGGGGAACCACCACCAGTTGGCCCGGACCGCCGAGCGGCACGGCCGGACCCCCCCGACCGCCAGGGACGTCGCGGAGCCGCCGGCCGACCCGGGTCCCGGCCCCGGAGGAGGAGCGCGCACGTGAACGTCCAGGCACTGGAGTTGAGCGCCCTGCCAGCCAGTGTGGCCGCAGTCGGGGTGCCGGTCTCCGTGCACGGCGACGGACCCCGCGTGGTGGGCGGGGCCGGTGAACCGGTCGGGCCCGGCGACGACGGCGTCCACCTGCCGGCCGACCTCGACTCCGTGTGGTGCAAGCGGCACGGTTTCGCCGGCAAGGCGGGACAGACCGCGCTCTACCGGACGGCCGGTGCCGGTGAGCCCGGGCCCGACGTCGTGCTGGTCGGTGTAGGTGATGCCGAGGACCTGTCGGGTGCCCGGGGGTTCGAATCGCTGCGACGTGCCTCGGCGGGCTTCGTCCGGGCGGTGGGCACCGGGGCGACGGTCGCGCTGGTCCTGCCCGACGCCGGCGATCTCCCCGACGATCTGGCCGCGGCAGCGGTGGCCGAGGCGGCGGTGCTGGCGTCCTACCGCTACACGGAGTTCCGCAGCGACGAGTCCGACGACGAGCCATCGACCCTGGTCGTCGTCGGCACCCCGTCCGCCGATCCCGCCCAGGTGGTGGCCGGCGCGCAGCGGGGGGCGAGGCTCGCCGAGTCGGTCGGGTTCGCCCGCGACCTGGTCAACGAGCCGCCGAGCTCGCTCACGCCCGAGAAGCTCGCCACCGCCTTCGTCGAACGGTTCGCCGGCGTGGACGGCGTCTCCGTCGACGTGTGGTACGAGGAACGGATCACTGCCGAGCGCCTGGGGGGTCTGCTCGGGGTGGCCCGCGGTTCGGAGCAGCCTCCGCGGTTCGTGCGGGTGGACTATCAACCGGCCGATCCGATCGAGGTCGACGGCCGGGTCCCGCACGTGGCGCTGGTCGGCAAGGGCATCACATTCGACTCCGGCGGGCTCTCGCTCAAGACGGCCACCGGCATGGAGACCATGAAGACCGACATGGCTGGAGCGGCGGCCGTGCTCGGGGCGGTGGACGCTGCCGCGGCCCTCGGGGCGCGGATCCGGATCAGCGCGTTCACCCCGCTCACCGAGAACATGCCCGGTGGGTCGGCGACCAAGCCCGGCGACGTCCTGACCACCCGGAACGGGAAGACCATCGAGGTGCTCAACACCGACGCCGAGGGACGCCTGGTCCTCTCCGACGGGCTCGCCCTGGCCGCCGAGGCCGGTCCGGACGCCATTGTGGACGTGGCCACGCTGACCGGGGCCGCGGTCGTCGCCCTGGGCAAGGAGATCGCCGGGCTCCTCGGCAACGATGAGGAGCTCATCGCCGAGGTGCACGCCGCCGGCGACCGGGCCGGCGAGCCGAACTGGCCGCTCCCGTTGCCGGACGACTACCGATGCCACATCGATTCCGACGTCGCCGACATGCGGAACGTGGGCCGCGCCGGCCAGGCGGGCAGCATCGCCGCCGCCATGCTGCTCCGCGAGTTCGTGGGGAGCGTGCCGTGGGCCCATCTGGACATCGCCGGCCCGGCACGTGCCGACGAGAACAGCCGCTACCTCGCCAAGGGCGGCACCGGATTCGGCGTCCGGACGCTGGTGGCCCTGGTGACCTCCGAGGAGTTCGCCCGGGCCCTGGTCACTCTGGGCGACTGAGCCGGCGGGCGCTCCAGCGGAGCGTCCCGGCGGCGCGGTAGGTTCATCGGGTGCGGATCGCGGTACTCGGAGCCGGATCGTGGGGCACCACCATGGCGTGCCTGGTTGCCCCCCGACACGACACCGTGCTGTGGGCGCGGAACCAGGCCGTGGCCGACGCCGTCAACGCCGAGCACACCAACGCTGCCTACCTTCCGGGCTTCGACCTACCGCCCGTGCTGGAGGCCACCGCCAGCCTGGAGGCAGCGGTCCGTGCCGCCGATCTGCTGATCGTCGGCGTGCCCACGTCGGGGTTCCGCGGCGTTCTCGAGGCCGCCGCGCCGTGGATCCGGCCGTGGATCCCCGTGGTCAGTCTGTCCAAGGGGCTGGAACAGGGATCATTGCTGCGAATGACCGAGGTCATCAAGCAGGTCGTCCCCGGCCATCCGGTGGCCGCCCTCACGGGGCCCAACCTGGCCCACGAGATCATGTCCGGCAAGGCAGCGGCGGCCGTGATCGCCACCGAGGACCTCGAGGTGGCGGGTGCCATCCAGAAGGTCGTCACCAGGGGGGTGTTCCGGGTGTACGTCAACGAGGACGTCGTCGGCTGCGAGATGGGCGGTGCGCTCAAGAACGTGATCGCCATCGCCGCCGGTATCGGCGAGGGCCTTGGCGTGGGGGACAACACCAGGGCGGCGGTGATGTCACGGGGTCTGGCCGAGCTCTCTCGTCTCGGAGTGGCCATGGGCGCCCAACCGACCACGTTCGCCGGCCTGGCCGGGATGGGCGACCTGATCGCCACCTGCATGAGTCCATTCAGCCGCAACCGCCGGGTCGGCGAACAGCTCGGCAAGGGTCGCCGGCTCGAGGACATCCTGGACGAGATGCACATGGTCGCGGAAGGGGTACGCACGGCCACGGTGGCGCTGGAGCTGGCGGCCCGCCACGGGCTCGACTTGCCCATCTGCACGATGATCGACCGTGTGGTCAAAGGTGAGATCGAGCCCCTCGACGCTTACTGGGGCCTCACCCCGGCCGGCCACGAGGACGACCCCGGCTGAACGCACTGGATCCGAATAGCGGGACGCCCGGCCGGGCCGAGCACCCGCCCTGCCGGCCCGCTCTCATGAGGGCCGTACCGGTCGCAGCGAGGTCGTCGCCTCCTCGGCGGCCCGGAAGGCGACCGCCGGGTGGAACTGCCAGGCGCCCAACTGGCGCTCGATGTCGGACCGGTCCCGTCCGGCGGCTGCCAGCCCGGTCGCCAGCCGTCGGGCCCTGCGCCGCAGCTGCTCGGGCTCGGGCAGCCGCTGCTCCGCCATCCACCGCCGGTGGCTGACCTGCAGCGGCTCGGGCAACCGCACCAGGTGACGGAGCGGGAGCGGTGGGATGCGGGTGCGGACGGCGAGTCCGTCGGGCCCGTGCGACCGGGCCAGTTCGAACGTGCACAGCCGTTGCAGGGCCCGACGGAACGGCGAGTTCTTCCCCATGCGGTCGCCCAGGCCCAGCGATCGGGCCGTCTCGGCCAACGGCAGGTCGAATCCGCCGGCGTGGACGTCGAGGCCGTAGGAGAGACGGCGGAGGAGCCAGGTTGTCGACGGGCCGATGATGCCCAGCCAGTAGAGCTCGACATAGCGGGAGCACGGGGGCATGCCGTGGGGGTCGGCGACCGGATCGACCCAGGGGACGATGCGGAGCGCGTTGCGGTGGGCGGGCGGTTCGGAAGGGCCCGCACCGGAGGCCACCCGGGTCAGCGGAGGCGGGGGTAGGGGAATGGCGGGCGATGAGGGCATGGCTTCCTCCAAGGGACAGGGCACGGGCCCACCGTGAGGGCGGACCGGGCCGATCGGACCTGGTGAGCCTGCCCATCCAGGCTCCCCGACTCCTGGACGGGGACCTTGCCGACTCGCGTGCTCTGTCGCGTCGTCGGTACGCCGATCGCCCTCCTGGGCGCGCCCAATGGCGTCGGGGTGCCGGCGACCTGTCCCGTGGACGATGCGGATCGACGCTCGGCTCGGGCGGTCAGGCCGGCTCGGTCAGGCCGGCTCGGTCAGGCCGGCACCGGTTGGTAGCGGGCCACGGAGAACGCGAGCAGGAGCGGCACGTCGATGGCGAAGAGGGCCAGCATGCCGCTGAAGAGCGCCAGTTGCCTCCCTGGTGTGTGGTCGTAGACGAAGACGTACTCGAGGATGCCGGCGATCACCAGGTAGGCCAGCAGGGCCCAGCCGAACACCCGGAAGAACGTCGCCCATGCGAACTCGCTGATCCTGCTCAGCAGGATGACGTTGACGATCAGCACCAGGGCGCCGGCGATGGCCAGGATGAGGGGAGGGAACAACGTGGGCGGATGGTCGACCTGGGCGGCCATGATGATCCCCCCGGCCACCACCAGCACCAGGGTCAAGGTCGCCAGTTTCGCCACTGGCGGAAGGGTGGCCTGTCGCCGGTCGATCTCATCGAGCCCGGGGGCCGGTCCGGCGGCGATGTCGGTCATCGGCTGGCCAGGAAGGTCATGATGACGATGGTGGCGATCTGCATCAGCCCGGTGATGCCTGCGGTATAGATGAACACCCTCATCAGCCGCCCGATGCGTTCGCCGTTGGGCCGGGGCTTCTTGAGCTCGAACAGCACGGCAAGGTTGGCCGGCTCCAGGAGGCCGAGGGCGATCACGGCCATGACGCCCACGATGACGTACGAAGCGACCAGCCAGCCATGGTGGGGGTAGCTGGCGTCCAGGTTGCCCAGATGACGAGCCAGCTGGAAGCCGGCGCCGAGGGTCATGGCCACCAAGGTGGGCATGATGAGCACCATCTTGGGCATGAACCGGACCGTGAACTCGATCCGTGCCTGAATCGGCAGGCCGCCGAGGATCGGGCCGATGATCAGCCCGAGGAACAAGTCGATACTGGTCCAGAGCCCGCCGCCTCCCACGTGGAAGAAGGTGAGGGCCCACAGCGAGTTGGTGGCGATGGCGACGACGAGTCCCACCAGCAGCGCAGCAGCAATGGGGATGCCCCGCACCGGGACGATCGAGAACTCGGGAACCTGAGGATGTCCACCGACAGCACCCGGAGGTGCCGTCCCAGCCCTGACCGCCGTGTCGCTCATCCGAGGTCCCCCACCTGTGGTCTGAGATGTGGCGGCCAGCCGCCAGCCCCTGTTTCCTTGCAGATGCTACGCCTCCATGCCGGGTGTTTCAACGACACGGGCAGGCCACACCGGCCCGATGCACCGTCCGGACCCCCGCCGGTCACCAACTCACTGCTCCGACGCCTCCACCTACCAGTGGCCCCAGTGCACACTTTCGCCCACGGTGCGGCGCGGCCGGCCCCCCGACGTCGACGGGGGGTCTGGTCGAGCCGGTTCACCGAGCAGCACGGCGCCAAGCCATCGCAGTCGCTCGGGTACGCCCAGGGCCGAACGGAGTGCCTCCTCGCCGCGGAAGTTCCCGAGGAATGCCGCGCCCACTTCCTCGTCGGCCGCTCCGAGGAGCAGGGTCATCGTGGCGAACGCGGCGTCGACGAACCAGAAGGGGACCAGCCATTCGACGGGTTCGCCGCCCCGGCGCACCTTGTCCGGTTCGTGGTATCGGTCCTCATAGGCGACGGGGTCGGCGAAGGGCAGGATGATCACCGGGGCTCGGGAGAGCCCCTCGTACCTCTGGGAGCGTCCCCGCCACGCGACATCGGTGGTCGTCCGCCAGTAGAGCTCCGTCTGGCCTGTCCCCTTCAGCACGACGAACTCCCGCCCTTGCGCGTTGCCGGCTGACGGTGCCCGCAGGGCGCCCTCGAGCAGCCGGTCCAGCACGCCGGGGCCGGGAGGCGTTCCGCTGAAGTTGCGGGTCATGTGCCGACGGCGGACCGCCTCGGACAGCTCCATGGCGGCACGCTACCGCCACCCGACCGCTCTTCCCGGCGTCGACCCGGCTCCTGGTCAGGCTCCACCGGGGAGCGTCACCGGGGGTGGGAATGTTGACCCCGCTGGTAGTGTTTGACGTCGTGTCGAGGTACCGCGAGCGGTCCGGTCTGGCCCGGTGCCGCCATCAACGCAGAAGGACGTGATCGTCGTGCCCACCTTCAGAGAGATGCTGGCAGCGGCCAAGGCCGCCGTCCGCGAGATCGAGCCGTCCGAAGCCGCGCAGGAGATCGCCGCCGGTGGTTCGGTGGTCCTCGACGTCCGGGAACCGGACGAGTACGAGCAAGGCGCCCTGCCGGGCGCGCTGCACATCCCTCGCGGCACGCTCGAGACCTCGGTCGAGGGGCGCATCCCCAACAAGTCCAGCCACGTGGTCGTGTACTGCGCCGGTGGCACCCGGTCGGCCTTCGCGGCCAAGACGATGCAGGAGCTCGGCTACACCGACGTGGCCTCGGTGGTGGGCGGGTTCAACCGGTGGAAGGACGAGGGACGCGCCTGGGCGGCGCCCCGGTCGCTGACTCCCGAGCAACGGAACCGGTACCAACGTCATCTCCTCCTGCCCGAGGTCGGTGAGGCGGGCCAGCTCGAGCTGCTCGACTCGAAGGTGCTGCTCCTCGGTGCCGGCGGACTCGGCTCGCCGGCCGCCCTGTACCTGGCGGCAGCCGGTGTGGGCACGATCGGGATCATCGACATGGATGTGGTCGACGCGTCCAACCTGCAGCGCCAGATCCTGCACAACACCGACCGCATCGGCGAGCGGAAGGTGGACTCGGCCAAGAAGACGCTGACACTGATCAACCCGGACGTGAACGTGGTGACCTACGACGTCCGGCTGGGTGCCGACAACGTGCTCGACATCATCGACGGCTACGACGTGATCGTCGACGGCACTGACAACTTCCCGACCCGGTACTTGGTCAACGACGCTTCGCTGCTCAAGCGCATCCCCGTCGTCCACGGCTCGATCTTCCGGTTCGAGGGCCAAGCCACGGTGTTCAACCCCTACGAGGGTCCCTGCTACCGGTGCATGATCCCCGAGCCGCCTCCGGCCGAACTGGCCCCGAGCTGCGCCGAGGCGGGCGTGCTCGGCGTCTTGCCGGGCATCGTCGGATCGATCCAGGCCATCGAGGCGATCAAGCTCCTCCTCGGCACCGGCGACACCCTCCAGGGACGGCTCCTTGCCTACGACGCGCTCGAGCAGAACTTCCGGAACTTCAAGGTGCACCGCGACCCCCACTGCCCGGCGTGCGGAGACGACGCGGGGGACATCGTCATCGCCGAGTACGACGATCTGTGCATGCCCCACGCGACCTCGCCGGCCCCGGCCTCCTGATCCGCAGGGCCGGCCGCCGGTCCCGCCGATCCGGGACCTGACCGGCACCTCGGTCGCCCGGCCTGGCTCGCCGGCCACGTTCTCGGGTGTCCACCGGACGCCGTAACCTGTGCGCATGGGACCCCAGAGCGCGTCGTCCAGGCCCGAGAACAAGCGGTACACCGATTCGGGCATCGAGATCCGGCCCGTCTACGGCCCGGCTGACCTCGACGGTTGGGACGCCGAGCACCAGCTCGGCCAACCGGGCCACTACCCGTTCACCCGGGGGATCCGCGCCGACATGTACCGGGGCCGCCTCTGGACGATGCGACAGTACGCCGGGTTCGGCACCGCCGAGTCGACGAACGAACGGTTCAAATTCCTGCTCGGCGCCGGTCAGACCGGACTGTCCTGTGCCTTCGACCTGCCCACCCAAATGGGCTATGACTCCGACCACCCGCGTTCCGAGGGCGAGGTGGGCAAGGTGGGGGTCGCCATCGACTCGCTGGCCGACATGCGCCTGCTGCTGGCCGGCCTACCGCTCGACAAGGTCACCACGTCGATGACGATCAACGCCACGGCGGCCATCCTGCTGCTCTTCTACCAACTGGTGGCCGAGGAGACCGGCGTCGACGCGAAGGTACTCGGCGGCACCATCCAGAACGACATCCTGAAGGAGTACGTAGCCCGGGGCACCTATATCTACCCGCCGCGGCCCTCGATGCGGTTGGTGACCGACACCTTCTCCTACTGCGCCGAGCACCTTCCCGCCTGGAACACCATCTCGATCTCTGGCTACCACATCCGCGAGGCCGGCTCGACGGCAGTGCAGGAGATCGCCTTCACCATCGCCAACGGGATCGCCTACGTCGAGGCCGCACTGGCCGCCGGCCTCGACGTCGATGCCTTCGCCCCCCGGCTCAGCTTCTTCTGGAACGCCCACAACAACCTGTTCGAGGAGGTCGCCAAGTACCGGGCCGCCCGCCGGATGTGGGCGAGGATCATGACCGAGCGCTTCGGCGCCAAGGACGAGAGGTCGACACTCCTCCGGTTCCACACCCAGACCGGCGGCTCGACGCTCACCGCCCAACAGCCGGAGAACAACATCGTGCGGGTCACCGTCCAGGCCATCGCCGCGACGCTCGGCGGCACCCAGAGCCTTCACACCAACGGCTTCGACGAAGCCCTGGGCCTACCCACCCAACGGGCCGCCAAGATCGCGCTGCGGACCCAACAGATCGTGGGCTACGAGTCCGGCATCACCGACACGGTCGACCCGCTGGCCGGGTCGTGGTTCGTCGAGTCGCTCACGGACGAGGTCGAACGCGGCGCCTGGGAGTACCTCGACCGGATCGACGCCATGGGCGGGGCCGTCGATGCGATCGAGGCCCAGTTCATGCAGCAGGAGATCGAGCAGGCGGCCTATGCCTACGCCAAGGCCGTCGACGCCGAGGAGAAGATCATCATCGGCGTGAACAAGTTCGTCGACGACGAGCCCGATCTCACCGAAGTCTTCCCCATCGATCCCGAGCTCCAGCGGTCGCAGGTGGCCCGGCTCGAGCGGGTGCGCGCCGAGCGCGCCGAGGCGGAGGTCGACGCCGCCCTGGCCGACGTGGAGGCGGCCGCCCGGGGTACGCAGAACCTCCTGGTCCCGATGAAGGTCGCACTGGCCGCCATGGCCACCCTCGGCGAGGTCTCCGACGTCCTCCGGGGCGTGTTCGGCGAGTTCCATCCGAACGGATAGCCCCGAACGACGCGGCGGCGCCTCGGGCAAGGGCAGTGCGGTCAGCGGGCGAGGAGCCGCGTACGCAGCGGGCCGGGCTGGGCGGCGTCGATCGCCGTCCAGGCCAACGAGACCGCACCGTCCCGCAGGGCGGCGTCGGCGGACGGCGTGATGCAGGCGGCGGCGAACTCCGACTGGTGATTGACGGCGCCGCCGGCGTCGATGCCGACGAGCGGGTGGATGGTGGGCACGACGAGCGAGACGTTGGCCATGTCGGTGGAAAAGGTCGGGCGGGGAGCGTGCTCGTCGTCGAGGGTGAACGAGCGCCCCAACGCCTCGGCGTTGGACCGGTAGCTGGCGAGCAGCTCCTGATCGGACTCCATGTGGGAGTAGGCCGGTGCGAGGTCCTGGCGGCGCATAGTCGATCCCGTGGCCAGGGCGCCGGCCTCGAAGCAGGCCATGACCCGGGGCTCGAGGTGCTCCAATCCGCCCAGGCTCGTCGACCGGCACATGAACCGCCCGGTGGTCGACTCCGGGATGATGTTGGCCGCCTGGCCACCGTGGGTCACGATCCCGTGCACCTGGTCGCCGTGGGGGAGCTGTTGGCGCAGCAGCCCGATGGCCACCTGGGCGATCACGATGGCGTCACCGGCGTTCACGCCCTCGAACGGAGCTGCCGACGCGTGGGCGCTCCTGCCGTCGAAGGTCACGTCGAAGTGGGTCACGGCCAGGCAGGTACCCTCGAGCCGGTCGCTGGGCCACGGGTGGATCATCATCGCCGCATGGACGTCGTCGAAGACGCCCTGGTCGAGCATGGCCACCTTGCCCCCGCCCCCCTCTTCGGCCGGTGTGCCGAGAACCCGGACGGTCATCCCCAGCTCGTCGGCGAGTGGCGCCAGTCCCAGTCCGGCGCCCACCGCCGAGGCGGCGATGATGTTGTGGCCGCAGGCATGCCCGACACCGGGGAGGGCGTCGTACTCGGCGCAGATGGCCAGCACCAACGGCCCCGACCCCGTCTCGGCGGCGAAGGCCGTGGGCATCCCCGCCACCCCGGTCGTGACGGCGAACCCCGCGTCGGCCAGGACCTCGGAGGTCCAGGTGCAGGCCCGCTCCTCCTCGAAGGCGGTCTCGGGGTGTCCGTGGATGGTGTGGCTGAGCGAGACCAGGCCGTCGAGATGCCCGGTCACGATCCGCTCCGCCTTCTGCTTCTGTTCGCCGGGCGAGGCCACGGGCTGTCGCGCCCTCCTACTCGATGACGGCGATGACGTCGCCGGGCCCCACCGACTCACCGGCCTGCACCCGGACCTCGGTGACCGTCCCTGCCTTCTCGGCGTTGACGTTGTTCTCCATCTTCATGGCTTCGAGCACGCACACGGTCTGCCCGACATCGACGGCATCCCCTTCGGCGACCAGCACCTTGACGATGGTGCCCTGCATGGGCACGACCACCGTCCCCGAGGCCGCGCCCGATGCGGCCGTCTTGGGGCGCTTCGCCCCGCCAGTACGCGGCGCGCCACCACCGGAGGCGACCATGACCGTCTCGCCCAGGTCGGGTACCCACAGCTTGACCTGGTAACGCCGACCACCCACCTCGGCGGTGACCTCCCGGAGCACCCGGGGGAGTGCGTCCTCCCCGTCGACCGCGGGAGGGGCCGGGATCGCAGCCGCAGCCGTCGGGTCCGGCGCCACGCCACTGAGGTCGAGCGAGTGCTCGACCCAGTTGGTCGAATGTTGGCCGGCGACGAAGTCGGGATGGACCAGGATGGCCACGTCGGCCGGGAGCGTGGTGGCCACGCCCTCGATCACCGTCTCGTCGATGGCCCGCAGCATCCGACGGCGGGCTGCCTCGCGGTCGTGGCCCCAGACCACCAGCTTCGCCACCAGGTTGTCGTAGAACTGGCTGACGGTGTCACCGGACTCGTAGCCGGCGTCGAGCCGCACACCGGGCCCGCCGGCCGGGACGAACCGGGAGATCGTACCGGGTGACGGCGTGAACGCGCCCCCGGCCGGGTTTTCCGCGTTGATCCGGACCTCGATGGCGTGACCTTCGCGCCGCACATCCTCCTGGCGGAAGCCGAGGGGCTCCCCCGAAGCGACCCGGAGCTGCCATTCGACGAGATCGAGCCCCGTCACCAGCTCGGTGACCGGGTGCTCGACCTGCAGGCGCGTGTTCATCTCGAGGAAGAAGAATTCGCCGTCCTGGTAGAGGAACTCGACGGTGCCGACGTTGACGTAGCCGCACGCTTCCGCCACCCTGACGGACGCCTCGCCCATCGCCTGGCGCACCTCTTCCGGGAAGTTGGGGGCCGGGCTCTCCTCCACCAGCTTCTGGTGCCGTCGCTGGGCCGAGCAGTCGCGCTCGCCAAGCCACAGGACGGTGCCGTGGCTGTCGGCGATGACCTGCATCTCGATGTGCCGGGGCCAGGCCAGGTAGCGCTCCACGTAGCACTCGTCCCGTCCGAAGTAGGCCAGTGACTCCCGCATCGCTGACTCGAGGGCCTCGGCCGCCTCGTCCGGCCCGTCGACGACCTTCATGCCCCGGCCGCCGCCGCCGTACGCCGCTTTGATGGCCACCGGCCATCCGAACTCGTCGCCGAACGCGCCCACCTCGTCCGCCGAGGTGAGCACCTCGGTGCGACCGGGCACACCGGACACGCCCGCCCGCTCGGCCGCGTGGCGGGCACTGATCTTGTCGCCCATGACCTCCATCGCCTCGGGAGGAGGCCCGATGAAGGTGACGCCCCGCTCGGTGATGGCCCGGGCGAAGTCGGTGTTCTCCGAGAAGAAGCCGTAGCCGGGGTGGACGCCGTCGGCGCCGCTGTCCTCGATGATGCGGAGGATGGTCTCGGTGTTGAGGTAGCTCTCGGCGGCGGTCTGTCCACCCAAGGCGTAGGCCTCGTCGGCCAGGCGCACATGGAGTGCGTCCCTGTCGAGGTCGGAGTAGACGGCGACCGTTGCCACCCCCAGTTCGCGGCAGGTCCGGATGACCCTGACCGCGATCTCCCCCCGGTTGGCGATGAGAACCTTCTTGAGCACGCTGCGCCTTTCGAATCGGATGGGTAAGGGACAGCGTGGGCACCGTCCCGGGGCGATATAACACTGTCACGGCCCGTAGGGTGTGTGCCATGCCGGGCACGAGGTTCACCGACATCCGGCGATTCGACCGCGTGGACTCGACCAACCGGTACCTGCTCGACGAGGCGCGGGCCGGTGCCCCCGAAGGCGTCGTGGCGGTGGCCGACCACCAGACGGCGGGCCGCGGACGCCTCGGGCGCCGGTGGGAGGCGCCCGGGGGGACGAACCTGCTGGTGTCCGTTCTCCTGCGCCCCGACCTCCCCCCCGACCTGCGGTACCTAGCGAGCGCCGTGGTCGGGCTGGCGGCAGTCGACGCGGCCGGGGCCGTGACCGGGGTGCATCTCGGTCTCAAGTGGCCCAACGACCTGCTCGCATCCGATGGCCGCAAGGTCGCCGGCGTGCTGGCCGAGACCGATCTCGCCGGGCCGTCGGCCGGCGGCGGTGCGGTCCCACCGCCGATCGTGGTGGGCATCGGGATCAACGTGAACTGGCCTGCCGCCGCCACCGATCTGCCCGACGACCTGGTGGGCTCGGCGTCCTCCCTCCGACACCAGGTGGGACGCCCGGTGGACCGCGAAGCGGTCCTGGAGGCGCTGTTGGCCGCGCTCGAACCCCGGGTGGCCGACCTCGGGAGCGCGGCCGGCCGGCGTCGCCAGCGCGAGGAGCTGCGTGCCGCCTGCCTGACCATCGGGACCCGGGTGCGGGTCGAGCTCGCGGACCGCACCTTCGAGGGGACGGCCACCGACCTGACTCCCGAGGGTCACCTCCAGGTCGAGGTCGACGGAGACCTCCGGACCGTGGTGGCCGGGGACGTCGTCCACGTGCGTCCGGGGCCCTGACACCGGCGGCCGGGGGCCCGGCGGCGGCCGGCCGGCCCCTTCGGGGCGGCCCCCTGGTGCCGAGTATCATCCCCCGATCATGCGACTGCTCGTGACCGGCGGTGCCGGATTCATCGGATCGAACTTCGTCCGGTACTGGGTCGACCACCACCCCGACGACACCGTGGTGGCGTACGACGTGCTGACCTACGCCGGCAACCGTCCGAACCTGGCCGACGTCGAGGACCGGATCGCCTTCGTCCAGGGGGACATCTGCGACGGCGGACAGGTGGCCGAGACCCTCGCGGCGCACCAGATCGACGTCATCGTCAACTTCGCCGCCGAGTCGCACAACAGCCTGGCCATCCTCGACCCGTCCCGGTTCTTCCGGACCAACGTCCTCGGCACCCAGACCCTGGCCGAGGCGGCCCGCCGGCACGGGGTGGCCCGGTTCCACCACATCTCGACCTGCGAGGTCTACGGGGATCTGCCCCTGGACTCCGACGAAGTCTTCACCGAAGAGACCCCCTACCGGCCCCGCACCCCCTACAACGCTTCGAAGGCGGGGGCGGACCACGCCGTCCGTGCCTACGTCGAGACGTTCGGGCTCCCGGCCACCATCACCAACTGCTGCAACAATTACGGGCCTTACCAGTTCCCCGAAAAGGTGATCCCGCTGTTCACGGCCCGCGCCCTCGACGACCAGCCGCTCCCGCTCTACGCCTCGACCCAGAACCGGCGGGAGTGGCTCCACGTCGACGACCACTGCCGGGCGGTCGAGCTCGTGCTGCAGCACGGCGAGGTCGGCGAGACCTACAACGTGGGCAGCGGCATCGAAGCCAGCATCGAGGAGATCGCCGACGCCGTGCTCGAGGCGACGGGCAAGCCGCAGAGCCTGAAGGAGATCGTTCCCGACCGGCCGAGCCACGACCGCCGGTACCTGCTCGACTCGTCGAAGATCCGCAAGGCTCTTGGCTGGGAGCCGACCGTGCCGTTCGCCCAGGGTCTCGCCGACACCGTGGCCTGGTACGCGGCCCACCGGAGCTGGTGGGAGCCGCTGCGCGACCGGGCGCCGGTGGTGGAGGGGGCGTGGGCGGCGGCCGACGCGTCGGGTCCCTCCCCGACACCGTGAGCAATCCGGTCCGGGTGCTGGTGACCGGGGGCAACGGCCAGCTGGGCCGTGACCTGCGCGCCGTGCTGTCCGGGGGGACACCCGATGGCGGGGTGGCCCCGGGGGCAAAGGGTTCGACCGGCGTCCTGCCCGCCGTGGACGGGGACGGCTTCGACGTGTTGTCCACCGACATCGACACGCTGGACGTCGTCGACCGGAACGCGGTACAGGCGGCGGTGGGGACGTTCCGACCCGAACTCGTGCTCCACGGCGGCGCCTACACCGCGGTGGACGCGTGCGAGTCCGACTCCGACACCGCCTTCGCCGTCAACGCCCTCGGGACACGGCACATCGCCGAGGCGGCCGCCGGCGTCGGGGCCCACCTGGTGTACATCTCGACGGACTACGTGTTCGACGGCACCTCCGACCGGCCGTACGTCGAGTGGGACCAGCCCAACCCGCGGTCGGTCTACGGCCGGAGCAAGCTGGGCGGCGAGGCCGAGGCGCGTGCCGTGGGCGGTTCGTCGGCGGTCGTCCGCACCGCGTGGGTGAGCGGTGCCCACGGCGCCAACATGGTCAAGACCGTCCTTCGGCTGGCGGAGGCGAATCCCGAGGGGCCGCTGCGGTTCGTCGACGACCAGCACGGGTGTCCGACGTTCACCGCCGACCTCGCCCAGGCCGTGGTGCGCCTGGCCCTCGATCGGCGACCGGGGACGTTCCACGTCACCAACCAGGGCGAGACCACCTGGTTCGGCTTCGCCCGGGCGACGCTCGCCGCGGCAGGCAAGGACCCGGACCTCGTCCTCCCGATCGGCACCTCGGATCTCGACCCTCCCCGACCGGCACCCCGACCTGCCAATTCGAGGCTCGACAACGCTGCGCTGCGCCTGTCGGGGCTCCCGATGCTGCCACCGTGGACGGACTCGCTGGGCCGTCTGGTGGGAGCGCTGGCGTCCGGTCGCTGACATGTCCGGTAGAGCGAGCGCTCGGCCGAACGGCACCTTCAGTGCCTGGGAGCACGGCGCCTTCAGGACCGGGGAGAATGAGCCGACACGAGAGGGCCGGGGCGTACGGGTCCGAACGCAGAGATGACGAGGAACGATCAGTGACGTCAGGAACGCAGGGAGCGACCGGAGGCCCGGCCACCGGCGGTCAGCCGCGCGCCGTCACCGGTACCGATTCGGGACCCGCCGGCGCCTACTTCGGTCATGGCGGGGCGGCGGTGCGTGTGCTGCCCCACGGACGGGGTCACGTCGTGGCGGTCATCGGCGTCGGGTACGTCGGTCTCCCGACCGCCGCCACACTCGCCCACCTCGGACACCGGGTGACCTGCGGCGACGCCGACCCCGCCAAGGTCGCCATGTTGCAACGGGGTGACGTCCCCATCGTGGAGGACCACCTCGAGGACCTGGTGCGGGAGGGCCAGGCCGCCGGGCGTCTCCGCTTCGTGGTCGGCGCCAAGGCGGCGGTGGAGGGAGCCGAGTTCGTGTTCCTGTGTGTCCCGACCCCGCAGGGGGAGGACGGCTCGGCCGACCTGTCGTTCGTGGAGGCGGTGGCCGAGGAGATCGGTCCGCACCTCCTGCCGGACGCCATCATCGTCAACAAGTCGACCGTCCCGGTGGGATCGACGCTCGTCGTCGAGCGGGTCCTCGGCCGGCACGACGTGAAGGTCGTCTCCAATCCCGAGTTCCTGCGCGAGGGAACCGCGGTACCCGACAGCCTCCACCCCGAGCGGATCGTCGTCGGCGCCGACGACCAGGCGGCCGCGGCGCGGGTCGGCAATCTCTTCAGTGGTACCCACGCCCCCCTCCTCATCACGGACGCCGCTACCGCCGAGACCATCAAGTACGCGTCGAACGCCTTCCTCGCCACCAAGCTCAGCTTCGTCAACGCGGTGGCCGGTCTGTGCGAGGCGGTCGGGGCCGACGTGCGCGACGTGATCCTCGGCCTCGGCTACGACAAGCGCATCGGCTTCGAGTACCTGCGCCCCGGACCCGGCTGGGGCGGGAGCTGCCTGCCCAAGGACACGAGGGCGCTCGTGCACATCGCCGAGCAGGCCGGGTACGACTTCTCGTTCCTCAGGGGGGCCATCGCCACCAACGACGAGCAGTTCGTCCGGGTGGTCGACAAGGTGCGGGCGGCGGCGGGGGGCGAGCTCGCCGGTGCGGTGGTGGCGGTGTGGGGCCTGACCTTCAAGGCCGGGACCGACGACCTCCGCAACTCGCCGTCTGTCGAGGTGGTGCGGCGCCTGTTGGCCAGCGGTGCGGTCGTCCGTGCCTTCGACCCGACGGTACCGGTACCGGACGGCCGTCGGTCGGTCCCCGTGGCGGGATTGCCGGAGCTCGCCACCGGGGACGGTACCGGTCTGCACGCCTTCCCCGACGCCTACACCGCCTGCCAGGGCGCGGCGGTCGCCGTCGTACTGACCGAGTGGGACGAGTTCCGGTGGCTCGACTTCGCCAAGGTCCGCGACGCCATGTCGTCCCCGGTGGTGGTCGACGCCCGCAACCTGCTCGACCCCGCCCAGTTGCGCCGCATCGGGTTCGAGTACACGGGCATCGGCCGCCGATGAGCGGGCGGGTGGTGGTGCTGGGCGGCGGCGGCTTCCTGGGATCGCACCTCTGCGACCAGCTGCTCGCCCGTGGCGACGAGGTCGTCTGCGTCGACGACTTCTCCACCGGACGACGGGGCAACGTCGCCCATCTCGACGGGCATAGCGGCTTCGAGCTGATCGAGGCGGACGTGTCCGCGTCCCTGCCGGTCGAGGGTGCGGTGGCCGGCGTGTTCCACCTGGCCAGCCCGGCTTCGCCCCCCGATTACCTCGCGCGTCCCCTTGAGACGCTGGCCGTGGGGAGCGAGGGCACCCGCCGCGGGCTCGAGCTGGCCCTCCGCCACGGGGCGCGGTTCCTGCTGGCATCGACCAGCGAGGTCTACGGGGACCCGGACGTGCACCCCCAGCCAGAGTCGTACTGGGGCAACGTCAACTCCGTCGGACCCCGCAGCGTGTACGACGAGGCGAAGCGGTTCGCTGAGGCACTGACCATGGCCCACCACCGCAGCCTCGGCACCGACGTGGCCATCGCCCGGATCTTCAACACCTACGGTCCGCGACTGCGTCCGGACGACGGGCGGGTGGTGTCCAACTTCCTCCTGCAGGCGCTGCGGGGCGAACCGCTGACGGTGTACGGGGACGGAAGCCAGACCCGCAGCCTTTGCTACGTCGAGGACGAGGTGCGGGGCCTGATCGCCCTGTTCGACGCCGACCTCACCGGTCCTGTCAACATCGGCAATCCCGACGAGTACACGGTCCTCCAGCTGGCCAGCGCCATCGTGGAGCTCCTCGGGTCGTCGTCGTCCGTCATCCACCTGCCCCTGCCGGTGGACGACCCCACACGCCGACGACCGGACATCTCCCTGGCCCGGCGCGAGCTGGGCTGGGAGCCGACGACCCCGCTCCGGGACGGCCTGGCCCGGACCGCCGCCTACCTGGCCGACGACGCCGGCGTGGACGCCCCCTCGGCGAGGCCGGACGATGGCAGCCGGTGAGTCGGGCATGATGGCCGGGTCACGGACCGAGGTCACGGAAGGAACCGATCGATGAGCGAAGCCGCAGACCCAGCGGAGGCGGACGACGAGCTGGCGGACGAGCACCGGTTCCGGTTGCTGTCGGTGATCGTCCCGGTGTTCAACGAGCGAACGACGGTGGCCGAGGTGATCCGTCGGATACGGGCGGTGGAGCTCCCGGTCGACGTCGAGGTGATCGTGGTCGACGACGGCTCCTCGGACGGCACCGACAAGGTGTTGACCGCACTCGGCGATTCGACGGTGCGGGTCATCCGTCACCCGCAGAACCAGGGCAAGGGCGCGGCCATCCGCACGGGGATGGCTGCCGTGCGCGGCGACCTCGTGCTCGTCCAGGATGCCGACCTCGAGTACGACCCCCAGGACTGGTCGAAGCTGCTCGACCCCATCCTGCGCGGGAAGGCACGGGTGGTCTACGGCAGCCGCTTCACCGGTGAGCGCAAGAACATGATGCCCCTCCACTGGATCGGCAACCGGTTCCTCTCCCTCGTGACCAACCTGCTGTACTCGTCCACCCTCTCGGACATGGAGACCTGCTACAAGGTCTTCGATCGCCAGGTGCTGGCCGGGATCACCATCGAGTCGGACCGGTTCGAGTTCGAGCCCGAGATCACCGCCAAGGTGCTGCGCCGTGGGTTCAGGATCTACGAGGTGCCGATCTCCTACGCCGGCCGGGAGGCCGACGAAGGGAAGAAGATCACCTGGCGCGACGGGTTCGGAGCTTTGAAGGCCCTGGTCAAGTATCGGTTCACCAGGCTCGATCCGTGAACGGGCGCGCCGTCGGGCGCGGGAGGAGTCAGCGGCGCCATGCCGAGGGCGTACGGGGCGACCCGGTGGGGCCCGGCGGGGACGTGGCCGTGGTCATCGTCAACTACGAGTCGGGGGAGGCGCTGATCCGCTGCGTCGAGCGGCTCGACTCAGAGCCGGCCGTCGAGGTGGTCGTGGTGGACAACGGCTCGCACGACCGGTCGGTCGAGGCGGTGCGCGCCCGGTTCTCCGACGTGGAGGTGCTCGTTCCCGGCCGGAACCTCGGGTACGGCGCGGCGGCGAACCGGGGCGTGGCCGCCACCACCACCCCGCTGGTGCTGGTGTGCAACCCGGACCTGGAGGTCCGCCCGGGGGCGGTGGCACGTCTGGCGGAGGCGCTGGCGGCCCACCCGGGGTGGGCACTGGCCGGCCCGCTGATCCGCACCGCCGGGGGGACGCGCTATCCGTCGGCCCGCCGGTTCCCCTCCCTCGTCGACGCCGCGGGTCATGCCCTGTTGGGGATCTTCGCCCCGAGGAACCGCTTCACCCGCTCCTACCAGCAGGACCATCTGGGCGACCGGCTGGCCGACGACACGACCGTCGACTGGGTGTCCGGCGCGTGCTTCCTGGTCAGGCGGTCGGCATTCGAGCAGGTCGGGGGGTTCGACGAAACCTTCTTCATGTACCTGGAGGACGTGGACCTGTGCTGGCGGCTCGGCGCCGCCGGGTGGGGGATCGGCTACGTTTCGTCGGCCGAGGTGACCCACCTCCAGGGGATCTCCACCGACCGCCATCCCTACCGGATGATCATCGAGCACCACCGTTCGCTCCTCCGGTTCGCCGTTCGAACCTCGAAGGGCTGGCGCGCCGCCGTGCTGCCACTGGTGGCGGTGGGCATCGGCACGCGTGCCTGCCTGGCCTGCGTGGCCCGTCTCACCCGTCGCTGAGCCGCCTGGACGAGGGCGCCTGATCCGAGGCTGTAGGGTGTCGTCCGATCATGGCGAGCAATCCGACGGGCAAGACGGGCAAGTGGGTGGAGCGCGCGGCGACCACGGGCGGCGGGCGGACCTATCGCGGCCAGAGGCCGGTCAACTGGTACGCCAGCCTGGCCCTCATCTGCATCGTGGGCCTGCTGCTCGTCGGGTACAGCCGCTACGAGCGGACGCACCAGACAGCCTCCTCGGCGGGTCCCCCCACTACACAGCAGACCTGGTTCGCCGCCCTCGGGATCGACGTGTGCGGGAAGCTGCAACCCAACCTGCCGGCCAGCACCAACACGTCCAAGACGGGACTGGTGGCCGACGGGAACGGCGTGCTGACCATCGCCCCCAAGAACAGCTCGGAGTCCGGCGGCAATGCCACCCTCGGCAAGTTCGTCTCGGGCTATCCGGGCCTGCAGCTCTCCCAGACGACCCTGCAGTATCCCGGCAAACAGGCTTACACCAACGGCGACGTGTGTCCCAAGGGGACGCCTGACGCCGGCAAGCCCGGCGTCGTCCTGGCGGTCAGCTGGCCCAACTTCACGTCGAAGGGCCCCGGCACCGAGACGAGCGGCCCGCCCGAGGACCTCAAGTTCGCCAACGGTCAGCTCATCACCATGGCGTTCATCCCGGCCACGGCCACGGTGCCGAAGCCTCTGGCGAGTGCCATCACCAGTCTGATCACTGCGGTCACCCAGGGCACGACGACCACCCCGACCACGGTGGTGCCAACCACCCCGACCACGGTGGTGCCGACCACCCCGACCACGGTGGCGCCCACCACCCCCACCACGGCGCAGAAATCTGGCGGAAGCACGAAGTGAGAGCGGTCGTCCTGGTGGGCGGCGAGGGGACCCGGCTCCGCCCCCTGACACTGACCACGCCCAAGCAGATGCTCCCGATCGTCGAGGAGCCGATGATCGAGCGGGTCGTGGGTCATCTGGCCGACCACGGCATCGATGAAGCGGTGCTCTCGCTGGGCTACCGCCCCGACGCCTTTATCAACGCCTATCCTGGCGGGTCGATCGGCAACGTGCGCCTGTCGTACGCGGTCGAGCCGAGCCCGCTCGACACGGCCGGCGCCATCGGGTTCGCCGCCCGGCACGCCGGGATGGACGCCACCTTCGTGGTGGTCAACGGCGACGTGCTCACCGACTCGGACATCTCCGCCCTCATCGAATTCCACCGGCAGCGGGGTGCGGAGGCCACCATCAGCCTTACCCCGGTCGACGACCCGAGCGCCTTCGGCGTCGTGCCCACCGACGAGCGGGGACGGGTGGTGGCGTTCATCGAAAAGCCACCCCGCGACGAGGCGCCCACCAATCTCATCAATGCCGGCACCTACGTCCTCGAGCCCTCCGTGCTGGAGCGCATCCCGAAGGACCGCCGGGTGTCCGTCGAGCGCGAGACCTTTCCGGCACTGGTCGAGGCGGGCACGCTCTACGCCCTCGGGTCCGACGCCTACTGGCTCGACACCGGTACCCCGGACGCCTACCTCCGGGCCCATCGCGACCTGCTGCTCGGTCGCCGCCCCGGACCGCCGGCACCGGGGGCGGAACTCGACCCGGCGCTCGGAACGGGGGTGTGGCGGATCGGTGCCGTCGACGTGCGAAGCGACGACGTGACCCGATCGCTCTTCGGCCGAGGTTCGTCCGTCGCCGAGGGCGCGGTGGTGGAGGAGTCGGTGGTGGGGGCCGGCGCGGTGATCGAAGAGGGCGCGACGGTGATCGGATCGGTCCTGCTACCCGGGGCCCGGATCGCCTCCAAGGCGAGTGTCGAGGGCTCGGTGGTCGGACCCGGCGCCACCGTGGGGCAGCGCTGTGTGATCAGGTCCTTGTCGGTCATCGGCGGCGGCGTGGTCACCGCATCGGGAACGGTCATCGACGGCGAGCGCATTGCGCCCGGGGCCTGACCGTGCGCATGCTCGTGACCGGCGGTGCGGGGTTCATCGGATCGACACTGGTCGACCGCCTGCTGGCCGAGGGTCACACCGTCGATGTCATCGACGACCTGTCGTCCGGCTCGCTGGCCAACCTGACCGAGGCCCGGGCGTCGTCCGGCCACCAATTGACCGTCCACCAGATGGACGTTCGGTCCGGAGAGGTCGTCGAGCTCATGGGCCGCCGTCGCCCGGAGGTGATCTTCCACCTGGCCGCTCAGGCCGACGTGCGGGTGTCCGTCGCCGACCCCGTCTTCGACGCCGACGTCAACCTGATCGGCACGCTGCGGGTGCTCGAGGGGGCCCGTACGTCGGGTGCGGACCGGGTGGTCTTCGCTGCCAGCGGCGGCACCCTTTACGGTGAGCCCGACCCCACCGAGCTGCCGCTCAAGGAGTCGCTGCCGCACCACCCGCTGTCTCCCTACGGCGTCTCGAAGAAGGCGGCCGTCGACTACCTGGTCGCCTACCGCGAGCTGCACTCCCTCGAGTTCTCGGCCCTGGCGCTGGCCAACGTCTACGGACCCCGGCAGGATCCCCACGGGGAGGCCGGAGTGGTGGCCATCTTCGCCGAGCGTCTCGTGACGGGACGGCCGGTCACGATCTTCGGCGACGGGGAGCAGACCCGCGACTTCGTCTACGTCGACGATGTGGTCGACGCCTTCGTGCGGGCGGCCACCAAGGGCGGGGGCCTGCTGTGCAACATCGGCACGGGCAAGGAGGTTTCGGTCAACCAGCTGTTCGCCGAGATGGCCAGCCAGGCCGGCGTCGAGCTAGAACCCGGGTTCGAGCCACCCCGCCCCGGCGAGCTGCGCCGGAGCTGCCTCGATCCCAGCCGGGCCGGCATCCAGCTCGGCTGGAGCTCGTGGACCGAACTGGGTCCGGGCACCGCGGCGGTGCTCGACTTCGTGCGCCGCCGCCTGGCGTCGGGCGGGAACGGGTAGGAACCGGCCAGAGGAACGTCCCCGGTCCTCCACGCCGGTCGCGCCGGGTGGGCGCGTCGGAGGCACTACCCTGGGGTGGTCCTGGTGCAACGAAGTCGCGGCAGGCCGTCCCCCTGAGCCACACCTTCCGTGTGCCTCCCTGTCGCACGAAAGCGCTTCCCATGCCCCCCTTGCAGCCCTCCTTCGCCTCCCTCGGCGTACCCACCGACATCGTCGCGGCCCTCGACCGCAAGTCGATCACCGAGCCGTTCCCCATCCAGTCCGCCACCATTCCCGACGCCCTGGCCGGTCGGGACGTCTGCGGCAAGGCCCCGACGGGGTCGGGCAAGACCCTGGCGTTCGGCATCGGCGCCGTGGCCCGTCTCCGGGGGGCACCGTCCCGACCGAGGCACCCGAGGGTCCTCGTCCTCACACCCACCCGCGAGCTGGCCGCGCAGGTGGCCGCCGAGCTGCAGGTGCTGGCCACACCGCGCCAACTCCGGGTCGACTCCTTCTACGGCGGCGTCGGCTACGGCCCGCAGCTGAAGGCGCTGGCGCGGGGAGTGGACGTGGCCGTGGCCTGCCCGGGCCGACTCGGCGACCTCATCGAACGAGGCAGCATCCGGCTGGACGCGGTCGAGATCGTGGTCCTTGACGAGGCCGACCGCATGGCGGACATGGGCTTCCTCCCCGACGTCAAGCGGCTGCTCGACCAGACGCCGTCGAACCGCCAGACGCTGCTCTTCTCGGCCACGCTCGACGGTGACATCGACGTGCTCGTCCGCCGGTATCAGCACGACCCGGCGCGCCACGAGCTCGAGGTGGACGAGGACGACTCCAGCGCCGCCGTCCATCTGTTCTGGAAGGCCTCCTCCGGCGACCGGATAGGGATCACCGCCGACATCGCCGCCGCCGCCGGCCCGACCATCGTGTTCAGCCGGACCAAGCACGGGACCGACCGGATCGCCCGCCAGCTCGAGCAGCGCGGGGTGCGAGCCGCTGGCATCCACGGCGACCGCAGCCAGAAGCAGCGGGAGAAGGCCCTGGATCTGTTCGTACGGGGAGCCGTCGACACCCTGGTGGCCACCGACGTGGCCGCGAGGGGCATCCACGTGGACGGGGTCAACGCCGTCGTCCACTTCGACCCTCCGGCCGATGCCAAGGACTACGTGCACCGCTCGGGGCGCACCGCCCGGGCCGGGGCCACCGGCGTCGTCGTCAGCCTGGTCACGCCGGACAAGGCCGCGGCGGTCAAGCGCCTCCAGCGGGACCTCGGCGTGCCGGTCGGGACCACGGTGCCGTCCGTCTCCGAGGTGACAGCAGTCATCGGCGCACCGCCGGCCCGGCGCCCGAGTGCCTCCCCGGGAGCGGGTGCCGGCGCCGCCCCGGCGGGCCGGCCGGTACGTGCCGGGAGCGGCCACCGCGGCAAGCGGAAGCCGGTCGGCGGTTGGGAGGCACGCAGCGGTGGCGGGACCCCCTCGCGGCCCCCGAAGCCGGGCAAGCCGGGGAAGGCGGGCAAGCCCGGTACACGGGGCAAAGGCGGCGCCGGCGGCCACCCGGCCAGAGCCTCGTCCTCGGGTGGCACTCGGCACACCGGTGGCTCCGGCCAGGGCGGCGCCCACGGGCAACGGCGCGGTGGTCCGGCCGGCACCGGGCACAAGGCGGCGGGCACGGGCGGCTCGGGCCGGGGACGCTGAGACCGCCCTCCCGGGACGGCCGGGGACGCTGAGACCGCCCTCCCGGGACGGCCGGGGACGGTGTGCCCCGGACGATCTACAGTCGTCGCCATGGCCTCCGACCGCAAACCCGACGTCACCATCCCCGACGGGCCGCCCCCGGGCGAGCTCGTCATCGAGGACGTCGAGGTGGGCGAGGGACCCGAGGTGGTGCCCGGACAGTCGGTCGACGTCCACTACGTCGGGGTGTCCTGGTCCACCGGCGACGAGTTCGACTCGTCATGGGACCGGCACGAACTGTTCTCCTTCCCGCTCGGGAGGGGGCACGTCATCCCCGGATGGGACCAGGGCGTGGCCGGCATGCGGGTGGGCGGCCGACGCCGGCTGACCATCCCGCCAGACCTCGGCTACGGCGAGCGGGGTGCGGGCGGGGTCATCGCACCCAACGAGACCCTGGTCTTCGTGGTCGACCTCCACGGCGTGGGCTGACCGGGTCGGGAGCGCACGGGCGGCGCCCCGTCAGCGGAAGAGGTCCTCGGCCGGCGGCCGCACGATCTCGGTGGCGACCGAGGAGTGCCGGAACCAGGCCGGGTCCACCCCCCGCAGCAACGCGGCGGGGATGCCCCGGGCCTTCCCCATGACCAGTTCGGCGGCCCCGGCCAGCTCATCGGCCACGCAGACCTCGGTGGCCTCGAGGATGCGACCCGAGGCGTCGACGGTCCCCCGCAGGTCGACGACGCCGGCCACGCCGGCGATGCCGATGGCCACGTCGGTCACGCCCCGGCGCCAGGTGCGCCCGAACGTGTCCGAGACGATCACCCCGACGGCCACGCCGTACCGGTGCTCCAGCGACTCGCGGATGCGCCGGGCGGACCGGTCCGGATCGACCGGCAACAGCGCGGCCGTGCCGTCGGCCACGTTGGAGAGGTCCACACCGGCGTTGGCGCAGACGAAGCCGTGGCTCGTCTCGGTGATGAGCAGGTCGCCGCGGCGGCGCACGATCCGCACCGACTCCGACTCGACCAGCGCCTGCTTGGCGGCCGGGTCCGCCGCGTCGATCTCGACGATCCGGCCCTCGGCCTTCGATACCACCTTCTGGGTCACCACCAGGACGTCGCTGTCACGGATGCCCCCGGGCACGGGGCCGCCACCGGCGCGCGCGGTGTCCAACGCGTCGGACAGCATGGCAGCCAGATCGTCACCGGGTCGCACCTCGTCCAGGCCGGTGACCGGGTACACGGTGAGGTTGCCGGCCGCGGCCGGTGGTTCAGGCGACGGCATCGAGCACCACCCGCGAAAGCGCCGCCGACCGCTCGACACTCGACATGACGGTAGGCGCCACCACGCAGCGGACGCCCTCGGCCTCGACGGCCGGGGCCAGCGCGGCGTCCGCCCCGTCGATGACCAGCGTGCCCATCCACTCGGCGTACCACCGGGCCACGCCGACCACCGAGGACTCGAACCCCATCTCCACGAGCAGCCGGTCGGCGGGTCCCTTGAGGGCGGCACCGGCGATGATGGGCGAGATCCCGACGACCTTGTCGCGCCGGCGCTGCAAGTGCTTGCGGACACCGGGGACGGCAAGGAGGGGGCCGATGGACACCACCGGGTTCGACGGGCACACCACGACGGCGTCCGACTCGTCGAGCGCCTCCAGCACCCCGGGCGCGGGGGTGGCGTGCTCGGCGCCTTCGAACCGGATGCCGGCTACCGGGACGCCGTGGCGGAGCCGCACGAAGTACTCCTGGAACCCGACTTCGGGCCCGCCGGCCAGCTGCACCCGGGTCCGGAGCGGGTCGTCGGTGACGGGGACCATGCGCAGGCCCACGCCGAAGGAGCGGGCGAGCTCGGCGGTGACCTCGCTCAGGGTGGCACCCTCGGCCAGGCGCTGGGTCCGGTAGCAGTGGGTGGCGAGGTCCTGGTCCCCGAGGTTGAACCAGGTGACGCCCCCCAGCCGCCGGAGGGACTCCATGACCCGCCAGGACTCCCCGGCCAGCCCCCACCCCGTCTCGGGATTGACGGCATCGGCCAGGGTGTAGGTGACCGTGTCGAGATCCGGCGAGATGTGCAGCCCGTGCAGCACGGTGTCGTCCCCGGTGTTGACGATGGCGGTGAGCTCGGAGGGCGGATGCACCTCCACCATCCCGCGCAGCAGCCGGGCGGCACCCACCCCGCCGGCCAACGCGGCGATCATCCGAGGTCGGCCGCGACGCGACGGATGCTGGTGGCCATCGGCGAAGGCTACCCGGGAGCCACGGTGGTCCCGGCCTGCGCCCGGCGTGTGCAAGGCTCCGTCCGTGCCGCCGGAGCGATCCGTCCCCTCCGACCAGGGCAAGCTGTCCGTCGGTTTCGACGCCACGCCCCTGCTCGGACGGCCGACCGGGGTCGGCGCGTTCTGCGCCGGTGCGCTCTCCGGCCTGGTCGGGCTGCCGGACGTCGACGTGTCGGCCTACGCTGTCAGCTGGCGCCGCCGCCGGGGCATCACCGCGCTGGTGCCGACCGGGGTGGCCACCGTGCAGCGGGCCATGCCGGCGCGGCCGCTGCACGCTGCCTGGCGGCACGTGTCGTTCCCGCCCGTCGAATGGTTCATCGGACGCCGGGACGTCGTCCACGGGTCGAACTTCATGGTGCCCCCGACCCGGAGGGCGGCCCGGGTCGTGACCGTCCACGATCTCACCGTCGTCCGCTTCCCGGAGCTGTGCGATCCGCCGACGCTAGAGTTTCCCGCCTTCATCCGCCGCGCCGCCGCCGAGGGGGCGTGGATCCACACGCCGTCACAGTTCGTGGCGGACGAGGTGGTGGCCGAGTTCGCCGTGGAGCCCTCCCGCGTGCGGGCGGTCCACCACGGCATCCCCCTGGTGCCCGGCGGGCGGCCTGCTCCGGCCGGGACGTCGGCCCCGGACGTGCTCCCGGTCCGGCTGCCCGACGGGTGCGGGCGGTATGTCCTCGCCGTGGGGACCGTCGAACCCCGCAAGGACTACCCGCTGCTGGTCTCGGCTTTCGGTCAGGTGGCCGCCCTCCATCCCGACGTTGCGCTGGTGGTGGTGGGGGCCGACGGATGGGGCGTCGGGCGGTTCCTGGACGCGGTGGAGTCCTCGCCGGTGCGTTCGCGCATCCTGCGACCCGGGTACCTCGACGACGTCGACCTGGTTGCCACCCTGCGCCACGCCTCGGTGCTCGCCTACCCGTCCCGGTACGAGGGATTCGGGTTCCCGCCGCTGCAGGCGATGGCCGCGCGGATCCCGGTGGTGGCGACGGCGGCCGGGGCGGTGCCCGAGGTGGTCGGCGACGGAGCCCTCCTGGTGGCACCCGGAGACCGGGACGGACTGGCCGGCGCCCTCAGCGGCGTGCTCGAGGGCGGCAGCCGCATCGACGAGCTCGTGGACAGGGGCGAGCAGCGGAGCCGGCAGTTCGGGTGGGACCGGTGTGCCGGGGGACTGGCGGCACTCTACCGAGACGCCACTGCCGGGGTGGCCGCCAGGGGTGGGCGGTGAGACGGTTCCGCCTGCTCCTCCTGGTCGAGCAGCTGCGTCGGACGGCG
>JBKQRT010000023.1:0-4543 GCA_052143895.1 Acidimicrobiales bacterium | reverse complement strand
ACAGATCGTTGCCTTCGCTCGGCGGAGGGTGGGTCCAGACGCCTGTCAGGAGATAGCTGCCGAGACCTTTCTCGTTGCGTGGCGCCGGTTCGAATCGGTACCTGAAACCGCCCTTCCGTGGCTTTATCAGGTGGCCAGCTTCACGATCGCTAACCACCGGCGTCGGGAGGCCAGGACTGTCCCCTACGGCGAGAGCACCAACCTCGACCGATTCATGGGTCCGTTCCACCCTCATGAGAACTACGCCGGTGACGGGCTCATCACGCGTGCGTTCGCCTCGCTTAGCTCGAAGGACAAGGAGGTGCTCCGCCTGGCCGCTTGGGACGGCCTGAACTCTGCGGAGGGCGCGGCGGTACTGGGTTGTTCCATAGCGGCGTTCAAGGTTCGACTCCATCGGGCACGTTCTCGGCTCGCCAAGCGGTTGACGACACCCCAGGTTGAACCTCGGGTCGCTGAGCGGCCGAGCGCTACGACAGTGCCAATTTCGGACAAGCCCACTCGTTTCGGGGTTGCGGAGGAAACAGCATGACCACCAAGGGGCAGACAGCATTCGAGCAGTTGCGAGCCGCCGACCCCGAACGGCACTACCGCGACGGCGATACCGATGGTGGGGTGGATCACGCCAGCGACGAGGTGCTCGCTGCCATCCTGGCGACGGGCCGTAGCGAGGATCTGGCTGCAACGGGCCCGACGGGAGCAGTCCCCGGATCGTCGGACTTCAGGATGAAGCGGAGTGCCACCCGTTGGGCGCTTCCGGCGCTTGCCGCGGCAGCCGTCCTTGCAGTCGCCTCTGTCCTCGTGATCGGCGCACCGGCGAGCACGACGAAGCCGAAGGTCTCCGCCACACCGAAGAAGGCCGCCGGTGCGTGGCAATTGACGGCAACGCTGACCGGACCGCAATTCCAGATGGCCAGCGGCAATCCGAGTCTCATTGCCGGAGCCACCTGCACGACCAACGAGCTGTGCTTCCTATCGACCGGCTATGGGTTGGACTACAGCGGAGGGGGCGCCCTGTATGTATCGAAGGACGGCGGACACACGTGGTCACCCGTGACCCTCCCCGCCGATACGGCGATCACGACAACGGTCTCCTGTGTGAGCAGCACGTGGTGTGCCGTCGGCGCGGGGCGCCTTGACGCCACTCTTGGAGATCCTCTCGCCAAGAAGCCGATGCGCGCGCCGGAACTCCTCGTAACCGATGACGGTGGCCGGTCGTGGACGCCACAGGCGGTGCCGCTCCATCTCGAGACCGAGCAAATTCCGGCCGATGCACAGTTCCCCGCGGAGACGACCTACTGGCCGGGCTCGATCGATGCGGTGATCTGCAACGCACCGAAGTTCTGCCAGGTTCTCGGTCAGGCGCAGATCGACAGCTCAGACGGGTCGACCACCGTCGACCGGCTTTTCTACTTGGCGACCACCGATGCCGGAGCACACTGGACGTCGACCCAGCTTCCCGAGCAGCCGTCCGAGTCCAGCGAGCAGATCACCATGCAGGCCGGTACGTCGGTCTCGATGGATTGCCCCTCCACCACCTCCTGTGTCGCTGTGGCGATGCTCGGTGGATTCCCTCAGTCGTCGTTCGACGCATGGAGCACGAGCAATGGGGGCACGAGTTGGCAGGAGCACGCAATCCCCGGAGCACAGTTCCTCTCCGCTCCCGTCTCTTGTCCATCCGCCGGCAATTGCTGGCTCCTGGCCGCAAATGCATCGGTGCTCCATACCTCCGACAGCGGAGCCACCTGGTCCGCCGTCGCACTGCCGTATGGGGGGTGGGAAGGGATCAGCTGCTCATCGGCCACCGACTGCTGGGTTTCGGGGTCGAGTATCGCCAGCACGACCGACGCGGGAGCGGACTGGTCGAACGACGTTCTACCACCCTCCGTGAAGGCCGTCCCGCAGATCTCGTGCAACCACAACGACGTCTGCGTCGCCACTGCCATTCCGGCCGACGGCATCCTCGGCATCGAGAACGAAGGGTCACTCATCCTGACCAACTCGCTCACGGACCCATCCCGGTAGCGGGCAATCGGATCAGCATCGGGGCCGGCCTGAGTTCAGCGGTTTGCCAGGTGGGTCAATCCACGAGGCACCCATGGAGAGCAAAGGACATTCGCATTGGAACGACGCATTCGCCGCCTCGGGATCTTCATGCTGATCTGCTTCGTGGCGCTCTTCCTCCAGCTCAACAACATCCAGATCCTGAAAGCGTCCAGCCTGGCCAACTCTCCAAACAACCCCCGGGTCCTGGCCGTCGCTCGTGACAACCCCAGGGGCGACATCCTGTCGGCCGACGGCGTCGTGCTGGCAAGTTCGGTCCCGAACAGTGGGTACTACCACTACCGGCGGGTCTACAACCCGCTAACAGCCACACTGTTCTCGCAGATCGTGGGGTACGACACCATCTTCGGGACCCGGACCGGGGTCGAGGCCGAGTACAACGCCTACCTGCAGTCCCACACCCGCCCGGCCAAAACGCTCGGCGACCTCCTGACCACCCGGACGACCACCGGCAACGTGATCCTGACCATCAACTCGGGCCTCCAGCTGAAAGTGGCCGGGATCGTCGAGGGGATCAACAACAACGGCAGCGCCCCCCAGGCCGGCGCCGTCGTCCTCAACGTGAAGACCGGTGCCGTCGAAGCGATGTACGGGCAGCCCACCTACAACCCCATTCCGCTCACGTCACAGGACGCCAAGGTGGTGACGGCGTACTACAACTCGCTGGACCCGCAGAACGGTTCCACCAGTCCACTGGTGTCCCAGGCGTTCCAGCACGGATTCCTCCCCGGGTCGACGTTCAAGGTGGTCACCTCGGCCGCCGTCTACGATCATCAGCCGGCACTGGCCAAGGTGGACTACCCGCCACCGGTGCCCCCGACCACGCCTGAGGTCGGCTGCATCGCCGTGCCCCAGACCCCGCTACACCTGTGCAACTACCACCACGAGGTCTGCTCCGGCACCATTCAGACGACCCTGCCCCGGTCGTGCAACACGGCCTTCGCCCAGATGGGGATGGCCCTCAAGACCAGTCTGAACACCGAGGCCGAGGCGTTCGGGTTCAACAAGCAGGTCCCGCTCGACCTGTCCGATGTGGGTGTCTCCAACTTCCCGACGGCCGCCGAACTCGTCAACAATGCCCCGCTCCAGGCGTACTCGGCGTTCGGCCAGGGCACGTCGGTCAGTACCGACATCGCCACCACGCTGCAGATGGCGATGGTGGCCGAAGGCATCGCCGACCGGGGAATCATCATGACGCCGCACGTCATGAGCGAGATCCGTGACTCGTCGGGCAACCTCATCGAGTCCTACAGGCCGACACCTTGGTTGCAGGCCACGAACCCGTTGACGGCCGCAGCAGTGACCCAGCTGATGCAGGCGGTGGTTACGCAGCCCGGAGCGACGGCGTATGGCGTATTTCCTGCCGACGAGGACGTGGCGGCCAAAACGGGCACTGCAGAGACTTCCGGGGCCTTCGGCCAGAAGCTCACCAATGACTGGATGATCGCCTTTGCCCCAGCGAACGACCCGACCGTGGCCGTGGCGGTCTCGGTGCCCAACCAGGTGCCGAGTTCGACCGGCGCCGCGATCTCTGGACCCCCGACGGCGGCCATTCTCCGGGCTGTCCTCGGATACTGAGCGGTTGCACAGTTGATGGTCCGGCAAGTTGCCCCTGACCTCGGGCCGGTGACCTACTCCGATCCCGGTGCCGCATTCTGTCGCCCAGTTCCCCATCTGTGCTTGGGCGGGACGGGCGAGTGCCGAGTGAGCGCCTCTTGGACGCTCACAGCGTCCATTTGGTGACCGTCTTCGGCTGCGGTGGGCGACAGCACTGAATGGACGTACGAGCTGAGTCAGCGTCTGGAACGACGGCCACGGATTCGTTCATGTTCGAGTTCTCGCAAGCCGGTGGTGCGTGCCAGTACAGAGGACGCCCTGGATTGGAGTTTCGGGGTGGGCGGAAAAGCACCTCGGCTACCGCCCGATCGTCCGGATCGGACCGAAGCGGTGGGAAGCAGCGGATCTACACACCTGAATGACGGTCATTCGAGGTCAGAAGGCGATGAGACTATTCCATCCGCCTCCGCCATGTCATTCGCCCCGCTGATCGGTGATCACTCCTCAACCGTCGGACGTAAGGGCGGCGGTCGTGTGTCTCAGCGTGGCCGGTTCGTACCTCTGGCCTGCCTCGTCATCAGGCGACCGGCCTGTCACAGCCCGAAGCCGTCGCCGAGGTCGCGTCCAGAATCACTGTCACGAGCCCAGGAGAATGGCGGCGGTTCGCGCAAGGGCGACACGTCACGAGTGGCGTCGGCCCACGCGGCATTGAGGGCGTCCATCCGATCCCAGAGTGAAGAGAGCCATAGCTGGTCGACCTTGCCCTCGAAGCTTCCTGGCGCCGCGAAGCCAGCCGACTCGATGACCCCGACTGCGCTATGCCAGTGAGCGCGCTGTTCGGGGTCGAGAGGCTCGGGGCCGAGCGCGTCCGAGCCGTCGACACCCCATCGGTCTCGGTAGGCCTCGATGGCGCCGGCCGCCGACT
>JBKQRT010000022.1:0-64594 GCA_052143895.1 Acidimicrobiales bacterium | reverse complement strand
CCCGAAGCTATTGAGGACCAGCTGCGAAGCGGTGGACCCTCAAGAGAAGTGTGAATGTTAGGAGGCACCTGCATCTCCCACCCACGACGAAGATTAGGAGACGCTAGTGGCTCCGAGATTCCCGAGGGCGCCTATTTTGGCGCCGGGAATTCAGAATGAAACGAGTTCGCTGGTTGCTGCGGCGTGTAAGCGGTCCACGACATCTGCGAGGCGGAATTCGATCTCGCCGGCCCTGGTCTGACGGACCCGCACCATCAGATGATCGAGGACTGCGATTTGGACCCCGCATCGCGGACGCCGGTCCAGTTGCGCCCTACGGAGGCGGGCCAACGCCGATGCGGTCTCCGCATACACGGCCAGAAGCTCTTCGTCAGACGCTGTCCACGCGTGCGGTCCGTTCACCTCGTCCGCCAGAGCCGCGCAGGCATCAACAAGGAACCGCATCGGCTGGTTGGAGCGCAACATGATGATCCGTTCTGACACGCTTCCTCCCTTTCCTTGGCCAGTCTCGGTCCCTGGCCTACGGTCGACCGCCCCTGGGTTCCACCGTGAGACACGACTTGATCGCGGGAATACATGGTGGTGGTGAACCCGAAGCGGCTCCCCACCCAGGACGAGGCCCCTGAAGCAGTCGGCCGCCTCCTCGCGGCCGTAGAGACCGGGGTAGACATCTTCGATGCACTGAACGAAATCCGCGCCCTGCATCCGAAGAACAACACCTTCCCCGGAGAGATCTTCATACGTCTGGCCGCCGACGCGCTCGACGAAGGCGGGGTGGGCCGGAAGAGTCCGATTGCAGGGGAGCGGCTTGTCGAGGAATACCTTCCCGAGTGTCAGTTCCGCGGGAGGGACAACCAGAAGATGCGATACGCCCTCCTGGCTGCGTCAGCCACCCAGGCCGGAGTCGAGGTCGACCTGCTCGAGGAGGTCGGATACTGGGCCACCGATGATTTCTGGATGTACGCGGGATACGCCGCTGTGGTTTGGATCCGTGCGGTGGCCGGTCAAAGGGCGATTGCATTGCCAGAGTTCTGCGGCCGACTCCGCGTCCGGTCGGTCGACGAGACAGCCGGCCACTAGTTCAAGTGTTGGTCGTCCACGCCACCAAGAGGTTGCTCGACCGCCTGAGGTCGGCTCCACCGCACACGGACGAATCATTGACCACGGCATTAGGAAACTGGTACGCGACGGCTCTCTTCTGGCGGCCTCAGGTCGGCCTCTTCGTCAACGAGTCGACCTTGCTACCTGTCTTGGTCCCACTCGCTCCGGCTTCCACCGTCGTGGACCGTTTCGTGATCGATCTCGGTCGGCTCCTGATCGAATACGGAGCACGTCGGAGCTTCGTCGAGGCGGAGACACAGAAGATGGGTGATTGGCGGCTGGCCAAGACCTCCAATCGAAGCGTGGTCGGCATAATGAACGAGTTCTCCAATCTGGCGGAGGCGCACGCACGCGGCGGGGAATCTCCCTCCCTGCTGGAGTTGTCCTTCGATCTGAGCAAGACGCCCTGCGGCCCTCTCTATGAGAGTCATGTCAGTCCTGATCGCGAGTTGGCTGCACTTCTAGCAGAGCGGATGGCTGTTGACGTGGGAGTGGAATCAGAGGGATAACGTCGCTTCGAGCCGGCGTATGGGGGCACGTCGATAGAGGGTCAACCCCCTTTCCTCATGGTTCCGTTTCTGTCGTCGAGCAGATCGATGAACCAACCAGGTCTTGCCACGTCTGCTCCAAATGCCTCGGCTCGCTGGTGCAATGCCCGATCCGCAGACACAAGTGTGACCGGACTAGTGGCCTCGGCGATGACGGCTAGAAGCATGTCGTCACCGCTGCTAGGCGCATGGAGGACAGTGACGCGGTCAGCCACGCCCGGCTCGACACCGCCGCGAGCTTTCCCTTCGAGGACCACGACAACGGGTTCGGCGAGTGATCCCATTCTGGCCGCGGTACGAACTCGCTCTACGATCGCCCGGGCTGCTCCGGGTCGATCCTTCCACCAGCCGGTAGGACGGGACCCGATCACATTCGCCGCATCGATCAGAAGCACGACTTCAGTCTGACCGTTAGCCGGCAGCGTTCGGGGGCACTCTCCCAGGGCGGTCTATCGGGTTCTTTCCAAAAGACTTGGGGGGCTCACAAGCAGTAGTTGGGGATGTTGGCCAGTGTCAGGTGGCCTGCGTGGACGACGACATTTGGGTTTGGAGACCGCATGGGTGGCAACTGTGTAGTTCCCGGCAGGTACCTGGAAGCGGTAGATGTGCGCACCCTTCACGGACTGGTGAGCAACCGCCCGTGATCCTTGGGTCAGATACACCGTCACCGAGATTTTCGTGTACCAGCCAGCGGCCGGCGAGGAGAGCTCCCGGCCGACGCACGGGTAAGCGACGCCGGTGATCACACCGTCAGTGGTGCTCTGCGTGCCCTTCGGGGAACTCTGGCTGCAGCCTGTCAGGACGAGGCATGCCAAACACACGGCTCCTGAAACCGCCGTCCTGGACCGAGCCAAAGTGCGACGTTCTGCCGATGACCACCCTTCCGAGGTCAAGGGACTACCCCGGCAACTCACTACTCAGTCGCACGGATCGGCTCGGAGGTCTCTTCCACGAATACCGCCTGGTGGCGTGAGGTGGATGGGGTTCTTGGCACCCACAGGTCCTCATGGGGTACCAGCGGGGAGCGTCTGCACCGTGGCCCCGGCCGGCGGAGCGAAGCTCGAGGCCGGAGGGTTCGGCGAGTAAGCCGTCAGTGTCCCGACGTTCCCACCTGCGCTGAAGTAGGTGAGTATTCCGGCGGAGTTGGACGCGCAATACCTGACCGCTGTCGGATTTGATGCCGACGTGAAGGTGATGCACGTCGAGGCCTGACCGCCGTACGATCCCGATCCTGTGGTCACATTGACACCGGCGGCGTGTGCAGCCGCCTGAGCCTCAATCCCCTTGAGGGTATTGGTCAGAATGCCAGGTGAGAAGAGCTCGGTGAGGGCGTTGACCGGGCCGGTCATGCTTGATGGCAGTGAGGTGCAGGACGCAGTGCTCCCCGTCCCTTGGCACTCGGTGATCGTTGAACCGTTGATGTAGAAACTCCCCGAAGGCGTCGTCACACTCTCCTTAGGCGGAGACTGGGCGAACGTGACCGTCTGGCTCTTCCCGGTCGAGGCTTCCGAGATGTTGTAGGTCACACTGAAGGTGGCGCCCGAGCTCTTGCTGATCCCCTTGACGACGGCGCTCAGCGCGGGACTCGTTCCAGCGCTTGAGGCGCTCGTCGTGCTGGTTGACTTGGACGCGGCAGTGGTGGTCGAGCTTGATGAGTTCGAGCTGCATGCGGCAAGAACGATGCCGCCGGTGAGCGCAATCGCGATCATCCAGACTCTTTGGCAGGAGCGATGCGTTGCCCGAGGCCCGTATCCCAACTTCTCCATGTGTTCTCGCTTCCGCTCCGATCCGGCGACGAGCCGGATGGGAGGAAAATGATACCCACATCCGAGTGCCGCGCCGTGGACCTCGGGGGTTGCGTGCTCAATCCCCACACTCGACGGGGGCGACCTGAGCGAAGGCCTCCCGTTCGCTCCTGTGGACCGCTCCGGGGTTGGCCTGTCTGATCGTGGTGCCGCCGATCTACGGATGGCGGTGCCGTGCGACCTGCTATCGGCGACCCTCGACCGGCGAGCCATCGGTCCGGATCGGCCTGCTTGGCGGCAGCCCGGACAGACGAGCTCATCGTTGTCACGTCGAGGAGCTCGAGGAGCTCAAGGAGCTCGAGGAGCTGGTGATCGAGGACCGTTCAGTTCACGGTGGCCCCCAACCTCCTGGGTCTGCGCGAGATCGGCCCACCGCATGACGCGAGCTGCTGGGAGGGGTGGGAGGCCTCGGTCCCACCTCAGGGATCAGGTGGCGTTGGGCTGAGTGGCGCATCTCAATGGAGCTGTCGGGCACGCGCCCGCCGATCCGTCGATCCAACGGTGTTCCCGCACATCGGTTCCGGCGTCCAGTCGAGCCTGACGTGACCGTCGGCCCTAGTGGCAGCGAAACCCTGCGATCACGCTGCAGGTAAGGAACGTGCGCCGGCACCCGCAAAGACAGGAGGGGATCAGGCCGTGAAGACAGTGTTCGGCAATCTTGAGCGGTGCATCGGCTGTCTCCAGTGCGAATTGGCATGCGTCGTGGAGCATTCCGGGAGTCGAACTTCCCGGCGTCTCGGACTTCAAGTCGCTGCGCACGGCGGACGGGCTTGTGGGCCGGGTGCGTCGGGGTGAGGCAACCAGCGCGCTGATCGTGGGCGACGGGTTCATCGGCATCGGGCTCTCTCTGCTCCTCTCCGATCTCGGGGTGGACGTCACGATCATCAGCCGTCGCGGCTGGGTCATGCCACGGGTGCTCGATCCGATCACCTCCACGGTAGCTGAGGACGCACTGAAGCGAAGGGGCGTCACGCTACGGCTGGGGGGTGCAGGCCGATGCGTTCGTCGGGAGCCCCTCGGTCACCGGGGTCCGGCTGGCCGACGGCGAGATCCTCTCGGCGGACCTCATGGTGGCGACCACGGTAGTCAAGCCCCACATTGAGTTCCTGAACGGCTCGGGGATCATGACCGACTGGGGCGTCCACGTTGACGACCGAATGTCGACTTCGGTGAACGGGATTGTTGCTGCCGGCGATGTGGCCGAGGCAGCCGACTGGCTGACCGGCGAGCGATTCGTGCACGCCATCTTCCCCAACGCTGTGGCCCAGGCCCCGATCGCCGCGGCCAATCTGCTCGGTGCCGACGTCCGTTACGAAGGGGCCGAGGCCATGAACAGCCTCAAGCATCTGGGCGTACCGATCGTGGCCATGGGCACCATCGACAAACCCGACGAGGCATTGCGCTGGCAGGGCGGCGGTGCCCTTCGTTCGGTCTACGTGCGCGACGACCGGGTGGTCGGCGCCCAACTGGGCGGAGACATCCGGACGGCAGGTCTGAACCACTCGCTCATGTTGCGCCGGGTGTCGGTCAGCCGATTCGGTCAGCGACTGGTCGAGCCCGGCTTTGGCATGGCGGACATCGTTTCCAACGCCCTGCCGTACGGCAGACCGGCGGAGGCGTTGGTCAGCACGGCTCGGGTGTGAAATCCACCGGCAGGTGGTGGACGGCGCGTGTCGGCGTGTGTTCACCGTGTTGTGTAGGCCCGGCGAGAACCTGTCACCGAAGCGCTTGCCGAACCAGCGGAGTTTGCTGCCTCTTATCTGAGCGCCGGCCTTGCTGCGCCGCCGTGTCGGGCGATGGCGAACCAGGTCCGGACCTGGGCATCGCGGTCGAGGCACTGTTCCCTTCCGACGCAGACACCGTCACCGGTCAGGCAGAAGGAGCCGGGCTGGGTGATGGTCTGCTTGGATGCGACCGCCTGGTCATCCACACCGAGCGTCCGGGTGCGGGCGGTTCCGGGCATCACCGGGTCGCTGTTCGGCCCGGTGGCGGCGAGCTCCGCTGTGCTCCCGTGGGCACCGACCGGTAGATCGCGGTCGGCGGCCACATCCCGGCACGAGGTGCCGATCCAGTGTGCCAAAGGGGTGCCGAAATACCGAGAATTGGGTCAACATCGAGCACTCGGTAGACGGGTTCAGTCCGTACCGGCCGACGCTCGGACCGGCGTGGCCAGGGCGAGGCCGGCATTACGACCGGAGAAGACGCAGTCCGCCAGGGACAGCCCACTCACGTACGAGCGCGACGCGACGCCTGCCGCGCACCGGCCGACCCCGAAGAGGCCGGGAATGGTGGATCCGTCCGTTTGACGTACCCGCTGATCGCCGTCGACGTCCAGTCCGCCCAAGGTGATGCACGGGGCCGGGAAGAGCTGACTGTCGAGGTGGCACGGAATGGCTGCGAAGGGAGGCTCCTCCACGGGACGGACCAGCTCAGCCGCCTTGCCCATGGCGTCAGGCCGGCCCTGCCGTGCCGCGTCGTTGTACGCGTCGATGGTCGCGCTCAGTCCTGTCGGGCTGATGCCGCAGCGCTCGGCGAGGGCCTCGATGCCCGGCGCGGCGCGGCGGTTGAGGTACAGGTTGATCGAGCCGAACAGCCTCGGAAAGATGACGTGGTTGGCCCGTCCGGTCACCAGTTCGCGGAGCCCCCGGGTGCGGAGCCGGGTGGCGCTCCGGATCTGGTCGCGCACGCGACGCCTAGTGTCGGCGTCGACGATGAGCCACGCCCGACTGTCGTGTTCGGCGATGCGGTCGGACAACGTGGCGGCGTAGAGGCTCTCGTCGCAGACACGCTCCCCTCGTTCGTCGACGAGCACCCCTCCGCAGAAGGCGACCGGTGGTGCGATGAAACGAGAAGCCCCGCAGCGGTCCATCATCCGGACACCTGCGCCGATGCCTTGCGCCAGCAGGATGCCTGACCCGTCATCTCCCGGGGTCCCGAGCGGCATGGCGGCTTTGTAGGCAGGGGCGTGGGCCGCAACCAGCTCGTGGTTGTAGGAGAAACCGCCGGTCGCCAGGACGACCCCGAAGCGGGCTCCGATCCGAAGCACACGGCCACGGCTCCGCTCGAAACGTTGCACTACGTCGACCAGCCCAGGGGGAACACGCCGGGCCAGCGCACCCATCACATCGAGCAGCCGGTAGCTCAATCCGTGGACGGCCCTGGTGAGGGGGTCGTTCGACAAGACGAGCGCTTCCACCCCCACGACCCGGCCAGAACGGTCTTGCAGAAGGCCCACGAGGCACACCCCGCTCCGGACGTCCACCCCGGCGCGATCAGCCGCACGGTGGAGGGCGGACACGAGGTCATGGCCGGACATGCCCGTGCCGGCGACGCGGTGGCCGCGGGCGACTGCAGGCACCGTCCGGTCGTAGTGCTTCTCGTTTCCCGAGAAGTAGAGGCCGGTGCTGTCGTCGACAGGCACGACGGCCTTGGTCCCGTCGAAGCCCATGGGGAATTCGACGCCGTGCTCCTCGAGCCACGCAAGATCTTCGAGGCTACGATCGCAGAAGCGGTCCAGCCTCGCATCATCGACGGGGACCCCCTCCTCCAGCGCGAGGTACTGCTCCATCAGGTCGGCGTCGTCATGGAAGCCCGCCGCCAGCTGCTGTGGTGTCCCGCCGCCGGCATAGACGACGCCACCGCTCCGAGCCGAGGCTCCGCCGCGACCCCACCGGTCCAGGGCGATGACCCGGGCGCCGTGCTCCGCCGCCTGGATGGCGGCAACCGAGCCGGCCGCGCCGATGCCGACGACGACGACATCGACCTCCTCGTCGAACTCCGCCTGCTGTCCGTGTTCTGCGGTCATTCTCGTCCCTTTCGATCAGGAAACCTTCGGCGTGATCGAGTCGAGCTGCCACGAGCCGACCTCGGTGTAGATGATCTGGCCGATCGGTGAGTTCGTTGCCAGCCGGTAGTTCCTGCTCTCTTGCAGGGGCATGCCGGTGGCGTCGTCGAACCACCACGATTCGTCGAGCTGCCCCTGCTGGCTCCCGGTGATGGTCTGGCGGCGGGTGATGTGGATGGCCGGAACCGGCACCCCGCCGATCTTCACTGTCCCCACGCCGACGATCGTCACCGGTCCCGCGGACACGCTCTGGCCGGCGACCGCCGTATTGGTGCCGACGCAACGGAGCGGGTAGGTCCGGCCGGCGGTCGGGGACTCGACGACGATCGGACTGGGGGGATTGCAGGTGAACCGGGCGAGGTTGGTGACGGAGGTCACCCCGAAGTCCCACGCCTGATAGTTGCCTTGGTCCACCAACAGCAGGCGGCTGCCTCTCGGACAGAAGTCGTACTCGTGCCAGGCGGCGGTGTTGTAGTCGATGTGCCACCGCCAACAGCCGCCGGCCAGGTAGGAGACCGACACCGGCATCACGGAACTGTCGTTCTCCGAGTTGGGGGGCTTGTTGATCTGCTCCATCCCCGACCCCGAGGCCTGGTAGACGCCCGCAGGCGGAAGGGCGAAGTTCTTCGGCGTCGGCAAAGTGGTGGTCGAGGCGTGGAAGCGGTGGGCGGCGGAACCCAGCGATTCCTCCCCGGGGCGGCTGCGGAACACGTAGCTCAGCAGGACCACCGCAACGGCGATCAGCACGATCGCAGCCACGATGAGGAGCACAGCGCGGAGTCGATGACGTCGAGGGCCTGGCTCCTCCTCCTCGGTGGGCTCCGGTTCGCCTATCGGCCCGGAGCCGAGGGTGCTCGGTTCACCCCGCCCATCTGAAATGGTCACGCGTCAGCATCCTTTGTGCAGTCCATCCATGTTTCGTCGTCATTGTGAGGCGGCGCGAACCGGACGACTAGGGCAGAAAGTCATCACTGCGAAGAAATAGGTCCTTCGGCCGGTCCACCCCCATTTCGCCCGGCTCTACACTCGAAGGATGACAGGCATTTCGCGCGTGAGCCCGGGGGTCGTGGTGGTGACCGGGGCATCGGGCTTTGTCGGGGTCAACCTGGTCCGTCACCTCCAAGAGGTGGGGTGGCAGGTGAGAACCGTCGACCTGAGGCCCCTGATCGGTGTCGACCCCGTCGGCGTCGACCACACCGTTGCCGATGTCCGCGAGCGCGGCGAGCTCCGGCCGGTGTTCGAGGGAGCCAACATCGTCTACCACCTCGCAGCCAAGATCACCCTGGCGAGTGTTGATCCCGAGGCCTGGGATATCAACGTTCGTGGACCTGCCGCTGTTGCCGCCGCCGCACTCGAAGTCGGCGTGCCCCGGTTGGTGCACTGCTCTTCGGTACATGCGTTCGATCTCCTTCGGTCCTACCCTCGGCTGGACGAGCGCAGCCCCCGGTCCGGTCCGGACCGCCCCGTGTATGACCGCTCCAAAGCCGCGGGTGAAGCGGAAATCCGCCAGGTGATCGATGCGGGCCTCAACGCCACCATCGTCAACCCGACAGGCATCATCGGTCCTGTCGACCTTGCCCCGTCGCGGATCAACGCCATCATTGACCAAGCGGCGCGGGGGCATCTGCCGATCGTGGTGCGAGGAGGATTCGACTGGGTCGACGTCCGCGACGTGGTGCTCGGCCTCGTCGCCGCGGCCGAGCATGGCCGGATCGGAGAGAATTACCTCCTTCCCGGGCACCAGGCCACTGCCGTGCACCTCGGCAGGTTGGCGGCAGCCCTCAACGGCCACCTCGGCCCGGTGTTGGCCGTACCGGGCCACGTGGCACATTGGATGGCACCGGTCGGTGAGCGAATCGGTCGCTACGTACATTCCGAGGCGTTCACGCCGGCCTCCATCGGGACGCTGCTCGATGACCCCATCGTCGACGGGTCGAAAGCGGCCGCCGAATTGGGGCACCACCCCCGACCCCTCGAGGACTCCGTACGTGACACCGTCCGCTGGTTCGAGGGCGAAGCTCGACTCTGATCACTGGAGCGACGGCAGACCGGCAGGACATCAACACCCCGAGGGCTCTGGTTGCGCTTCGATCTGCCGTCGAGTGGCCCGAGGCCAGATGCGCCACGCCCCGAATCCGGATCACGAGCTCCGGTTGATCTTGGAGACAGCGTCCACCAAGATGCTGGCGGCGGTGGGTATTCGCCCGTACGGTGGGGACACGATCAAGAAGGTGACGATGGCAGAGGAAGAGAAGTTCACGATCGGGGCAGAGGTACGCTGCTCCGACGGGGTCTGCGGCCAGGTGATCCGGGTGGTGGTCGACCCTGTCGCCCGAGCCGTCACCCATCTGGTGATCGAACCGAAGCACCGGCAGGGCCTCGGCCGTCTGGTACCGCTCGACCTCGTCGACGACTCGACGGGTGAGGCCCGGCTCACCTGCACCTTGGCGGAGTTCGAGCAGCTCGACTGGGCTGAGGAGACCCAGTTCCTGCCGGGCAGTGGCGGGCATGCGGACTACACCGCCGGACAGGCGCTGTCTCACCCCTATTTCGGTCTGGGCAACGTCATCGGCGATGTCCCTCAACCGGTGACCTACGACACCGTTCCTCTACACGAGGTGGCGGTGCGACGGGGTGAGCAGGTCCATGCTACGGACGGCAGCATCGGAAGCGTGCAGGGACTCGTGATCGACCCGCGCAATCACCAGGTGACGCACGTGCTACTCCAGGAGGGACACCTCTGGGGACGGAGGCAGGTGGCCATCCCCATCGGCGCCGTGTCGAGGGTCGACGGCGGCATCCACCTCAATATCACCAAGCAGGAGGTGGAGGACCTGCCGGCGGTGGTCGTCGATCATCCGACCAACTGATCGATCGGGGTTCATGGGGAGGCCCGGCTCGTCCCCCACGGGGACGGAAGCCCCAGCACGGAGGTGCCCGATGTACCGGGGCTTCCGGCAACTCAGGACCGACTGATCGGAACCTTGGTCGACTTGGACTTCTTGGTCTCTTCCCACGGCGCCCTGACCTCCAGGATGCCGTCCTTGTACTCGGCCTTGACGGCGTCGGGGTCGACATCGGACGGAAGGGCGAGATCCCGTGAGAACTCCCCGTACCGGAATTCCGAGCGGTAGTTCCCCTTCCCCTTGTCCTTGTTCTCCTTGCGCTCTTCGCGCTTGGCCGAGATATGCAGCACGCCATTGCTCACGGACACGTTCACGTCCTTCTCGGGATCCACGCCGGGCAGCTCGGCCCGGACGACCAGCGTCCCGTCCTCGAGCACCTGCTCGACCCGCATCCATCCCTCCGACTCCGCATCGAAGTCGAACCACTTCCGCCACCGTTCGGGCCACTCGAGACCCAGGGGCTCCCATCTCGTCAGTGCCATCGTCACGCTCCTCCTTGTTCGGCTACCGGCCTCCGCGCCAGCGATGGTACCGCAGCCCATCTGGGGCCGGTAGGGTCCAACGTCCTCGACTGTCCGGGAATTCGCAGGTCACCAGGTAGAACCCGACACCGCGCCCGTGCGGGCCGGTCCTCGCGGACCACCGCTGATGGGGGGATCTGGGGTCGTCGCCGGGTCCCTCAACTCCCGGCGACCGGCACGGTTGATGTGCGTCGGCCGTCGACCGGCGTGCAGTGGTAGTCGTCCGGATCGAAGACGGCGAGGCGCTCGGCGAACCACGATGCGGTGTGGGGCAGCTGCGTGACGACCCGACCCTGAGAATCGGTGAAGTAGCTGTTGCAACCGGAGGCCCACACGGTGCCCGCCATGGCACGTTGGATGCCCGTGTCGTACTCCTCCATGACCGACTGTCGGACATCGACACTGGCGAGATGCTCCTTGTCCATGAGCTCGAGCGCCGAGAGGACGTAGTGGGCCTGCGCCTCGAGGATCAGGATGATCGAGTTGCCCCCCTGGTTGGTGTTCGGACCGTAGAAGATGAACATGTTCGGGAATTCCGAGACAGTCGTGCCCAGATAGGCATGGGGCCGGTCCTCCCACCGGCGGGCGAGGGAGACGCCGTCGCTGCCGACGATCTCCAAGCCGTGCAGGTACTCGGTGGCCCGGAATCCCGTAGCCAGCACGATCACATCCAGCTCGTGGACGGTCCCGTCGCCCGTCTCGATCCCGTGGGGGAGGATCCGGACGATGGGCGCCGTCACCAGCTCGACATCGTCCCGGACCACCGCCGGATAGAAGTCGCTCGACACCAGGATGCGCTTGCACCCGAGCTCGTAGGTCGGCGTCAGCTGTGACCGCAGCTCCGGATCGGGGACCTGATTCGCCAACTGCTCCAGGGCGATCCTCTTGATCGTATCGATCAGTGGTTCGCCGATGCGGAACGTGACGGCGTCCTCGAACGCGGTGTAGAGCTTGTGGCGGATCTCGGCGAGCTCCTCCGGATGCTCGGCCAGTCGTCGCTGGTCCTCGGGGGAGAACGCCGGGTCGAAGCGCGGCACCACGTACGGGGGTGTGCGGAGGAACAGCGATGTACGGGTGGCGAGCGGAGCGACCTCGGGAAGGATCTGCACGGCACTGGCGCCGGAGCCGATCATCCCGAGGCGTCGACCACCGGGGTCGACGTCGTGATCCCAGCGGGCGGAGTGGATGACGGGTCCTTCGAAGTCTCCGATCCCCTCGAGGTCGGGCACCATCGGCGACGTGAAGAGCCCGACGGCGAAGACGACGATGTCCGCCTGCACCTCGGCTCCCGACGACGACACCACGCGCCAGCACCGGTCGGCATCGTCCCACTTGGCACCGGTCACCTCCCAACCGGTGCGCAGGTGGCTGCCGACGTCCGCCTCGTCCGCGCATCGTTGCAGGTAGTCGAGGATCTCCTGCTGTCCGGCGTACGCCCTCGACCAGAAGGGATTCGGGGCAAACGAATAGGAGTACAGGTGTGACGGCACGTCGCAGGCGGCCCCGGGGTACGTGTTGAGACGCCAGGTGCCACCGATGCCGTCGCTCCGTTCGAGTACGACGAAGTCGACGATCCCGGCCCGTCGCAGGCCGATGGCCAACCCGAGACCACCGATGCCGGCACCGACGATCGCGATCCGGTGGCGCGTCATCTCCGATTATCCTCGTGTCCTGCAACCACCGGCATCGGCCTCCCAACGTCCACACGCGCCCCGATCCACCCGGCCGCGGAATCGATCGATCTGCCGCGGCCATGACCCTACGTCGCGTAGCCTAGGACCGGATTCCAACCGGAGCACCCGGTAGACGGGGGCAGATCCTGGGAGGTACCAGCGTGATCGCTTACCCCGCCGGAGCGGGACGACGCCACGCCGCATCCGCTGTGGTCGTCGGGGGCGGTTCGGGGATCGGGGCCGAGCTCGCAGCGCGCTACCGGGGGGCCGGCACCCCGGTGCTGGTGTGGGACATCGCCGGTCCCCACGATGTTCGTTGCGACATCTCCGATCCGGCGCAGGTGGAGGAGGCGAGCCGGGTCACACTCGAGCGCATCGGCGTCCCCGCCCACGTCACGGTCTGTGCGGGAGTCGGCCACTCCGGGCTCCTGCTCGATCTCGATCCGAGCGAGTGGGACCGGGTCATCGCCGTGAACGCCCGTGGCCCGATGCTGGCCATGCGCTCGATCGCCGGCAGCATGATCGAAGACGGGTCGGCCGGATCGATCGTGGCCGTGTCCAGCGTGAGCGCGAGGATCCCGGACCGCTCCATGGGTTCCTACTGCGCGTCGAAGGCAGCCCTGTCGATGCTCGTCAAGGTCGCCGCCGCAGAATGGGCCGGAGCAGGCATCCGGGTCAACGCCGTCGCCCCGGGCGTGACCGACACCCCCATGCTCGGCGGAGTGCCGCTGGGGACCGGCTGGCTCGAGCGGGTGGCACACCGCACCGCGCTCGGCCGGATCGGCACGCCCGGGGAGATCGCAGAGGCGATCCTGGCTGTGCACGGCATGGAGTGGGTGACTGGACAGATCATCGAGTGCGACGGGGGCCTGAGCCTCCACAGCCCGATCGATCCCATGGAAGGTCGGTGACCATGCCGCACGCGCCGTTCCGCGACCGTGTTACAAACTCCTCATGGCCGAACTGCGCTTCACGGCTGACGACGGGCTCAAGGTCGCCTACTCGACCTGGCCCGAGGAGGCACCGGCGGGCGAATTGCCCGCGGTGGTGCTCCATCACGGGTTCCTCGCCGATGCCAGGGCGAACTGGGTCGGTCCAGGCATCGTCGACGCGCTCGTTTCCTCGGGCCGTCGCGTGGTCGGGATCGACGCCCGCGGCCATGGGCGTCCGGACAGGCCGCACGATCCTGGCCGCAACGGATACGAGCGGATGACCGCCGACGTGTCCCAGCTCGCCGACCACGTGGGCCCTTACGGCTACGACCTGATCGGCTATTCCATGGGGGCGATCGTCTCGCTCTCCGTCGCGTCGAACGACGACCGGGTACGCCGGCTCGCCGTCGGTGGCATTGGTGCCGGGGTCCTGGCCGGGTGCGGAGCCGAGGGACGTGCGCTGATGCTCGACGCGGTCGCCGACCCGCTGCTCACCGACGACCCCGCGTCCATCACGGACCCGACAGCCAAGCAGCTCCGGACGTTCGCCGAGGCCATGGGGAACGATGTGGCGGCCGTCGCCGCCCAGGCACGCGCCGGCACGCTCGCCCAGCCGACCGCGGTCGACCGGATCACGGCGCCGACCCTCGTCTACGCCGGTGACGCCGACCCGTTGGCCGTCAAACCGGAGCGGCTTGCCGGAGCGATCACCGACGCCCGCCTAGAGATCCTCGCCGGTGACCACCTCAGCGTGCTCAACGACCCCAGGTTGGCGCCCCTGCTGGTCGGGCACGTGAGCGAATGCCCGTCATGCTCGTAGTTCCCGAGCGAGCCGGCCCCGCCAACCCCGTCTCCTCGACGCCCTTTCGGGTGGAAGGCGCTGTCCGGCGGACCACCAGCATCGATTCGCGCAGACCCGACGGGCTCGACCGTGACGTCGCGGTCGACGCACGTGCCCGAGACCTGGCCACAGGGCCGTCGTCCGGGTCGGCATGGGAAGCGTCCCAGGGCCTCCGTTCCCGGATCGCACCTGACCGGACCCTGCTCGAGATCGAGGCCGAACCGCCCGAGCCCCGGCTCTCGGAGCTCCTGGGCACCACGGTCGGACCGGGCTTCCGCACCCGGATGACGACACTCCTCCCGGACCTCGCCGAGACGCACTCGCTGCTGTACGCACTGCTCGACGACATGCCAGGCGCCGCGCTCGTCTCCGGCTACGCCCTGCAACGGGGAAATTCCGGACTGATTCCCACCGGCAAGGGCCGGAGCGACGCATTCCGTCGGCACATCCTGGCGTCGGAGGACATGTGCTCCGGATGGGCGAGCTCCGCCACGATCATGGTCACCTTTCGCGACCAACACGCTGTCCCAACCCCCCTCGGACCTGCAGCACCGTCCCTCGACCGGCCCGGCGATCCGATCGGGTGGCATGCGATGGATCCCCTCCCCATCGGAGCCACCCGCCGGCGCCGTCGACTCGACCTCGTGCCGTCGGCGGCAACCGCCTCCGGTTGGGCGTTCGATTCACACTTCCGCGATTCCTATCGTGATGCGCAAGGACTGGAAACCGTGGTCCACGAGTACCTCGTCGAAGGTTGGCTCGAGGAGGGCCTGAGCCGGCTCGATGGGGTTCGGGCGGAAGCCAGGGTCCTCCCATGGATGGAGTGCCCGGCGGCGATCGGGAGCGCAGACCGTGTCGCCGGCCGTGCGCTCGCCGACCTGCGGCCCGAAGTGCGGGCCGAGTTCGTCGGCACCAGCACGTGCACGCACCTCAACGACACGTTCCGATTCCTGTCGGATCTCCTACCCATGGTGGAGATTGCCGGCGGTGCCGTTCGTTGATGCCGCGGATCGTTACGACGCGGGGTTGGCAACGATGCGCTGAGGGTGGTACGTGACCGTGTACCGATCTTCTTCGGGATTGACCAGCATGGCCTCATCGACGTTGTAGGCCCGGGCGAACTTCACGAACGTCGCCTTCGCTGGATCCGGGGCGAGCACGGCCTCGGCACGGATCTCCAGGGTCCGGAACGGGTTCTGGAGATCGATGATGAACAGGGCGCAGTTCGGATTGCCGCTCAGGTTCCTGTACTTCTGCCGGTCGGGGGTGATCGATCCCTTCAGGCGCCCGTCCTCGTCGACGAGGTACCACACCGCCGTCGACTGTGGTCGACCGTGTCTGTCGACCGTCGTGAGCGTCGCCGTCAGGGGGGCACACAAGAGGTCCCGATGGCTCTCGGGTACGCCACTGGGGATGTCCGGCATGGGCTGCGTCCTCCCTGACTGAGCCCACGGGATGACTCCAAGTCTCCCACGGAGCGCCTCGCTGGCCATCGGACGACCACCGGCAGCCGGTCGGTCAGCGTCCGCGACCCGCGTCGGCCGGCCCGGCGGCTCGGGCCTAAAGCTGCAACGCCGACTGGCCGATACTACGAAGTGAGCACCAAGGCTGAAGGCGGCATCGACCATGATCGGTGAAGAACAGCAGGTGATAGATGGGCCGCTCGGGGTCGATGCCGAGCGGGAGGCGAGGCGCACGTTCTGGCTGACCCACATGGAGATCGGCTTCTCTGTCTTTTTGGGCGAGACGCTCGTCGTGATGGTCTACCTAGGGCTCACGCCTGATGGCCCCCACCGCACCACCCTGTGGTTCGTGGCTGCCTTGTGGTTGGTCTTTGCGGTGGCAGGAATGTGCCTGGCGCCGACCGTGGCCTCGAAGTCGTGGCGGGCCACCTACTCGGTGACATGGACAGTGCTCTCCGCATTCGCGGTCGGACTCGTCGCCGTCCTGGATACGGGTTCGGACAGCCCGATCCTCCTGCTGCTCTTCCTCCCCCTCGTATACGCCGCCTTGATGTTCACGCCGAGGGCAGCAGGGTTCTGTGGCCTCGCCTCTCTCGCGTCGGCGACCGTCGTGACGCTGGTCGACCGTCGCCTGGCCGAGTCCATCGATCGCGCCTTCATGACCTTCGCCGTCCTTGCCGGGGCCTTCGTGCTGTCCGTCGCCGCATCCATCAACCGGGCCCACATCGAGCGGCACGAGCGGCAGCTCCGTGCAGCGATGGCCGATCTGGCGGCGACCGATGAGCTCACCGGATGCAACGTCCGGCGCGTCCTTCGCCAGCGGATGGAGGCGGAGATCTCACGCTCGATGCGGAATCATTGTCCACTGAGCTTCATGATGATCGATGTGGACCAGTTCAAGTCCGTCAACGATACCTATGGTCACGTGGTCGGTGATCATGTGCTCGCCACCGTCGGTGCGGTGTTGCGGATGAATGCGAGGTCGTTCGACCTGGCCAGTCGTGTGGGGGGCGACGAGTTCGCCCTGCTCCTGCCGGACGCAGTGGCATCCGGGGCGGTTGCGGTCGCCGAACGGATCCGTCAGGGCGTCTCGGCGCGAACCGAGGTGCAGGTGACGCTCAGCATCGGGGTGTGCGCCCTCGACCGGGTAAATCCGACGGTCGAGCAGATGTTCGACGATGCAGACCTCGCGCTCTACCAGGCCAAGCGCTCGGGACGCGACGCCATCGCCGTGCGCCATCCGAGTCCGGCGCCCGTCGTGGACGGAGCAGCTCGGACGGAACCGGCACGCTCCGCCGTGGCGACCCGGGGGCAGCAGCGCTTCCCGATGACGGCAAAGCCGGGCGGGTCGAGTCGGGCGGGATAGGCGACGGTCGCTGCGCTTCCAGGGGCACAGCCCGGTCCGCGGCGACCGCAGGGACGAGCGGAGGCGGTGGGCTCAGACTGCCATGGCCGGAGCGAGGTGCCAGGTCCGGGTCTCCCGGACCGCCAACCACAACGAGGTCGCGGCCAGCGGGAGCTCGGCCACGACCGCCATCGCCACGCCTCCGAGGATGTCGTTGTCGCTACTGGTGACGATGTTGAACAGCGCGTCGCTGATCAGGAGGGTGGCGGTGGCGGTCGCCACCATGGCCAGCCACGGCGAGCGCTCCCGGATGCACCATCCGGTCCAGAGCAGGGCGGCGAATTCGAACACGTCGAGACCGGACCAGGTCAGCTTCTGGTGGAGGCCGATATGAATCGGCGCGACCATGACGATCCGGCGGAGCGACGTCGGGATGAGAAGGTTGGCGCCGACGACGTAGGCGACCGAGATGGCCCTCGCCCGCTCGTGCGGGACGGCCTGCCGCTCCGTGATCCGGAACGCCACGACGAAGGAGAGGATCGAGATGGGGAGCTGCACCACCACCGCGAATCCGATGAGCACCTTCTGGAGGAAGCCGGCTGACGTGAGGACGCCGAACCAGGCCCCCATGAACAGGACCGTCGCGGTGAACGTCGCCGTGACGACGGCATACGGGGACTCCTGCCAGCACAGGGCCCCCGTGGAGGTCATGCCGCCCAGCATGAGCACCGCAATGCACAGCCAGAGGAGGCGCGAGTGGTAGTCGAGCACCACAGAGGGCTGCCGGCGAAGGAGGTGGAAGATCCACGGGATGAGCAGTCCGGCGCAGCTCCAATAGATCACGACGAGGGATCGCCTCACGGCCCCGCACGACCCATGCGGCCCAGCGTACGCACGTTGTGGGTGCGATCCGGGGAGGCCGCCGTCGGTGCCGGGGTCACCCGGGTGGCAGACGGTTGCCGGGGTGGCGCGCGGCGGCCTCGACGGGTTGGATGTCGTTGCGGGCGATGGCCACGTAGGCGACCAGGACGACGATCGCCACCGTCAGCGCGATGGCGACCGGGGCGTCGCCGTAGGCGGCCCCACTGAGCTCGTGGGGCTTGCTGAAGTAGTCGGCGAACGAGGCACCGAGAGGTCGTGTGACGACGTAGGCGAACCAGAAGGCGACGACCTCGTTGAGACCGAAGAACTTCCAGGCGACCGCCGGAATGAGGATGATCACGCCGAAGAGGATGCCGGACGCCAGATACCCGAGGTGCAACGCCGTCGCCGTGTAGTCACCCAGTGCCGTGCCCAGGGCGAACGTGGCGAAGACGACCGCCCAGTAGTACATCTCCCTCGACCGGATGACGATGCTGTGGATTGACAGGGTTCCCTCGTTGCGGTCCCAGAGCCAGAAGATGGCGGCGAGCACTACGGCCCAGATGACGGTCGTTCCTGCGTAGGAGATGCCCATGGTGAGGTGCATCGTGTCGGACACGCCGGTGCCGAAGATGGCGATGGCCAGCGCCAGGAACCAGTAGGCAGGGGCAGCGTACCTGCGGGTGCGGAACTGGAACCAGAGGGCCACCACCAGGATCAGGGTCTCGATGGCAGCGCCGACGAGGTGGTTGTGGTGGGAGAAATAGTCCGACGAGGCCTCGCCGCCGGCGGTGGTCAGGATCTTGATGACCCAGAACAACAGAGTGATCTCCGGCACCTTTGCTGCCAACGGTTCTGGGAAGAGTCGGTCGATGAGAGAAGCCACGATGTCCTTTCTCGCGCACGGTTCCATGAGGGGGCGAAAGGCCCAAGATACTGTGGCCGATGCCCCGGTACGGGCGGGCCAGGCGGGCCCACGCGGACGGCTGTCGCGCCACCCACGACCGGTCAGGATGGCCGTGTGCCCGTCCCGTTCGGGCGGCTCGCACCCTTGGGTTCAGCCGGCTGCCGGGTCGGACGTCCCGAGCAGGAGCGTTCCCAGGGTGCCGGCCAGTCCGGCGTTGCCGGCGATCGTCGGGTTCGACGAGGCCAGGGCCTCGGCGATTGCCTGTTCGGCCACCTGCCGTGCCTGCGCCTCGCTGATCGCCGGCAGCGGGTTGGTCGCCTCGGAGCTCACCGCACCGATCAGCGCAGTGCCGGGCGAACCCACGGTGACGCCGTAGTTGGAGGTCCCCGTGGGGGCCACGTAGGCGATCCGGCTGCCGTCGGGAGTGCGCACCACGGTGTCCAGGATGGCGGCCCCGGTCACCGTCACCGCCCCGCCCACCGTGCTCGGGATGTAGACGACCGTCTCGGCGCCCCGGTCGCCAACTGGTACCCCGGTGCTGTCGGTGGCAGCCATGTCGAACGCCCGAGAGGTCGGGTCGTACTGCTCGGCGAGGAGAGTGCCGGCGGTCGCCCGAGGCCACACCCGGGCCAGCTGCTCCTGCCGCGAGGGGATAAGCAGGTCGTCGGGGGACGGCGCGACGTGTGGATCGCCCGTGCCCGGCTGCCCGTTGGCCGTCGTCTGGTACGTGCTGTGCTGCCAGCGCACGCACCAGCACGTGCCCGTGGTCGCCGACAGGCCCTTCCACGCCCACACCGTGCCGCCAGTGAGCGTCGACTCCTGGGCCGAGGTCTCGCCGGCCAGCACGTAGTCGTCCGTGCTCGAGGAGTCGCCGAACTCGGTGGTGAACACGGCGGCGTGCATGGCCCGCGCTTCGTACTCCGCCGTCTGGTAGCCGAAGGTGTAGTCGGGCGGGAACGGGCTCATCTCGGCCGGATACCCGACGAACTGGTCGAGGGTGAAGGCGTGGGTGTAGATGTGAGGTGCCCACACCAGGTTGCGGTAGTGGGTGAACGGTCTGCTGACCTGCGGCGAGAAGTCCAGCAGGTTCCGGTAGGCGATGGGCTCGACGAAGATCTGCTGGCGGGCGACGTCGGCCAGTTCGGGATAGGCGCAGGCGTTCGTCATGGAGCTGGGCGCCGCCGCCGGGCAGGTGGGCAACCCGTCCCGCACGCCCGTCAACGCCTCGACGACCCGCTGGTAGAAGGGGAAGAGGTCCTGTGACGAGGCCTGGTAGAGGTTCTCGAGCGGGAGGGACGACAGCGAGCCGGGTTGGGGCTCGTTCATGACCTCGTAGCCGAGGACGGTCGGGTTGTGCTCGAACGTCCGGGCCAGCGCCACCAGTGCGCCGATGTAGTGGTCCTGCAGACCGGAGCCGGGCGCCGCCCCCCGTGGAGAGGCCACCGTCTGGTTGTGCCAGAAGTTGTAGAAGGCGGCCGACACCGCCGGGTTGAGGTCGCTCTCGCCGAAGAGCGCGCACGCCGGCTTCCCGTCGGTGAAGACCGCCCAGGACGGGGCGCCGTCGCTGCCGCCCGACGAGGTGCAGCCGGACGGGAGGGTGGACGGCTTGCCCGGGAGGATGTAGCGCGAGTACTGGTCCTGGTGCATGTCGAGGATCACGTAGATCCCTTGCTGACCGGCCCACCCGACCACCTGCTGCACCCGCTGGAGGTACTCGGAGCTGTACACGCCCGGCGTCGGCTCGAGCTGGCTCCAGTTGAGCACCAGACGGATCACGTTGAACCCGAGCGCGCGCATCTGGGCGAAGTCGTCGCCGCTCCCCGGCGCCGCGGACTGCTGCTCGGCCGGCCTGCCGGCCTCCACCTCGCAGAGCGGCGGCTGCGGGATCAGCGCGGAGGCGGCCGGGCACTTCCCGTCATAGGCGCTGGCGCTGAGCGGGAAGATCGCCGGACCGCCGTCGGCGTTCGGGTAGGCGACGTCCTGCATGCCGACGACGGCGGCGCCGTGCAGCAGCACCTGCCGCCCGGCCGGGTCGGCCAGGTAGGGGCTGGCATCGGCTGCGGTCGTGGGCGGGATGACGACGTGCAGGTACGCAAGCGCCTCACCGGTGGCACTGGACGGTGCTGACTGACTGCTGCTACCGCACGAGGTCGCCACGCATGCCACCGCCACGAACAGGACCGCTGCCAACCGTGCCCTGGTCGCCGCGGATGCTCCCCGGTCCGGTAGGCGACTTCTTCTGGTAGCCGCCGCAGGGTGCCTGGTCACCCAGGCATTATGCACAGGGATCCGTCGTGCCCGACCCGTCGTCCGTCTCAGTCGGACTCGCCGAGGCTGCGGCGCAGTTCGACCAGTGCCGTGCTGAACCCGGCGACCTGGTCCCGGAGTGCGGCGACTTCGGCGCTGAGGAGGTCGACACGGTCCTCGAGTCCGGTCCGATCGTCCCCGCTGCCGGAGCCCGCCGGTGGCGAGCCGGGATGCGGGTCACCGACCGGGAGGGGGCGCTGCGGCGCTGGTGCCGACCCGCCGTGCATCGTCGGCTCGGGACGATCGGTCGCGCCGGCCCCGACCGGCTCGACCGCCAGCAGCTGCTGCCAGCGGTCCTCCTTCTGGCCGGGCCGGCGGGGCAGGAGGTGCACCAGGGGCTCGGGCTGCCCCGCCAGGACCTCGAGCTCCGACTGCACCGACTCCACTGAGTCGAGCTCCGCCAGGCGAGCCGTGCGCGCCCGGAGCTCCCCGGGGGTCTGCGGTCCCCGCAGCAGCAGCACGGCCAGCAGCGCCAGGCGCGACGTGTCCAGGCCGTAGGCCTCGTCGAGCACGTGCCGGTATCGGGTCACTGACTTCCCGTGGGACGGCAGCACGAACCGCACCAGGTGGAGCTCCTTGAGCTCCGCCAGCGCCCGCAGCGCGGCATCGCCGTCCAGGGCCATCACCGGCTCGCGGTTGGTGGACTGGCTGCAGGCCAGGGACAGCGCGTTGAGGGTGAGCGGATACTGCTGGGGCGTGGCGAGCTGCTTCTCGACCAGGCACCCGAGCACGCGGCCGCCTTCCGGGGTGATGGTCACGGGCTGAGACTCATCCGGCGGCGTCACCCGGGGCTCGTGCCGCCGGGCCTGCAACCCCCGGTCACGTGTGGCTCTTCCGTGGCACCCGGGCTACGGCACCGATGGCCGGTGCCATGACCAACCACAGCCCGATCGTGACCACCATCGACGTGACGTACCCGAACGGGCGGATGCCCACGTCCTGGTGGACGATCCCGGCGAAGATCATCAGCACCCAGGCGCTCACGAAGAACAGGGGTCCGGCCGTCACCACCTTGACGAAGTCGCTCATGGCGTACACCTCCTGCTGGAAAGGCTAGGGCCACCGGGCCCCGGTTCCTGGGCTCGAACGTCATGCAGGTCGGCCCCGAGCGGTCCCGACCCGCCGGGCGAACAGGCGCTCAGCCTTTGGCGCCCTTGTCGATCTTCTTCACGGTGCCGTACCCGCGCTCCATCGCCGAGACGATGATGGCCTCGAAGTCCTTGTCGGTCAGCACCCGGGGGGTCCCGAGCGAGGAGGCGCGCCAGTAGAGCTCGGCCAGCCATTCGAGGAGCTCGAGCCGCTCGATGGCCTCGCTCATCTTGCTGCCGTAGGCCACCGACCCGTGGTTCTGCATCATCGCCGCGTTGCGTCCCTTCAGGGCATTGATGACGTTGTCGGCCAACTCCTGGGAGCCGAAGGTCGCATACCCGGCCGTCCGGGGGGCTCCGCCCAGAGCCAGGCAGCTGTAGTGCAACGGCGGCAGCTCGTCGTGCGTGCAGGACAGCGCGGTGGACGCCATGGCATGGGCGTGGGTGATGGCCAGCGCATTGGTGGCGGCGTAGATGCCCGTGTGGAGCGGCACCTCGGACGTGGGGGCGAGGTCGCCGTCGACCACGTTCCCCTCGAGGTCGATGACCGTGACCATCTCGACGGTCACCGTGGCCAGGTCGGCCCCGGTCGGCGTGACGGCGACCAGATCGCCGTTCCGGGCCGAGATGTTGCCTGCCGTGCCGATGACCAGCCCGTTCTCGGCCAGGTGGCGGCTCGCCCCGGCCACGGCTTCTCGTTCTTCACCTAGGAGCAGTTCGCTCATTGTCAGTTCCTCTCCGGATTGCGTGGGCTTGTCACGCCGTCGATCGACCGCTCGCTGTCGGATCCTGCGATCTGGTCACCTCTGGCGAGGTCGTCCCTACGCTAATGGGGATCGGCCGGCGCCAGCCGTGCAGCGAGCACGGGGCCTAGGCTGCCGGTGCACCTGCCGAATCCCCTCGAGGAGCCCCATGCAAGTGACCATCCTGGGCAGCGGCAGCCCGTTGCCCGACCCCCAACGGGCGGGTCCGTCGACCCTCGTCTGCACGTCGGCGGGAGACCTGCTCTTCGACTGCGGTCGCGGTGTCCTCATGCGGGCGGCGGCGGCCGGGTCCGGTGCCGGTGCATTCCGGGCGCTGTTCCTGACCCACCTGCACAGTGACCACATCACCGATCTCAACGACGTCTACACCATGCGATGGGCGATGTCGTTCCAACCCAACCCGCTGCCCGTCTACGGTCCGAGCGGGACGGATGCGCTGCTGCGGGCCACCGAGGCCATGCTCGAACCCGACATCGGCTACCGCCTCGCCCACCATGAGGATCTTCAATGGAGGCCGTCCGCCGACGTGACCGAGGTCGAGCGCGGCGTCGTCTTCGAGGAGGGCGCGGTGCGCGTCACCGCCGCCCCGACCGATCACGCCCCGGTCCGTCCGACCACCGGCTACCGCATCGACGACGGGGACCGATCGGTGGTCATCGCCGGCGACACCGTGCCCTGTGCCGGCCTCGACGAGCTGAGCCGCGATGCCGACATCTTGGTGCACACAGTGGTGCGGCGGGACCTGATCGAGCAGGTCGGCCTGCCCCGGCTCACCGACGTGCTCGACTACCACTCGTCCGTGCCGGACGCCGCCACCACGGCGTCCCGGTCCGGGGTCGGCACGCTCGTCCTCACCCACCTCGTTCCATCACCGCCACCCGGAACCGAGCAGGAATGGCTCGACCAGGCCAGGGCTCAGTTCGATGGACGGGTGCTGCTGGCCACCGACCTCCTCGCGGTCGAGGTCGAGGGCTCACCGCCGAGCGCCCGGCTCCGTAGCGGCCGCGGGCGGAGGGATAGCTGAGGCGGAGTTCCCAGTTGGCCTTCCGGTCGGCATCGACATCCGCCAGGGTGCATAGTTGAGGCGACGTGAACGACGACGACACTCCAGACGCCCGGGTGGGCTCCGCCCGTGACGCGACCTACCTTCGTTCGGTTCGGCCGATCCTCGAGCGGTTTGCGTCCTACTTCCGCCCAGAGGTGCGAGGATTCGATCGCCTGCCGCAGCGGGGTCCGTTCCTCGTGGTGGGCAACCACTCGGGCGGCCAGATGCCGCCGGACCTTCCGGTCCTGTTGACCGCGTGGTGGCGTGAACGAGGCGAGGACGAGCCCGTGTACGCGCTGTTCCACTCGTTCATGATGGGGTTTCCCGGTGTGGGGCACGCCCTGGCGCGAGCCGGAGCCATCGAAGCTGGACCTTCCGAGGCGGAGGCGGTTCTTCGCGACGGCGGAATACTGATCGACTACCCCGGCGGTGACTACGAGGTGTTCCGACCCTGGTGGGAGCGAAATCGCATCGAGTTCGGCGATCGCACCGGCGTCGTCCGACTTGCGCTGCGAACACGGGTTCCCGTCGTCCCTGCCGTCTCCGTCGGCGCCCACGAGACGCTCATTGTCCTTGCCCGAGGCCAGAGCATCGCGAAACGTCTCGGTCTCGACCGGATGTTCCGAATCAAGGTCATGCCGCTCGTGTTCGGGCCACCCTTTGGGATCGTCCCGGGGGGCATCCCGACGTGGCCTCTTCCCGCGAAGATCACGGTGGAACTGGGCGATCCGATCGACTGGTCCCGGTACGGACCAGAGGCCGCTGCGGACGAAGATGTCGTTCGCGAGTGCTATGAGGAACTGACGGGGACGATGCAGACGATGCTCGACCGGTTGGCTGCCGAACGGCGCTTTCCTGTGCTCGGATAGCCTGTCTCCGGTGTTCCCCCGGACGATACTGTTCCCTCACGGGTGAGCGGAGGTTCGTGCTCCCGATGCCATCGTCAGTTCATCCAGGGCCCCGCGCAGCGCCTCCACGATGCGCCAGGGATCGGGAACGCTCGCGGAGCACCCGAGTGCCGAGACGTGCAGATGATCAACGTAGCTCCAGGCCGTCAGGTTCAGCCCGATCCCCTCGAGAATTGGCCCGACCGAATACAAGGCTTCGAGTTCGATCGGACCGAACCGGATGCGCTCGCGTGGTCCAGCGACATTGGAGACCACCAGGTTGATCGGCGGCCGGACCCGATTGGCAAGCCGGGTCTTACTCCAGCTACGCACTGTGGCGCGATAGAGCTGAGGGGGAATGACCTCGGCACGCTGCTCCATCAACTTGTTGCCGAGGAGACTCCGCACTTGCTTGGCGGCGCGCATGACTTCATTGCAGTGCCGGAGCCGCCCCACCGGGTCGGCGATGTCGGTCCCGATCGTCACGTAGAGATTGTCGACCCGGTTCCCCGAAAGGCGCGCCTCGTTTGGGTCGATCGACACCGGCACGCTCGCCACCAGCGACCGTGCCGGCAGTTCGCCGCCTTCATCCAGGTAGCGACGCAGGGCACCAGCGCAGACCGCCAAGTACACGTCGTTGAGCGTGGTCCCGTGCGCTCGCCGGATGAGCTTCAGGTCATTCAACGGCAATGTGGTCATTGCGAAAGTCCGGTCCTTCGTCAGAGACACGTTGAAGGACGTCCGAGGCGTCTGCAGTGGCAGGGGCGGCTTCACCGTCTCGATCTGGCGCTGAGCTTCCGATGCACGGGCCCCCTGCACGGAGCGGATCATCAACCGGGGCAGGCCCCGCAGTCGAACCGCGTGCTGCCGAGCGGCCATACGCAGCAGTTGGCCCCGGGACGGGATCGGCTCGGGCTGCCAGTCGTCCGTCGGCGGTTCGTCGAGGGACTCGCTCATGCCCCGGACCAGGTTCTGGAGCATGGCGACCGTGGCCGATCCGTCAGCCACGGCGTGGTGCACCTTGGCGACAAACGCCATTCGACCGCCTTCGAGGCCCTCGGCCACGACCACCTCCCAGAGTGGCCGATCACGGCGGAGTGGTATCGCGGCGATGTCGGCTACCACAGCGGCCAGTTCGTGTGCGGTCCCAGGCTCGCTGACGCGTCGGCGCGATACGTGATTGTGAAGGTCGAACGCGGGGTCCTCGATCCACACCGGGTGCCCGAGGGAGAGCGGGACGGTCACCACGCGCCGACGAAACAGCGGAAGACGGCCGAGTTGCTGGTCGAGAACCTCGACGAATCCGTCGTAGGAGAAGGCCCCCGGCAACTCCGATATGCCGGATACCGCCACCTTGATGGTGTGCATATGGGTCGTGGCGGTCTCCGAGTACAGGAACTTGGCGTCGATGCCGGACATCTGCTCCATGGTCGGGTCGAGAGTCAGGCGCCGAGAGGGCGCGGCACGTTCGGAGCGGTGCCGAGGGCATCGCGCAGGAAACCCCGCACCTGGCGGGACCAGAGGTAGCCGACGTGGTCGCCGGAGTACCAGCAGATCTCCGGTTCGTCCCAGTACGTCCAGAGTCGTCGCGCCTGCCCCGGCGTTGAAAGCCGGTCACCGTAGCCGGCGAACACGAAGCGCCGCTCGCGGGGTGTCTTCGGAGCGAAGCTGAACGGCGAGACCACCGTGTAGATCTCCTCGGCCGTGCCCCCGAGGATGTTGTGCTCGATGGACCGTGCTCGGATGTGATGGGGGCTGTGCTCATGGAAGAGCCCGGGAAAGTCAGATACGGGGATCCCCGCCACAACCGCGTCCAAACCGTCCTCGATACCGACGAGGACGGAAGCGACGTACGCTCCGAGCGACACGCCGTAGACCGAGACCGATGGCGCACCCTGTCCCCGGATCCAGGTGATCAGGCGCCGGATATCCCAGATCGACTGCGTGATGCCGTGTACCGCGTTCATCAGCTCGAACGACAGGAAAGGCTCGCCGCTGATCCGCGTGACCCGGCGAGACCCGTGTAGCGGTAGCACGGGCATGGCCACGTTGAATCCGAGCTCCTTGTGCAGCAGATCGACGTGCAGACCGTGATAGTCGGTGACGGGGAACCCCATGCAGAAGCCATGGATGCCCACGACCCAGGGCCGGGGTTCGCCCGGATGTTGCAGGATGGTAGCTGCGGCGGTGTGATTCGGCCGGAATGCGACCCACCGTTCGCCGCCAGGCTCACCTGTACGAGGTGTGAAGCGGCTGTCGAAGGTGATGCGCTCGTATTTCGTGCCAAGCGAGGATCCCCGGCTGCGCGTCACATCACCGTCGTCTAGCCCCGGCGGCGTGCGGTGATATTTCGTGGGCTGGGCGATCCATCCTCGTCGACGGAACATCTTGCGAGCGGTGGCGAGCTCCTCACTGACCCGGTGGTAGTCGGCGCGCAGTGGGAAACGGTTGGGCGTCATGGCCACGGCGAGCAGGACTTCGTCGAGGGCGACCTGCGCAGCGAGGCCCAGGGTGAGCGCCGGCCGGGGGACCGATTCGTCCACCTCCCCCGACAGGAGGGCCCGGCCCACGAACCCGATCGTGCGGGGCACGGCCTTCGTGGCACGTGCCAGAGAGCGACGGTCGAGAGCGTGGGAGAGGCTTCGGTATTGAGACGTCACCAGCCGGGTGCACGGTCTGAGTGGCGACCACAGCCAGGCAGGATGGAGCCGATGGGTGTTCTCGGTGGCCGGCTCCGGGAACGGCACCATCTGGGCCGGGGGCCGGGGGCCGACAGCCGATCCCGCAGAATCATCCCCGATCGCTGGGATCCCGTGCCCCACTCCGGCTCCACCTCCTCCTTGGCGGATCGGCCCCGAAACCGGCGCCGACCTCCCAGAGTCGATACTACGTTCATGGAGTGGCAGCGCGGAGCAAAGACAGGGGGCGGGATGGAATTCAATCTTGCTGATCTCTTCGAAAGCGTCGTCGATGTGATCGCCGACTCCACGGCGATGGTGGCGGGCCCACGCCGGCTCACCTACGCTGAACTGGACAATCGCGCCAACCGACTGGCCCACCACCTGGCCGGGGCGGGGGTCGGACCCGGCCACCGAGTCGGGCTACAGCTCGTCAACGGCTCTGAGTACCTCGAAGGAATGCTTGCCTGCTTCAAGGTGAGGGCGATTCCGGTCAACATCAACTACCGGTACGTCGCGGCCGAGCTTCGCCATCTGTACGCCGATGCCGGCTTGGTCGGCCTCATGGTCCACGAGCGCTTCTCCTCGGCCGCAGCAGAGGCGCTCGGCGGCATGGCCGAGCGTCGGAGCGTGCTGTGCGTGGCCGAATCCGGGGGTGAGGCCATGCCCGCGCCCGAACCCCGCCTCGGGGACGACTATGAGCGTGCCCTCGCCGCCTCCCCCGGAGACCGCGGATTCCCGGCTCGATCGGCCGAGGACCTCTACTGTGTATACACCGGCGGTACCACGGGCATGCCGAAGGGCGTGCTGTGGCGCCACGAGGACATCTTCTTCGCCGCCATGGGTGGAGGCGACCCACTTTCTCTCGGCAACGTGATCACCGCCCCCGAGCAACTCACCAGCCGGGTACTGCGACCGGGGATCGTCGCACTCGCCATCCCACCCTTCATGCACGCCAGCGGACATTGGCTGGCGTTCTCCAACATGTTCGGGGGTGGCACGGTCGTCACCCTGCCACACGGAACCTTCGACGCAGCCGAAGTGTGGCGCCTCGTCGAAGAGGAGCGGGTGAACGCCATCGTTATGGTCGGTGACGCCATGGCACGGCCGCTCCTGGATGCACTCGCCGAACGACCCGAGCGTTACGATCTGTCTTCGCTGATGGCGGTCGGATCCGGCGGGGCAGTGCTCTCGGCGTCGACCAAACGACGCCTCGCCGAATTGCTTCCCGGCCGGATCGTTGCCGACCTGTTCGGTTCCTCGGAGACGGGCCAGGTCGGCGGGGAACAACCCTCCGACGATCCCTACGGCGCACCGCGCCTCCACGTGGACGAGTTCACCAATGTCCTCGACGAATCGCTGGACCCCGTGCAGGCTGGTTCTGGGGTCGTCGGGAATCTGGCACGTGCCGGTCATGTGCCCATCGGCTACCTCGGTGATCCGGAAAAGACCGCCACCACCTTCGTGGAGTCGAACGGTCGCCGGTGGTCGCTGCCGGGGGACCTGGCGACCGTCGATGCCGACGGGTCGATCACGGTCCTGGGACGCGGGACGCTCTGCATCAACACCGGCGGGGAGAAGGTGTTCCCCGACGAGGTCGAGGGGGTGTTGAAGGGCCACCCGGATGTGATCGACGCCGTCGTCGTCGGGGTTCCCGACGAGCGGTTCGGGCAACAGGTCTGCGCTGTCGTGCAGTTGAGACCCGGCCGGACGGTCGGGTTCGCTGCACTGCAGGAGTTCTGTCGTGTCGAGCTCGCCGGGCACAAGATCCCCAGACGGGTGGTCACGGCCGGAGAGATCGTCCGATCGCCGTCAGGGAAGGCCGACTACCCCTGGGCCGCGGCGTACGCCCAGCAGGCGTCGCCGATCGAGACCGGTTCCTGAGTGGGACGACCTGTAGCCCCCTGCCAGCAGGCCGATCACGCCGCTGTGGCGAATGTGATGGGTGCCACCACCCAGGCGCCCCCTTCGCCCCGTGCGATGACGACACACAGCCGGGTGCACGGCTCACGGTCGGCGGTGTCGAGCGGCTTCGTCGGCGCCGACGAGCGGACCGCGAAGGCCGATGACCCCGACCCCTGCGAGTCGGTGACGATGAACGGCTGCGCGGCGGGCTGGGGGCCGCAGCCGAGCTGGTTTGCGTCCTCGACATGGGCGCATTCGGACAGGCGTACCTTGGCGCCCGCGCCCATCCCGGTGACGGCCACTCGCACGACCTGGCCGTCGTGCAGCCCGGCATCCGGGGCCATCGTGACCGTCGGGTCGTCGACGATCGCTCCGGCCGTCCGTGGCGGCGGTCCACAGGGCCACAGGATCCCCAACGTCTGTGCACCCCCGGCGGCGGTGAGCACGAGCTGGTAGCCACGGACCTCGCCCGGCCGCACGAGGGTCAGCGATGTCTGGACCGACCGACCGGTGGCGTCGGTGGTGAACGAGCCGATCGTGTAGCCACGGACAGGGTTGTTGACCCAGTCGAGTGCCACCCAGCTGGTGGGCGGTAGACCCCCCACCGCCAGGTGCATGGTCGCCTGGCCGCTGGTGCCGTCGTACTCGGTGTCGCCGGTCAGGGGTGGCTGGGCGCAAAAGTACTCCTGTCCCCCGAAGCCCGACTCGACGGGCGTCGTGGATCGACCAGCTGTGACCACGATCTCACCGCCCCAGGCGGGCATCATCGCTTCGGTCGGTGGTGTGATCGTCGCACCGAGGTGAGTCTGGCCCGGCGTCAGGGCCTGCATGACGGCGATGCGTCCGCGGTCCGACAGCAGCGCTGTGCAGAGCTGGTGGAGCACCGTCGGGTCGCTGAGGACGATGTCGGTGGCATCCTCGTACGACGGCGGGACCCTCACCACGAGGCGGGTCCCGACCGAAACCGAAAGAAGGGGCTCCGGCAGCATGTCACTCAGCGTCAGGGTCGGGGCACCGGACGGACCTCGGCACGGTCCGCCGCTGACCACCGGGGGCCGCCGGGTGCTCTCGGACGGACCCGGTGTCGAACATGCGCTCTGGGACGCGGCCAGTGCCAACAGCGCCAGCCCGGGAGCCATCCACCGTCCGACCCGCCTCATGCCCACGAAGCTCCTTCCTGGCCTGGCCTGCAGGCCCGCTCCGGCCCGGACGGTGCTCAACGACCGGCGCTCGGCGACCGGCGCTCGGTACCACCGAGTAGAGCAGATCGGGCGCACCGTGTCAGGGCACGGGCACATCACGCGACGGTAGGTTGTCGACGTGGTGACCGGGAGCTACACGGATCTGTTCGTCGGCATCGCCACCTCGGCGGCGACGCTCACCGGCCTCCTGTCCGTGGCCATGTCCGTGGCCGAAAGCCACGATCCGTCGCGTCCACCGATCGTCCGTGAGTTGCGGGCGGCTGCGTCCACTCCTGGCGTACGATTACCTTCGGAATCGGGGTCTTGAGATGCAGCGACTCAGTGGTGCGGATGCCAGCTTCGTGTACGGGGAGACCAGGAACTCACACCTCCACCTCGGGACACTGGCGGTACTGGACCCCTCGACGGCAGGCGGTGGGTTCGACGTGGACCGGCTGCGCTCGCTGTTCGAGGCGAGGGCCGGCCTGCTCGGGCCGTTCTCGCGGCGCCTGGTCGAGGTTCCCTTCGGCCTCGACCGGCCCGGCTGGGTCGACGACCCGCACCTCGATCTCCATCGCCAGATCCGGTCGGTGGGTCTCCCGGGACCGCACGGGCCGCGAGAGCTCGGCGCCCTGGTCGGGGACCTGCTGACCCGTAAGCTCGAGCCGGGTCGCCCCCTGTGGGAGGTCTGGTACATCGATGGCCTCGAGGACGGGCGGGTGGCGCTTCTGACCAAGATGCACCACTGCCTGGCGGACGGCGTGCGGGGTTCGCACCTCTACGAGATACTCTACGACCTCGAGCCCGATGCCGCCCTGAAGCGCGAGGGTCCGCCCGCGCCGCTGGGGGAACGGATCCCGTCCGGTTGGGAGATGGCCCTGCGCTCGCTGCCGCACCTGGTGACCACCCCGCTCCGGATCGCCCGCACGACCGGCCGCCTGGGTCGCTCCGCCGTCCGGATGCTGGGCGTGCGCAACTCTCCGGAAGGGCCAGCGATCACGCTGCCCTTCCAGGCGCCCCGTACCTCCCTCAACGGCTCCATCACCCCGCACCGGGAATTCGCCTACTCCTCGATCCCGCTCTCCGGAGTGAAGGCCATCAAGAACACCTTCTCCGTCACCGTGAACGATGTGGTGCTCACCATCTGTGGCGGCGCACTGCGCCGGTACCTGGCCGATCGGGACGAGCTCCCCGGCAAGCCGCTCATCGCCCAGATCCCCGTCGCCGTCCACCTCGACGGAGGCGCCGGGTCCCCCGACCGCCCGTGGGGGAACGCCACCACGATCATGGGCGCCGCCCTGGCCACCCACCTCGACGATCCGGTCGAGCGCCTCCGGGCGATCCACGCGTCGACCCAAAGCGGGAAGGCGATGCAGAAGGCGCTCGGCGACGATCTCATCCTCGACCTCGCCGACATGGTGCCCCCCGGGCTCCTGGCTGCCGGGGTCCGCGCCTACAACTGGCTGCGCCTGGCCAACTACCACCCTCCGATCTTCAACCTGATCTTGTCCAGTGTGCCCGGGCCCGATTTCCCGCTCTACATCGGGGGGGCACGGCTCGTGGCCAGCTACCCGATCGGCCCGTTGCTCGATGGTGGCGGGCTCAACATCACGGCGATCAGCTACCTCGGCAACATCGACTTCGGGTACGTCGTCTGCCCGGAAATTGTCGAGGACCCGTGGCAGATCGCCGCCGCCACCTCGGTGGCGTTCACCGAACTCGAGAAGGCGGCGGGATGACCCAGGTCAGAGGCACTGCTTGCGGCAACAGCAGTTTCCAGCTTTATCATGCCCGTTGCCGGGCCCGTCGAGCTGACGGATCCGCCGCCTGACGTTCCGGGCCCGGCACGATGAATCGGGCACCCGGCTCGCAACCCGGCAGCAGCTTGGACCGGTGGATCGTGCACGCAGCGGCGGCCGGCGCCAGACTGTCGAGGCGAAGACCGTTTCCGTATCGACCGACGGCGCCGTGTTCTCCGGACCATGACCGGACCGCCATGCCCGCCCGGAGGACGACTGACCGCAGAGGGCGGACATCATGAGTGTGCACGAGGAACGCGGCCACCGCTCCATCACCCGGCGAGAGTTCCTGGCGGCCGGGGCGGCCTCGGGCGTGGGTCTGATCGCGGCCGGGTGCGCCCAGGGGGCGTCGACGTCCACGGTGGCGAAGTCGGCGGCGGTCGCACCGGCCGGCTCGGACCTTGGCGCCGTCGAGCACGTGATCTTCCTCATGATGGAGAACCGGTCGTTCGACCACTACTACGGCACCTATCCCGGTGTGCGCGGGTTCGACGACCACCCCGCTCATGACCTCGGGCCGTTCGCCCAGGCCTTCCCGTCGAACACCTCGGCGCCCCCCGCCGGTCGGCTGCTGCCGTTCCACCTGGACACCGTCAACACCGACCTGGCGGACTGCACCTTCGACCTGACCCACAACTGGGGGCCGCAGCACCAGTGCCGCAATGGCGGAAGGATGGACTCGTTCGTCCGGGTCCACACCCAGCCCCAGAACGAGGGCGCCCAGGGAACCCTCACCATGGGCTACTACACGCGTGCAGACCTTCCCTACTACTACGCGTTGGCGGACGCCTTCACGCTGTGTGACGGCTACCACTGCTCGGTCATGGGACCGACCCATCCCAACCGCCTCATGCAGATGTCGGGCACCCTCGACCCGGCGGGTAGGGCCGGCGGGCCGGTGATCGTCACCAGCTCCTCGCCGGACGCCCTCTTCAGCGTGCACTGGGACACCATGCCCGAGGTCCTGGAGGACACCGGCGTGAGCTGGAAGTACTACAACCCTCCCGGTTCGCTCTACAGCATCGACACCATGCGCACCCTCGGCCTCACCACCGACAGCGTGCTTCCGTACTTCTCCCAGTACGAGGATCCCTCCTCGTCGCTGTACCAGAAGGCCTTTCTCCCGAGCTTTCCCGGTGACTTCGCCGCCGACGTCCAGGCGGGCACCTTGCCCCAGGTGAGCTGGATCAGCACGCCGGTCGGCTACGACGAGCACCCGCCCGCGCCGTCGTTCCTCGGCGAATGGTTCACCGACCAGGTACTCCGGACGTTGGTCTCGAACCCCGCCGTCTGGTCGAAGTCGGTGCTGTTCCACATGTACGACGAGAACGACGGGTTCTTCGACCATGTCGACCCGCCGGTCGCGCCGCCGGGGACAGAGGGCGAGTTCCTCTCGGTCGAACCGCTGCCCGCCGACGCCGACGGCGTCGCCGGACCCATCGGCTTGGGCTTCCGCGTCCCGCTGCTGGTCATCTCCCCGTTCAGCCGGGGCGGCACCGTCTGCTCGGATACCTTCGACCACACCTCCCAGCTCCGTCTGCTCGAGGAGCGATTCGGCGTCACCGCGCCGAACATCTCCTCCTGGCGCCGGTCGACGGTCGGCGATCTGACGGCCACGCTCCAGCCGGGCCGACGGGATCTGACCGTTCCACGGCTCCCCGCCACCCGCGACGATCCCGGCTACCTGGCGTCCAAGGGCTGTTCCGAGGGCGACCTCCTCGAAATCGCCACCGACCAGCCGGCCTACCCGTTGCCGGCCGTCCAGCGGATGCCGACCCAGGAGCCCCGCTAGGGAGTTGGACGGGAGATCACCCCCTTGCCGACCGCGACCTCTTGGGAGGCGGACCGCCAGGCGGGCGATGCGACTCGCAGTTGCAATGCCCGTGGTCGCCCGGACGGACACCGACGGGCACCCGATCGTTCGGGCCGGAGGTGATCGTCGCCGGCCCTCCGCCCGTGCCCTCGAGCGCCTTTCGGCGCTGAGAGAATTCGACGCACGGCCCCAATGGGCACATGATTGAACGATGAAGGCGGACACTGCTGCCCGGTCGGGTGCCCGGTCGGGCGGCGCCCTGGCGACGCCGATGGCTGAGAAACGCAAGACCAAGCAGACACGTGAAGGGCTGCGCACCACCCTGCTCGAGGCGGGCCAGGAGATCCTGCGCGAAGAAGGCCTCGAGACGGAGTCCAGCAACCTCACGTTCAAGCGGGTCTTCGAACGTGTCGAGCAGAAGACCGGCGTGCGAATCACCAACGCCTCGGTCATCCGGCGTGTGTGGGAGAACCAGGCGGACTTCCAGGCCGATGTACTCGTTGCCATCGCCCACGACGAGGGACGGCCAGAAGCCGAGTTGGCGGTGCAGGCCGTCGCGGCCGTGCTCGACCGCATCGACCTGTCAACGGTCGAATCTCGGGCTGCTGCGCTCCGCGAGGTGTGCCGGGTCGGGGGGGCGGCGAGCAACGACGCCATCACCGACTCGACGAGCTGGTCGCTGTGGATCACCGTCCTGGCCATGGCGACAGCCACCAAACGTTCGGTCGAGCGGCGACGGATCCAGGAAGCCCTCCTGGATGGGTACGAAGCGGTCACCTTGTTCTGGGAGGAGCTCTATGCAGGGCTCGCGCAGCTGCTCGGGATGCGGGTCCGGCCACCGTGGACCATGCGCCAGTTCGTGATGGCCGTGACCGCGCTCAGTGAAGGCTGTTCGTTGCGTCAGCGCCTGACCGGGCGCGTCGAACGGGTCCTGCGTCCGACCGGTCCGAACGGCGAGGATCAGGAGTGGACGCTCTTCGCCTCGGGCCTCGAGGCACTCGTGCATCAATTCTTCGAGGTCGACCCGGACTTCGCTCCTGGGTGATCAGGCCCCGGTTCCGTTCAGGGTGACCGTCACATAACCCTGGCCGGTGTCGGCGTTGAAGATGTAGGCGCTCGACGCTGGACCGGCCACCGTCGGTCGGAACGTCACCGTCTGGTGGAGCTCGGTTCCGGGGCCGATGGTGGTGCCGGCCGGCATCGGCACCGCTGCGGAGAACTCGCCGCTCGGGGCGATGGCCCGGGTGATGACGAGCGCCACAGTGCCGCTGTTGCTGACATCGAAGGTCACGTTGACTGAGTGTCCGATCGGCACCGTACCGACCACGATGTCGGTGCTGCTCACGGCCAGTCGGGCCGTGCCCGTGACGGCAGTGCCGGTGATCGGAAGCGAGGCCGATCCGTGACCGGTCGAGATGCGCAGCCCCGAAGGGTACGAGCCGGCCACGCTCGGGTTGAATGCCACCGAGACCGTGACTGACTGTTGCGGGGCGAGGACCGTGCCGATCGGGGGGAACCCGTGTACCGAATAGGGGGCACCTGGCAGGGTGGCGCCGGTCAGGACCTCCGGGTGGTCCCACGAGTTGCTGAACGAGATGGTCAGGGACCTGCCGCCGGCTCCTGTCTCCACCGCGCCGTAGGCGAGCGGCTGCGCGGAGGTCACGAGGCCCGGTGCGGAGCCGTAGCCGGAGACGGCGACGGTCTCAGTTCCGGCATTCGTCGGGATCGAGAGGTTGGCCACGATGGGTCCGGGGCGCGTCGGGGTGAAGGTGACCTGCAGGGGGACCGTGGCGCCGGGCCCGAACGTCGTGCCGGGCGCGGGTTGCCGGACCGTCAGGACGCGGCCGGCGAGCGGTGTGGCCTCGGTGGGAGGTGGGATCGTCGGACCGGCGGTCGCCAGTGTGGTCGAGGTGACGGTCCCCGTGGTGGAGCCCGCACCTGCGCCGCCGGTGGCCGCCGGTTCCGGTCCGGTCGCGCCCTCGTAGCCGGTGGCCGTCACCGGTCCGGTGATGGTGAGCCCGTGGGGGGTGGATGCGGACACGCGGCGCGTCTGGCTGGCGCCGACCGGCACGGATCCGAAGTCGACCGACGCCGCCTGCAGTGGTGCATTCGTCGACGCGCCGAAGGCGAACAGGCGCCCGTCACGGTTTCCGACGTAGACCCGGCCGTTCCAGGCGGTCGGCACAGTGAATTTGGAGGCACGGCCGATGGGAGCCGACCACAGCAGGGGGAGGACCCCACCGCTCGGGATGGCGCCGTAAGCGACCAGCCGTCCGCCGGTCCCGGTTGATCCTTGGGTGGCGACGCCCCAGACCACGGCGCTCCCTGCGGCGGTGCCGTTGCTGGTGACCACTGGCGATCCCGACGTGTAGCCGAAGGAGAGGGCACTCGCGCCCGACGGCGTCAGCTGGGGCTGGTCCTGACCGTTCAGCCCGTAGCTGAAGGCCCGGAGCGGGCCGCCCGCGCTTTCCAGGAAGTAGACCCAGCCCCCCTGACCGCCGTAGGCCGCCGGGTGGCCCCATTCGCCCTCGAACGGCCCCAACATCTGAAGGACCGCGTCGGTGCCGCCGGTCCCCTGGTCGAACCCGCCCATATTGTCTGCGTTGATCAGGAAGATCCGTCCGTCTTTCCCCTGCTGGACGAGGAGGTTCGGGACGGACGTCGTCCCGAAATAGGGGGCGGGAAGACCGATGGGTCCACCGGAACCCAGGTCGTCGTCGTTAGCGTCAAGATTGGCGGCATTGCTCGGCGCGAAGAACTGGGTGGGGCTGAGCCCGCCGTTACCGCCGATCCTGAGGGCGAGCACCGACTCCGACAGTGTGGCGGGCGGATGATCGGACGGGGCGGCTTGTGGCGACACTCCGTTTCCGGTGGTCAGCACGATCTGGTTGGATTCATCGGAGACGATGCCCGCACCGCTCTGCCAGATGCCGGCCTGTGAGTTCTGATCGGTCCCGATGCCGGACTCGTCGCTCCACATGGTGGTGATGGCATGGGTCGTGGTACTGACCCCGGCGACGATGCCCCGGTAGGGCGTGAAATCGCAGTCGGAGGCGAAGGCCATGTACACGGTGCCGTTCAGCAGCAGTAGGCCCGGCCGTTGCATCGAGTACGCGTCGTCGAAGGGAACGCCCGGTGTGTTGGAGGGGGAGCCGGTGATCTCCACGGGGAATCCGGGAGCCTCGCTGCCGGTGGAGGAGGAGAGCGCCTGGAGGAACCAGTGGGCGTCGGCCAGCTTGCTCCCGCCCACCTCGAGCCGGGTGGTGAGGTAGGCGAGCCCGGTCGCCGGGTCCACCACCGGCGTCGAGGTGGAGCCGATGTACGGGGTCAGGTCGGAGCATCCGATCGTGGAGGCCTTGAACGGGGTACCGAACGAGCGGCTCCATTCCACCGCGCCGGTGGTGGCGTTGATTCCGTACGCCCTCGCCTTCTCCGTGGTGACGATGACCGTCCCGTTCTCCACGAGCGGCTGAGCGTAGATGGCCCCGTCCACCTTCGTCGAGAATACCTTTCCGAAGCTCGCCGACTGGATCACCGACGGGCTCAAAGCCGGCTCGTCCGGGTCCCAACTGTCCCGCAGGTTGTTGTAGCCGGCGGTGGTCACGTTGGGCGTGCCCGCCGCCAGCGCCACCACGATCGGGGTGGTCGCGCCGGCGATCACGACGGCGACCCCGGCGACGAGCGGGACGAGTCTCCGTCCCTTCATCGATCTTCCGACGCCCTGCCTCATCGTGTGTCGCTGGCTCTTTCGAATCTGATTTCGCTGCCCGGACCATCAGTATGCACCCCGACGGCTGCCGTCGCCCGCCCCGCACGGGTGACGAGAGGTCGCCCGGTGTCTGCCCCCGGTCATCCCGATGTCCGGATGCATCGAATACCGGATATGAGTTTCGACATTGCGACCTTCCAGCGGCTGTCCGCCCGGCTCGATGTGACGGACATCGACTTCGAGACCATCCGCTCCAGCCCCTCGACCCCGAAGCCCTACGATGCCTGCGCTACATGCACGACGTCGAGAGCCACACCGTGTGCTATCTCCGAGACGTCCTCGTCACCCGGGCGCATCTCCACCCGGAGATCACGTCGTTCCTCACCATGTGGAACTACGAGGAGTTCTGGCACGGAGAGGCCATCGGCCGGGTCCTGGCGGCGCATGACGAAGCCGCGGGAGCGGGGCGCATCGCCGCCCTCCGGCAACGGCTTCCGAAAGGCGACCGGTGGAAGCCGCTGGGATTCCAGATCGCATCAGCCATCACCCCCCATCTGACCGCGATCCACATGACCTGGGGCGCGGTGAACGAATTGACCACGCAGGCGGCCTATGCCCGGCTGGCCGAGCTCGGCGAGCACCCCACGCTCTCGACGCTGCTCCGTCGGATCATGAAGCAGGAGGGCCGGCACATCGACTTCTATGCAACACGGGCCAATGGCCGTCTCGCCGGAAGCAGGGCGGCACGGCGTGTCACCCGCTGGACGTTGCGGCGGTTCTGGTCGCCGGTGGGGACCGGCGTCGTGCCCGACAGCGAGGTGGACTTCCTCCGCACCTACGTGTTCGGTGACCCCAATGGTCAGGCAACGGCCGAGCGCATCGACCGCCGGGTCGACCGACTGCCGGGCCTCGACGGTCTCAACTTGTTAGTCGCCGCGGCCGCTCCTGACCATGGTGTCGACGGCGGCGGCCGGACCAGGCCGGTCCGACGGATCGGTCGACCGGCCCGGCACGTCGTCGAGGTCCCCCACGAGCCATCTGCTCCGGCCCCGGCTCAACCGGGTCCTGGTCGTGGTCTCGCTCCTCGCCCTTCTGCCGTCCATCGTCGTGTCCGAGCGCATCCGGCGGGGGAAGGGCCGAGGCATCGCCTGTCGGGGGGCGGCCGCTTTCGCCCGATGGTGCGGTAACCGGATCGAGGTGTCTCGGCGCCGGAGCAGCATCCCGATGGGGCCGGCGGTGTACGTCCCCAGGCACGCGAGCCCGATGGACATCCCCGCCATGTTGATGGCAACGCCGGAGATCCGGTTCCTCGCCGCCGCGGACCTGTTCGGGATTCCGCTTCTGGCGCCGGCCATGCGTGCGCTCGGCCCGATTCCGATCGACCGACGCGATCGAGAGCGTGCCCGCGAGCAGCTCGACGGGGTGACGGCGGACCGCACGGGTCCTTCCACCGCGGGGGCGCCTCGCCGTCCGGCCCGGGATTGTGACGATCGAGCTGCTGGAGGCCATCGACACACGCGGATTGATCCTGGCCGATCGGCACGTACTGCGCGATCACATCGAGGACGTGATCGTCACCGCGATGGCTCGTGGGTACAGCCGACGCGCTTGAGGGATGGGCTCCACACCACCGCAGTCGGTGGCATCCGCCCAACCCGCGGCCAGCCCTTTGGTACCGGTCGGCCCGGATGTCCGCCGGCCCGGGCCGCTGCTCGTCAGGACGCCTCGAGTAGCCGGTGGTCCGAGTCCGACCAGGCGTGGTCGCACGCACGACAGCGCCAGCTCGAACCGCTGGGGGACAACCGTGCTGACTGCACGATCAGCTTCGGGATCTCGGTCGACCCACAGTAGGGACAGATCCGGAATGCCTCGGGTTCGCTCATTCGCCTACCTCCGACCAGGTGGCTGTCTGGTGCGTCGGACCGGTCACCGGTCGTCAGCGGATTCTCACGAGAGTACGACTCCCGCATGCACAGCCAAAATGAATGTTGTGTGGCATGTGACACGACCGTGACGGACTACCGATCGTCCTTCGGTGCCGGACCACCCGACGGGTCGTACCCGATTTCTGCGCGTCCATGCCCCTTGTTGTCGGCGCCCCTCCGGCTGCACTTGAGCAGCCGAGGTCCAGGATCGTCGCCTTCGGCTCCTCGGGACGGCAGATGACCAGCACCGGCTCGCCGAACGCGGAGGGGCAGGGGGTTGTCGTGACCGTCGTCGGGGGGTACAAGGGATATCGGGAGTACCCATGTCCATCTCCGAGGAACACCTCCGACCAATCGTGGACGATGTCCTCGAACCGGCGTGGCCGGTCGAGCGCCGGCGTGCTTCCAGGCGCTGGATGTGGGCCACCCTCATCCGTGTCGCAGCGGGGGTCCTCGGGTTCTGGGGCCTGGCTCTGGCGGTCTCCCTCATGGTCGGCGTCGCCTTCCCGTGGTCCTTCTACGCCTTCATCGGGGGGCTGACCGCCGTACTCGGCCTCCACCAGGCGCGGGACCCCGAGCATCTACGTCGGGACTGATCCTCCTCGTCAGTCGGGTAGGTCCCGGAGCATCGGGCCGGGGAGCGCCACCCGGTTACGGGTCCACGTCGGTGGTTGCCGCTCGAGGACGGCCCTGTCCCAAGCGCCCCTGTCGGCCGCCGCCTCATAGCTGGCCTGGAGGAACCCGAGCAAGATCTCGTGCGGGTCATCTGCAGCTCGGACGGCCTCGTACGGCAGGATGAACTCTCCGACGGCGCTGTCGTAGTGGGCGTCTGTCGGTGTGACCGGTGACTCGGCATAGCCGTCAGGCTCGGGGTAGGCATAGGAGTAGAAGGCCCCCTCACGCCCGCCACCGGGCCAGTAGCCGGCGCTGCTCACCTCCTGCGAGTAGGCCTCGAGCATGACGTGCGGGGCGCAGTGCGGTGCCCCACCGCTGTGGGGTGGCGCCTCCCGACCGGAAAACCGCGTCGTGGCCAGATCAAGCGCTCCCCAGAAGAGGTGCACCGGGCTCGACTTCCCCACGAACGTCGTCCGGAACTCCTGGAAGACGTGGCTGGCGCTGATCAACTGCTGCCAGAACCGTTCGACCTGGTCCGCCTCGTACGAGGCGTGGACGTGGTCCTCGTCGAAGGGAACGTCGACGGCCATCTCGACCGGCACGGTCCAGATGGCCGGGTGGATGTCGAGCTCGCCGAGCCTGGCCATCACCTCGGCGTAGAAGTCGGCCACCGACCGCGGCTCGAGGGCGACGGTGCGCCGGCCACCGTCGGATACCGCGATGGTGAGTGCGTGATCCACGAAATCGAAGTCGACCTCGAATCCGCGCCGGTCGGTGACCCACATCAGGGAGGTCGACAACCCACGGGCCGTCACGTACAGGGGCACGTTCCACCACTGGTTGAGGAGTGGCGAGTGCGCCAGGCGGATCTTGCCGATGATCTGGGTCCAGAGCTGCAGCGTCGTGCGGGTCGGCTCCCACTCCTCGGCGGACAGGGACGGCCACGCCTCCCGTGGGGCCGCTCGAGCCGTCTCCGGTCCACCGTCCATTCCCTGACCCCCTGATCGCGCAGGTGGCCCCAGGATAGAGAGGGGGCCACCTGCAGACAACGGCCAGGGACGAAGCGCACGCTCCCCGACCCGGTACTCGTCACAAACCCTGGCTGCAGTGCCGCCAGCGCGTCGCCTAGCGTGGTCCTCGTCCGCGGGCGCGGCGCGGCGACGAGGCATTGCGAAGGGGGAGAACGACGGTGACGAGGAGGACTGCGTCGAGTGCGGCCACGGTCGGGTCCGACCGGAGAGCGCGCGTCGGCTCCGGTCGGTGGGCGATGGTCGCGCTCGTACTCGCTGCCAGCGGCCTCGCCGCGTGCTCGTCATCGACCAGCTCAGCTTCGCCGACGGGCTCGGCCACGTCGTCGGTCACCTGCCAGCCGCCGGGCAACTGGCGCTCGACCACGGCGACGCCGGTGAGCGGGACCCCGTCCGACTACGAGCTGACGTCGTTCGACGGCACGAGGATCCGCATCCACTGGTTCCCCGATCCGTCGGCCGGCGGCCAGGCCCGTCCGACGGTGCTCATGGGTCCGGGGTGGGGCCAGTCCGGCGACACCGACACCTCGCGGGCCGCCGTCCAGGGTGCCCTGAGCATCGGGCAGCTCTGGCAGGGCGGTTTCAACGTGCTCACCTGGGACCCGCGTGGGTTCGGGAAGTCCACCGGGGCCGCCGAGGTCGACAGTCCGGCCCACGAGGGCCGGGACGTGTCTGGCATCATCAACTGGGTGGCACAACAGCCCGGTGTCGACCTCGACCGACCGGGCGTGCCCCGGGTGGGGATGGTGGGTGAATCGTACGGCGGCGGAATCCAGTTCGCCGCCGCCGAGCAGGACTGTCGCATCGACGCCATCGCACCGACCATCGCCTGGCACTCGTTGGGGACCAGCCTGGACAAGGGCCAGACCCCGAAGGCCGGATGGAGCAACATCCTGGCCGGCGTGGCCTCGTCGGCCACACTCGATCCGGAAATCCTGACGGCGGACACGGAGATGAACACCACCGGCGTCATCGACCCCAAGGCCACCGCCTTCTTCGACAGCCGCGGACCGGCCCAGTTCCTCCCGAAGGTGAAGGTCCCGACCCTGATCCTGCAAGGAACGGTCGACGACCTGTTCACCCTGGACGAGGGGATCGCCAACTACGAGGCGCTCGCAAAGCAGGGGACGATGGTCTCGATGGCCTGGTTCTGCGGTGGCCACGGCGTCTGCCTGACCGATCCGGGTACCGCCATCGAGGTGGGGCCGTTGTCCCTGGCATGGATGCAGCACTACGTGGCCGGGGACTCCTCGGTCGCCGTGCTCAAGGGGTTCGCCTTCGTCGATCAGGACGGTACCTCATACGGCGCGTCCGGCTACCCGCTGCCCGGCGGCCCCCCGGTGGTGGCCTCCGGCTCGGGCACCCTGGCGCTCACCGCCGCCGGCGGCTCCGGCCCGCCGACGGTCGCTCCCAACCCCGCGGCGTCCAACGCCGTCGACGCGGTCGCTTACTCCGTCACCCCGGCACCGGCATCCAACGCGGTGAACATCACCGTACCGATCACCCGCGATGCCGTCGTGGTCGGCGCTCCGACGTTGTCGCTGACGTACTCGGGAACGGTGGCGGCGGGGGACCGACCCACGCGGGTCTTCGCTCAGCTCGTCGATCCCACCACCGGCATCGTGGTCAACAACCAGATCACTCCCGTTCCCGTCACCCTGGACGGCAGGACGCACACGATCGTCATCCCGCTGGAGGCGATCGGCTACACCGCCCGGACCGGCACCTCGCTCGAGCTCCAGCTGGTGGCCACCACGGTCGCCTACGTCACCCCGCGGCTCGGTGGTTCGGTCGACTTCTCCCACGTCACGGTGTCACTGCCCGCCGTGCACGGACTCACCGTCCTTCCGGAAAGATCCCAGGTGGCTGTCGACCCGGTTGTTTCCCGTTCGACGAAGTGATGAGAGGCTCGGACCGCCCCCGCCCTCAGACCGAGGAGTCGCCATACAGCGTTACCTGAGCATCATCCACGCCGACGAGCAGAACGCCCCCGCTGGTGGACCCAGCCCCGAGATGATGGAGCGTGTGGGCGCGCTCCTCGACGAGATCACCGAGGCCGGCGTCATGCTCGACACGGCCGGGCTCACCCCGAGTGCCCAGGGCACCCGGGTCACCTGGTCCAACGGCGCGCTCAGCTACACCGACGGGCCCTTCACCGAGAGCAAGGAGGTCATCGGCGGCTACGCCGTCCTCCAGGCCAAGGACAAGGCCGAGGCCCTCGAGTGGACCAAGCGGTTCCTGCAGGTCCACGACGAGGACTGGACGGTCACCGCCGAGGTGCGCGAGATCGTCGAGGGCTGACCGACGGCGCTTGCCCCACCGATGGGCGATTGCTGTGATGGGCGACTGCTGTGATGGGCGGCGGTGATGGCATCGGGCGCGACCGAGACGGTCGAGGCGGTATTCCGTATCGAGTCAGGCCGGATCGTCGCCGGTGTGGCCCGCATCGTGTGGGACGAAGGCATCGCCGAAGAGCTCGCACAGGACTCGCTCGTCGCCGCGCTGGCCGCGTGGCCGGCCTCCGGTGTCCCGCGCAATCCGAGCGCCTGGCTCATGGCCACCGCCAAGCACCGCGCCATCGACCTCGTACGCCGTAAGGAGACCTATGCCCGCAAGCTGGCCGAGGTCGGCCGGGCGTTGGACGACCTGCCGCCTCCCGAGCCCGCGGACGCCGACGATATCGACGACGACCTGCTGCGCCTGATCTTCACCGCCTGCCATCCCGTGCTGTCGCCGGAGGCCCGGATCGCGCTCACTCTGCGGCTCGTGGGTGGCCTGACGACGGAGGAGATCGCCCGCGCCTTCCTCGCCTCCGAGCCGACCGTCGCCCAGGGCATCGTCCGCGCCAAGCGGACGCTGGCCCGGGCCGAGGGGCCCTTCGAGGTCCCCACCGGGTCGATCGGGCGGCCCGCCTCTCGTCGGTGCTCGAGGTCATCTACCTCGTGTTCAACGAGGGCTACGCCGCCACTGCTGGCGACGACCTGGTGCGCCCGGCACTCTGCAAGGCCGGGCTCCGCCTGGTTCGCGTCCTGGCAGGGCTCATGCCCGCGGAGCCCGAGGTCCACGGCCTGGCCGCTCTCCTGGAGTTCCAGGCCTCTCGCATCCCGGCACGCGCCGGACCCGACGGCGAGCCGGTGCTGCTCGCGGACCAGAACCGCGCCAGATGGAACCGGTTGCTGATCCGCCGCGGCATCGATGCCCTGCACCGCGCGGGTGACGGCCCGTACTCCGTACAGGCCGCCATCGCCGCGTACCACGCCCAGGCGGTCCGGTACGACGACACGGACTGGGCGGCGATCGCCACGCTGTACACCCGGCTCCTGGCGATGTCGCCGTCCCCGGTGGTGGAGCTCAACCGGGCCGTCGCCGTCTCGATGGCCGAGGGTCCGGCGGCCGGGCTGGAACTGGCGGACGCGCTGGCGGACCGGCGCTGCGCGACTACCACCTGCTGCCGAGTGTCCGCGGGGACCTGCTGGTGCGTCTCGGGCGCGGGGAGAGGCGCGTGCGGAGTTCGAACGGGCGGCCTCCCTGACCCGGCACGCACGAGAGCGCGACCTGCTCCTCGAGCGGGCCGCACGCTCGCCGTCCTGTCCCTAGCTGTTGACCGAGGCGGTGCCGACCATCGGGGCGTTGACGGGTGCTCTCGCATCGAGCCCTCGAAGGGCGCATCGCCGTAGCGGAAGATCCCCCATCGGCACCCTGCAATCAGTACCCGTTGCCGCTGGCCGTGGACGTGATGCCCACGATGGGGCCGTTGAGGCTCATGCCGTAGGGCGATCCGAGAGGGGCGGCGTCCCCGAAGGAGGAGACGTAGCCGTTGGCGCTGGCCAGCCAGTAGGCCGCTGTTGGCGCTGCCGGCCATCACCGTGCTGAGGAAGCTGCCGGGGGCGTATCCGAGCTGTCCCTGGCCGGCGACATTCCCGAAGTCGAGCACAGAGCCGTTGACGTCGACCAGCCAGTACTCGCCGCGCCCGGCCCTGGTCGTCATGCCGACGACGGGGTAAGCCCGGAGGATCGCCGCCGGTGGAACCGTAGAACTGCGCGACACCGAAGCAGAAGACGCCAACTGTCCGCAGAGGATGTGGAATCGTCGCTCGTGCTGCGGCCCGTGGTACCCAACGGGGCGCGGCCCACCTACGCTGGCGGACGTGCGAATGGCCGGACATGAGTGACGACAACGAGGCTAGGGGCGTCGCCCTGGTCACCGGGGCCAGCCGGGGGATCGGGAAGAGCATCGCCGTGCACCTGGCCCGGGCCGGCTTCGACGTGGCGCTGGGCGCCCGCACCCTCCACGAGGGGGAGGCCCGCGAGCACTCCTCGACGGTGGCCAGGTCCGACACCCGACCGCTCCCCGGCTCGCTGGATTCGACGGCCGCCGTGGTCGAGGAGGTGGGGCGTCGCGCCCTTCCCGTCTACCTCGACCTGCTCGATCGGACCTCCCTCGGGGCGGCGGTGACCACCGTGCTCGAGCGCTGGGGCCGGATCGACGTGCTGGTCAACAACGGCCGCTACGTCGGGCCCGGGCACATGGACCAGCTGCTCGACACGCCGGTCGAACTCATCGACCGCCATCTCCAGGCCAATGTGATGGCCCCGGTCATCCTGTCCAAGCTGGTCCTGCCCCAGATGGTCGAGTGGGGCGACGGGGTGATCGTCAACCTCGCCTCGAGCTCGGGGGCCACCGACCCTCCGGCACCCGCCGGCCAGGGTGGATGGGGCCTCGGCTACGGCGCCTCCAAGGCCGCCCTGCACCGGCTGGCCGGGATTGTGGCCGTCGAGCTGCAGGATCGCGGCATCCGCGCCTACAACCTGAGCCCCGGGTTCATCGCCACCGAGCGGATCGCCATCGACATGGGCCAATTCGGCTTCGACGCCGGCGCCGGCGCACCGGTTGACGTGGTGGGGGCGGTCACCGCCTGGCTGGTCACCGCGCCGGAGGCCGCCGAGCGCAACGGGCAGTGGGTCGAGGCCCAACCCCTGTGCCGCCAGCTCGTCCTGCTGCCCGGCTGGCCCTAACTGGGTCGCCGTCCGGGGTCCCGCCGCCCGACCCCCGGACGCCGGCGGGGCCTTCTCCCTTGTGTTGCGAATTAGGCATACACCGTATACGTACGCCAAACGCATATAGCGTATACAGCATCTGCCGAACAGGAACGCCGCCCGGCCTCCTGGCCAGATCCCCGGGGGTCTGTATCGATTGGCGGATCCCCGTCGCCGACGTCCGAGTCCAGCAACAGGTCGCCCGGTCCGCGTCCGGAGCCGGGCCGCGGGCCCCCGCTACTGTCGGCCCGATGAACCCCGCCCGATCCACGCGCGACCTGTTGCTGGACTCGGCGGCCCGCCTCTTCGCCGCCCGTGGCATCGACAACGTGTCCACCGCCGAGATCGTGCGCGGAGCCGGGCAGCGCAACGCCTCGGCGGTGCACTACCACTTCGGCACCCGGGACGGGATCCTTTGCGCCCTGCTGTCCCGCCACGTGTCCGAGATCGCCGAGCGACGGCGGGAGCTGCTGGACCGGGCCCGGGCTCGGTCGGTGCGCGACGTGCAATCGGTGGCCGCGGCCATCGTACGACCGGTGACCGAGCTCGCCTCCCGCGGCTGGCGCGAGCGCGCCTACCTGCAGATCGGTTCCGAGCTGGCCGCCGGCCGGCGCCCCCTCAGCCCGGAGGTGCGCCGCACCCTGGACCAGACCGCTGGCCGCCAGGCGTGGACGCTGCTGCGCGAACGGTGCCCGACCGTGCCGGCCGATCTGTGGCGGGCCCGTCAGGAGATCTGCATCGTGTTCGTCGGCCGGGCCGCGGCCGACCGGGCCTGGCACCTCGACCATCGTGACCGGCACCGGGTTCTCCCAGAGGACCGGTTCGTAGACGACCTGATCGAGATGGTGCTCGGCGCCATGAGGGCGCCGCACCCGGGGCGGCTGACAGACTGACCCCATGGGGAGCACCGACGACGTCCCGAGCACCGCAGTGCTCGACCGGATGTACGAGGACCTGAAGAACTGGGGCCGCTGGGGACCAGACGACCAGCGGGGGACGCTCAACCACCTGACCAACGAGCGCCGGGTGGCGGCCACCCGTCTGGTGGTGAGCGGGGAGTCGATCAGCCTGGCTCACGACCTGGCCACCGAGCCGATGCCCGAGCATCCCCATCCGGTGCAGCACCACATGCTGGCGTCGGGTGACGCCCGTGACTCGAACGGCATCCCCGGCTACGAGGCGGCGCGGGACCACCTGGCCCTCGACGTGCACGGCCTGTGGACCACCCACGTCGACGCCCTCTCCCACATGTTCGTCCGCGGCGAGATGTTCGGCGGCCGGCCGGCCAGCGACGTGCGGAGCGATGGCGCCCGCTCGAACACCGTGCTGTCGATGGCCGACGGGGTGGTGGGGCGCGGGGTCCTCCTCGATCTGCCGCGGGCCACCGGCTACGACTACTTCGACCAGGGCCGGCTCGTGACCGTGGCCGACCTCGAGGCGGCGGAGTCGTCGCAAGGGGTGATGGTCGGTGCCGGGGACGTGCTGCTGGTGGCGTGGGGCCGTGAGGCCCGTCGCCGGGCCAAGAAGGGCTTCGACGGGTTCTCCGGTCTCCACGCCGAATGCCTCCCGTGGCTGCAAGACCGCCAGATCGCCGTCCTCGGCAGCGACGGCATTTCCGATCCGATGCCGTTCGCTGGGACCGAGCAGTGGCCGTTCCCGGTGCACCAGATCGGCATCACCGCCATGGGCCTGCACCTCATCGACAACGTGAAGCTGTCCCGCCTCATGGAACGGTGCGCGGTCGCCGGCCGCTGGGAGTTCCTCTTCGTCATGAGCCCGCTGCGTATCACCGGGGGCACCGGCTGCCCGGTCAATCCGGTGGCGGTGCTGTGAGGCCCCACGAGGACCCCCACGAGGACCCTTACGAGGAGCTCCGCGCCCTGATGCAGCGGTACGCCCGGGCCGCCGACGAGCGCGCCGTCGAGGAGCTCGAGCGTCTGTTCCACCCCGAGGCCGAGATCGCCGGGGCCCGGGGCACCGTCTCCCTGGCGGCGTGGCTCGACACCATGCGGGCGCCGCGGGCCTTCCCCCGGAGCATGCACCTGACGGGTGACCCGCTCATCCAGCTGGCCGACGGTGACGACCAGGCCACGCTCGACACCTATGCCGTGGTGTACCAGCTCTCCGAAGCCGGGCCCGACGCCGGCTCCGGCGACCTCACCCTCGGGATCCGCTACCTCGACGACGCCGTGCGCCACGACGGTCGCTGGGTGTTCCGGCGCCGCACCTCGCAGACCCTCTGGATGCGCTGACCGGCGTCACGCCACCCGACTCCGCAGGAGCCGGCCCGGGCGTTCGCCGGTCGGCTCGCCGTCACGGATGGTGATCCGGCCGTTGACCACGGTGGCCAGAAATCCCACCGATCGTTGCACCAGGCGGCGACCCCCGGCCGGCAGGTCGTCCACCAGCTCGGGCACGGCCGGGCCCACCGTGCGGGGGTCGAAGACGTTGACGTCGGCGGCCATGCCCGGTCGCAGCAGGCCCCGGTCGGTGAACCCCCAGGCCAGGGCCGGGGCCAGGGTGAGCATCCGCACCGCCTCCTCGAGGGTGAACTCCTGGCGGTCGCGGACCCAGTAGCCGAGCAGATGGGTATGGATCGATGAGTCGGCGATCTGGCTCAGGTGCGCGCCGGAGTCCGAGAAGGTCATCACCGTCCGGGGGTGGCGCAGTGCCCGCAGCAGGACCGCCTCGTCCTGGGGGTAGAGGCTCGGCTGGATGAACAGCTGGTCCCCGCTGGAGGCCACGCACAGGTCGATCATGGCCTCGGCCGGGTGCACGCCCCGCTCGCGGGCGATGTCGCCCACCGACGGGTTGGGGGGAAGGCCGTGGCGGTAGACACGGATGCCCTCGAAGTCGGGCGGCCGGGCCTGGGCGCCGAGGCCCCTCCAGCTCGTGTAGTCGGCGCCGATGGCGGCCTCGACGTAGGGCCGCCTCGACTCGGGATCGCTGAGCACCGCCAGCTGCTCGGCCAGCGGCCGGGCCCGGAGCTCCCTCCAGGCGTCGAGCAGATCGAACGGCAGCCTGGTCTTGAGCGACAGCAGGACCGAGATGCCCCGGCAGTGGGTCTGGGCGATGGCCCGGCCCCCGGCGGCCGCCGTCTCGTCCAGGAAGTCGAGGAGGTGGCCGGCGTCGGCGGTGGCTACCAACCCGAAGGTCACCGGGATGCGGCTGGAGGCGGCCAGGTCGCGCATGCGGCCGAGGGAACGCCGGCGCACCTCCGGGTCGGCGGCCATCATGCCGCCGTCGGTCCCCTCGAAGATTCCGTTCCCGAGCTCGGCCATCACGTCGACCAGGGCCACCACCTCGTCCCAGGAGGCGAGCCTGGAGGCGACCGGCCGGTCGTCCGAGGTCTGGTGGTGGACTATGCGCGAGGTGGAGAACCCGATGGCCCCGGCCCGCAGCGAGTCCGCAAGCTGGCGGCGCATGAGCGCCAGGTCGTCCCCGGTGGCCCGCTCCTCGAAGGCACGCTCGCCCATGGCCCAGGTGCGGAGGGCCGAATGCCCCACGTTGGCCGCAAAGTTGATCCCTTTGGGCAGGCGGTCGACGGCGTCGAGGTACTCGGGGAACGTCTCGAAGCTCCAGTCGATGCCGGCCGCTAGCGCTGCCGGGTCGATGTCCTCGGCCCGTTCGAGGTTGCGCACTACCAGTTCCCGCTGGTCGGATCGCACCGGGGCCAGGGTGAAGCCGCAGTTCCCCATCACGGCCGAGGTCACGCCGTGCCAGCATGAGCTCGAGCCAGTGGCGTCCCAGAACACCTGGGCGTCCAAGTGGGTGTGGCCGTCGATGAAGCCCGGGGCGACGGCATGGCCGTCGGCGTCGATCTCGGTGGTGCCGCGCTCGTGGACGGGCCCGACGGCGGTGATGCGCCCGTCGGTGATGCCGACGTCGGCCCGGTAGGACCCGAGCCCCGAACCGTCCACCACGGTCCCGCCCCGGATCACGATGTCGAAGGGCATGGCACCTCGCAGGGGTGGTGGGTAATGGACCTATATTAGCCGCGGTGACGTCCTCCGAGGTCCGTGCCCGCCTGTCCCATCCGGTCATCGACATCGACGGGCACATGGCCGAGCACCTGCCCACCCTGGCGCCGTACCTCGAGCGCGAGGGACTGTCACTGGACCACCCCTCGCTGCGGCGGCTGCTCCCACCCGACGGCGGGACCGACCGCACCTGGCATGAGCAGACCCCCGAGGAGCGGGTCGCCACCCGCACCCCCCGGGGGCCGTGGTGGAGCGCACCGGCGGCCCGGACCATCGATCTCGCCACCGCCCTGTTCCCCGAGCTGCTGTACGAGCGCCTCGACGAGCTCGGGATCGACTTCGGGATCGTCTACCCGAGCCTCGGCCTGGTGTTCCTCCACACCCCCGACGTGACCTACCGCCGGGGGACGTGCCGCGCCCTCAACCGGGCCAACGCCGAGACCTTCGCTCCCTTCGCCGACCGGCTGGCCCCGGTGGCCGCCATCCCCATGCACACGCCCGACGAGGCCGTCGCCGAGCTCGACTACGCGGTCGGGGAGCTCGGGTTCAAGGCGGTGCTGTGCGCTGGCTACGTCCAGCGCCCGTTCGCCGCCCTGGCCGGGCGCGACCCCGAGGTCTCCCGCTACGCCTTCTGGCTCGACCAATTCGGTCTGGACTCGGCCTACGACTACGACCCGGTGTGGGCCCGGGCCACCGAGCTCGGGGTGTCCATCGCCTTCCACTCCGGTTTCATCGGGATGACTCCCTACCGCTCGATCTCCAGCTACGTGTTCAACCACCTGTCGATGCTCGCCGAGGGCCAGCAGTCCCTGGCCAAGTCGCTGTTCCTCGGCGGGGTGACCCGCCGGTTCCCGGGCATGAACTTCGCCTTCCTGGAGGGCGGGGTGGCCTGGGCCGCGACCCTCTATTGCGACCTCGTTGGCCACTGGGACAAACGGAACATCGCCGCCCTCCGCCGCAACCTCGACCCGGCCCTGGTGGACCGCCGGCTGATGGTCGAGCTCATGCGCCGCTACGCGCCCGACGCCCCGTTGGTGCGCAGCCCGCTCCCGACCCGGCCGGCCGAGCCCGAGGACATGCTGGACGAGTGGGCGCTCTGCGGGATCGAGTCGGCTGAGGACATCAAGGCCCTTTTCGTCGATCCCTTCTACTTCGGCTGCGAGGCCGACGACCCGCTGACCTCCATGGCCTTCAACACCCGGGTCAACCCGTTCGGGGCCGAACTGCACGCCATGATGGGGTCGGATATCGCCCACTGGGACGTCCCCGACATGGCCGCCGTGCTCGACGAGGCATGGGAGATGGTCGACCGCCAGTGGATCGACGAGGCCGCTTTCGAGAAGTTCCTCTTCACCAACCCGGTCCGCTTCTACACGGGTACCAACCCGCGGTTCTTCGAGGGCACGGTGGTGGCGTCCGCCGTCGACCGGCTGCTGGCGGAGGGCTGAGGTGCTCGACCTCCTTCTCCGCGGCGGCACCGTGGTCGACGGCACCGGGGCGCCGGCCGCCGTCGCCGACATCGGGGTCCGCGACGGGCGCATCGTGGGCGTCGGCCGGATCGTCGAGCCGGCGGCGCGCAACGTCGACGTCGCCGGCCGGGTGGTGTGCCCGGGCTTCGTCGATCTGCACACCCACTACGACGCCCAGTTGCTGTGGGACCCCACGGCCGATCCGTCGTTGCGGCACGGGGTGACCACCGTGCTCGGCGGCAACTGCGGGTTCTCGATCGCGCCGCTGGCACCGGCCGACGCCGGCTACATCCAACGCATGATGGCCGTCGTCGAGGGCATCCCCCTCGAAGCGCTGGAGAGCGTGGGTACCTGGGACTGGTCGTCGTTCGCCGACTACCTGGCCCGGGTCGACCACGGCCTGGCCGTCAACGCCGGGTTCCTGGTCGGTCACTCGGCGGTGCGGCGGGCGGTCATGGGCGAGGACGCCACCCGCCTGGTCGCCGACGCCGGGCGGCTCGACGCCATGGTGCGACTGGTGGGCGAGTCACTGGCCGGGGGTGCGCTCGGCTTCTCGTCCTCCTTGGGCGAGGGCCACCTCGACGGGGCGGGCCGCCCGGTGCCGTCGAACGCGGCCGCACCCGACGAGTTCGTTGCCCTGGCCGGCGCCCTGCGCGATCACCCCGGCACCACCCTCGAGTTCATCCCGGTCATCGGGCCGATCCCGGACGACCGCGCCGAGCTCATGGCCGAGATGTCGCTGGCCGCAGACCGGCCGCTCAACTGGAACCTGCTGGGCAGCCTGGCCTCCGAGGAGATCTACGAGCAGCAGCTGACCGCGTCCGACCGTGCGGCCGAGAGGGGCGCCCACGTGGTCGCCCTCGCCCTGCCCGACATGATGCGGATGCGGGCCTCCAACCTGATGCCGGGCCTGCCCGGCTGGCGGGACGTCCTCGCGCTCGACCGCGTGGGCCGGGTGGCGGCGGCTGCCGATCCCGACACCCGGGCGAGGCTGCGGGCCGGGGCCGAGAAGGCGGCGACCCGGTCCATGGGCGTGCTCGGCGACTTTGCGCTGATGGAGGTGGCCGACCCCGGGTCGGCCTGGGCGGGCCGCTCCCTCGCCGAGATCGCCACGGCGCGAGGCGCCGACGTCGTCGACGTGCTCCTCGACGTGGTGCTCCCCGACAAGCTGACCCTCTTCCTCGTCCTCCCGTCGCTGACCCCCTCGCTCGGGCGCTCCGACGAGGGGTGGCGGCGGCGGGTGGAGGTGTGGCGGGACCCGCGAGTCATGCTCGGGGGCTCCGACGCCGGCGCCCACCTCGACCTCATGTGCCACGCCAACTACCCCACGGTGGTGCTCGGCGAGGTGGTGCGGAACCGGGGGCTGCTGACCCTCGAGGAGGCGGTCGAGATGATGACCGATCGACCGGCCCGCCACTACGGCCTGACCGGGCGCGGGCGGGTGGCCGCCGGTTGGCACGCCGACCTGGTGGTCTTCGACCCGACCGAGGTCGGGTCGAACCCGACCGAGCTGCTGCACGACCTCCCGGGGGGAGGTGAGCGGCTGTCGGCCACGTCGCGAGGGATCGCCCACGTGTTCGTGGCCGGCACCGAGGTGGTCACAGACGACGAGGTCACCGACGCCCGGCCCGGCACGGTGTTGCGCTCCGGGCGCGACACCGAGACGGTGACCTTGGCCGACGTCAGGCGGTGGCGGCGCCGTCGATGACGAGGGTGGTACCGCTGACCGTGGCCGCGTCCGACGAAGCCAGGTAGGCGACCGCCGCCGCCACCTCGGCGGCGTCGATGAGCCGGCCCATGGGCGACGCCGAGCGCGTGAGCAGCGCCATGTCCGCCCCCTCGGGCAGTTGGAAGTTGCGCAGGAACGGAGTGTCGACCGAGGCCGGGCAGACGGCGTTGACCCGCACACCGGCGGCGGCCAGCTCGAGGGCCATCGACTTGGTCAGCATGATCACGCCCCCCTTCGAGGCGCAGTAGGCCGCGTTGTAGGGCGTGGCCCGCAGGCCCGCCACCGAGGCCATGTTGACGATGGTCCCCCTGGTCTCGAGCAGTGCCGGCAGGGCCGCCTGGCACAGGAGGAAGGTGCCGGTGAGGTTGACGTCCAGCACCCGGCGCCACTCGTCGAGTGTCACGTCGCCGATCCGGCGGGAGATCCCGATGCCGGCCACGTTGGCCAGCACGTCGAGGCGACCGTGGCGTTCGAGGACACCGGCCACCGCCGCCGTCACCGAGCGGGGGTCGGTCACGTCGCACACGATGCCACCGGGCGTGTCGGTGAGGTCGCTGCGGACCACCACGGCGCCCTCGTCGGCAAGCCGGTCGGCCACGGCGGCGCCGATCCCCCTCGCCGCCCCCGACACGAGCGCCACCCGACCGTCCAACCGCTGCATGGAGCAACGGTAGTCGCCGACGCGGGTGCCTACTACTGTGCATCCGATGGGGTCCCTCGATGGCAAGGTCGCGCTCGTCACGGGCGGCGCCATGGGCATCGGACGCGCCTCGGCCCGCATCTTCTCCCGCGAGGGTGCCGCCGTGGTGGTGGCCGACATCGACGAGGACGGTGGCCGCCGCACGGTGGAGCTCGTCGAGGCCGACGGGGGCAGGGCGAGCTTCGTCCGCACCGACGTGAGTGTGAAGGCCGACGTGCGGGCCATGGTGGACCACGCCGTCACCACCTTCGGCGGCCTCGACTGCGCCCATAACAACGCAGGCATCGCCGCACCGCTGGCGCCCCTGGCCGACTACCCCGACGACGGGTGGGACCGCACGCTGGCGGTGATGCTGACCGGCGTCTATCTCTGCATGAAGGCCGAGATCCCGATCATGCTCGAGCACGGCGGAGGCGCCATCGTGAACACCGCGTCGGGAGTCGGCCTCGTGGCATACCCGCACCAGGCGGCCTACACGGCCTCCAAGCACGGGGTCGTCGGCCTGACCAAGGTGGCGGCGCTCGACTACGGGTCGCGGGGCATCCGGGTCAACGCCGTCTGCCCCGGTACGGCCCGCACCCCCATGGTCGACAGGGCCATGCGCCGGGACCCCTCGATCGACGCCCACCTCAAGGCGCTCCACCCCATCGGCCGCATCGGCGAGGCCGAGGAGATCGCCGAGGCAGCGGTGTGGCTGTGCACGCCCGCCGCCTCGTTCGTGCTCGGTGTCGCCCTGCCGGTCGACGGCGGCTACGTCGTCCCGTGAGGGTGCCCGGGTGAGGACCGCCAACGCCGACGCCGTCCTCCGGCGCCTCGCCGACCAGGGCCACCTGATCGGCGACGGCTGGCGGCCCAGCCACGCCACCGGCACCTACCCGCACCGCTACGCCGCCACCGGCCGGGTCCAGGCCGACGTGGGGCTGGCTGGCGAGACGGACGTCGACGACGCGGTCGTCGCCGCCGCCGCCGCCCAGCCGGGGTGGGCCGGCCTGGGACCGGACCGGCGCGCCGACGTCCTGTACCGCCTCGCCGACCTGCTCGATACCCATGCCGCCGAGGCGGCCGAGCTCGGTGCGCTCGACAACGGCACGCCGGTCGGCATCATGAAGCCCGGCTCCTACGCCGCGGCCTGGGTCCGGTACTACGCCGACTGGTGCGGTCGGCTCGATGCCGGGGAGTCCTGCGGTCCCGGGACGACGGTGCACCTCGAGCCCTACGGGGTGGTCGCCGCCATCCCGCCGTGGAACGGCTCGATGATGGGCATGGGGCAGAAGTGCGGCCCGGCGCTGGCCGCCGGCAACGCCGTGGTGGCCAAACCGCCTGAGGTGGCCCCCTTCGGGATGCTGCGCTTCGCCGAGTTGGCCCTCGATGCCGGTCTGCCGTCCGGGGTGCTCAACGTGGTGACCGGTGGTGCGGACACCGGCGCGGCGCTGGTCCGGCACCCCGGCGTGGACAAGATCTCCTTCACCGGGGGCACTGCCACCGGACGGGCCATCATGGAGGCCGCCGCCCGCCACCTCACGCCGCTGACCCTGGAGCTCGGCGGCAAGTCGCCCAACATCGTGTTCCCCGACGCCGACCTCGACGCGGCCGCCCGCATGGCCGCCGTTGCGGGGACGGCCATGCTGTCCGGGCAGGGCTGCGCCCTGCCCACGCGGCTCTACGTGCACGACGGCGTGTACGAAGACGTGGTGGCACAGGTGCTGGCGGTCCTTCAGACCCTGCCGGTGGGCGACCCCCTTGACCCGGCCACGGTCGTCGGTCCAGTGGTGACCGAGGCGGCGTTGGTGCGCGTCCTCGGCGTGATCGAGCGGGCGGGCAGCGAGGGCGCGGCGCTCCTGACCGGGGGGAACCGGATGGGGGGCGAGCTGGCCGACGGGTGGTTCGTGGCGCCGACCGTGTTCGGTGACGTCGAACACGGGAGCGACCTGGCCACCAACGAGGTGTTCGGGCCCGTCCAGGCCGTGCTGCGCTTCCACTCCGAGGACGAGGTCCTGGCCAAGGCGAACGACAGCGCATTCGGGCTCTCGGCCTACCTGCACACCCGCGACGCCCGGCGCATCGAGCGCTTCGCCCGCGAGCTCGAGGCCGGCACCGTGGTGGTCAACGGGATGGGCCGCACCTCACCGGCCACCCCGTTCGGTGGCACCAAGCAGAGCGGCTACGGGCGCGAGGGTGGCCGGGCCGGCATCGGGGAGATGGTGCGCACCAAGGCGGTGGTGGTCCGGCCCGAGGACCGGTGACCAGGGCGGACCGGGCCGGACCGGACCGACGCCGGCTCACCCCCAGCTGGGTGCACCCACCCATACCGCCTTCAGGTTGCAGAACTCCCGGATCCCGTGGGCAGTGAGCTCCCGCCCGTACCCCGAGGTCTTGATCCCGCCGAAAGGCAGCTCCGGGTAGGAGGTCACGTTCCCGTTGATGAAGACCATGCCGGCGTCGAGGTCGGTGATGAGCCGGGCCTGCTCGGCCTCGTCGTCGGTCCACGCGTTGGCACCCAGGCCGAAGTCGGTGCTGTTGGCCAGCCCGACGGCCTCGTCGATGCCGTCGACCCGATAGAGGGTGGCGACGGGGGCGAAGGCCTCCTCGGTGTGGATCCGCATGGCCGGCGTGATGCCCGTGAGCACCGTGGGCGGGTAGTACCAGCCCGGGCCGTCGGGGACGGTTCCGCCGCACCTGACGACGGCCCCTTTGGACAGCGCGTCCTCCACCAGCTCCACGATGTCGTCCCGCTGCTGTCGGGAGGAGAGGGGCCCGATGTGGGTACCCTCGTCCATCGGGTCCCCGACCACCTGCGACGCCATCTGCTCGACGAATAGCCGCTCGAACTCGTCGGCCACCCGGGTGTGGACGATGAACCGCTTGGCAGCGATGCACGACTGGCCGTTGTTGAGGCAGCGGGCGGTGGTGGCCACCTCGGCGGCCTTGGCCAGGTCGGCGGAGGGCAGGACGATGAACGGATCGCTGCCGCCCAGTTCGAGGACCGACTTCTTCACCTCGTCGCCGGCCGCGGCGGCCACCGCCGAGCCGGCCGGACCCGATCCGGTGAGGGTGACGGCCACCACCCGGTCGTCCCGGAGGACGGCCTCCACCTTGCCCGAACCGATGAGCAGCGTCTGGAACGACCCCTCGGGAAACCCGGCCCTCGAAAAGAGCTCCTGGAGGAAGAGCGCCGTCTGGGGGACGTTCGACGCGTGCTTGAGCAGGCCCACATTGCCTGCCATCAGCGCCGGTGCCGCGAACCGCATCGCCTGCCAGAGCGGGAAGTTCCACGGCATCACCGCCAGCACCGGCCCGAGGGGCTGGTAGCGGGCGTAGGCCGCGGCCGCCCCCACGGCCCCGCTGTCGCACGGCTCGTCGGCGAGGAACTCCTCGGCGTGCTCGGCAAAGTACCGGCACGTTTTCGCGCACTTGAGGACCTCCTGGCGGGCGGCGACGAAGGTCTTGCCCATCTCGGTGGTCATGAGCTCGCCGATGCGGTCGACCTCGCCCTCCAGGATGTCGGCCGCTCGCTGCATCCAGCCGGCACGCTCGGCGAAGCTGGTCCGGCGGTAGGTGCGGAACGCGGACGCGGCCCGACCGAGTGCTTCTTCGACCTCCTCGTCGGTGAACTCGGCGAACTCCTTCACCGTCTGACCGGTGGCTGGGTTGATGGTGGCGATGGCCATGTGCGTGCACCTCGGTTGCTCGACGACGCACCGAACCTACCCAACCACCGGTGGCCGCACTAGCTTGGCGGTCGGAGACGGTGGAGGAACCCGTCGTTGATCGTCCGGCCAGGGGGATGGGACGCTATGGACACACCAGCGTGGGCGCCCGGTTCGGTGCGGTCGGCCTACTGGCGAGGGTCCGACGACGGCAGTGACCTGCTCACCGGCCGGTCCTGGGAGCGGATGCTCGACTCCCTGGCCCGTACGGGCCAGGTGCTCCGATCCAGCCAGGCGCCGTCCGAGGCGGTGGACCGGACGGCCGGCTACCGGCACCTGCTCGTACTGCTGGCCCTCGGCATCGACGAGGCGCTCCGCGAGTCGGATCCCTACCGCCCGCGCTTCGCGCCGGCCAACGTGGACAACGTCCTCAAGTGGGGCATGGACTGCCCGGACGCCGCCTACACCGGAGCCGCCATCCGCCCCGATGCCACCTACCGGGTGCGCGGGCGGCGCAACTCGGTGCGCTACCTCGGGTTCCAGGTCATGGGAGGCATGGAGAACACGGGCAACGTGGTGGCCGACGACCTCGACCTCGACGCCGACGGCCGCTTCGAGCTGGTGCTGTCGGCCACGGAGCACCCGGACAACTGGATGCCCCTCGCCCCCGGGAGCTCGTCGCTCGTGGTGCGGCAGTTCTTCTACGACTGGACAACCGAGGAGGCGGCCGACCTGTCCATCGAGTGCACCACTGACCCGCCGGGCCCGCCTGGCCCGCCTGGCCCGCCGTTGGCCGCCGGCGTGGGGCGCCAGATCGAGGCGCTCGGAGCGTTCCTCGAGGCCAGCGTCGAATTCTGGCTGGGCGTGGAGGAAGCCGGCCGAGCCGAGGGGGTCAACTGCTTCCGCCCACCGGCCGCCCTCACGGGCATGGGCGCCGCCGCCGAGAACGTGAGCACCTGGGGGTCGTGGAGCCTGCAGGACGACGAGGCCCTGCTCATCGAGGTCACGCCCCCCGAGGCCCTCTACTGGAGCGTGTCGCTGGGCAATTTCTGGTGGGAGACCGTCGACTACGCCAACCGCCAGTCCAGTCTCAACGGGCACCAGGCCACGCTCGACGATGACGGCGTGTTCCGCGCCGTGGTCTGCCGCGCCGATCCCGGGGTGGCCAACTGGCTCGACACCGGCGGCAACCACCACGGGGCGATGATCTTTCGATGGTTGCGCGCCGACCGCGCACCGGTGCCGGCTGCCCGGGCCGTGCCGGCGGCCGAGGTGGCTGCACACCTGCCGGCGGGTACCCGCCGGGTGGACAGGCCGGAACGACAGCGGGTGCTCGACGCCCGGCGGGAGGCCGTCCAACGGCGCTTCCCACGCTGAGGAAGCCGACATGGACCTCGGACTGCAGGGTGCACGAGCGGTGGTCACCGGAGGATCGAAGGGGATGGGCCGGGCCATCGCCGAGCGACTGGCCGCCGAGGGGGCGAGCGTGGCCGTGCTGGCGCGGGGACAAGAGGCGCTGGACGACACCGTGGCTGCCCTGCACGCCGCCGGGAGCCCCGGGTCGGAGGGCCTGGCGGTGGACGCCACCGACCGGCACCAGGTCGACGAGGTGTTCGCCCGCCTGGGCCGGCAGTGGGGCTCGCTCAACGTGCTGGTCAACACGCTCGGCCCGGGGGCCGGGCGGTTCGAGCAGCTCGAGGACCCCGACTGGGACCGCTCCTTCGACCTCGGAGTGATGGCCGCCGTGCGGTGCGTGCGGGCCGCGCTGCCCCTCCTGCGTAGCGCCGAATGGGCCCGGATCGTCAACGTGTCCGCCCACTCGACCCAACGCCAGAGCCCCCTCCTGGTGGCCTACACCGCGTCCAAGGCCGCGCTGTCCAGCGTGTCGAAGAACCTGTCGAAGTCCCTGGCTCCCGAGGGGATCCTGGTCAACACGGTGAGCCCCGGCTCCATCGTCACGGCCAGCTTCAGCGAGGGCCTCCGCGACGTGTTCGAGGAGGCGGGCCTCGACGCCACCGATCCCTACGACGTCATGACGTGGATCGCCGACAACTTCCACCAGCCCGCCGACCTCGGCCGGGCCGGACTACCCGAGGAGGTGGCGTCGCTCACCGCCTACCTGGCCTCGCGGACCAACGGGTACGTGACCGGTGCCGACGTCAACGTCGACGGCGGTTCGGACTTCGTCTGATGCTCGAGGCCGGGGCGCTGGTCGCAGCGGCGTGCGAGCGGACCGGCCTCGAGGACTTCGGCCGAACGACCTGGCGTGAAGGGCTGGACCGCCTGGTCGACTCCCTTGACGGCGAGGCGTCGCTCACCGGCGGCGGCGAGCAGATCCTCGAGCTCCGGCTCGGCATGTTGCTGGCCAACCGCCTTCGGATCGTCGACGTGCTCCGATCCCATCCCGAGGTCGCCGACCAAGAGGTCGAGGGCCCGCTGTTCATCATCGGGCTGCCCCGAACGGGCACCACGGCCCTCAGCAACCTGCTGGCCGCCGATCCACAGATCCGCTCGTTGCGACTGTGGGAGTCCTCCGATTCGGTGCCGGCACCCGACCGGCGTACCGAGCATGATGATCCGCGAATCGAGGTGGCCCGGGCCGGTCTCGAGGCCATGTACGAGGCGTTCCCGAGGATGCGGTCGCTGCACTTCCAGTCAGCCACCGGACCCACCGAGTGCCAGGACCTCCTCGGCATGGAGTTCCGGTGCGGGCACTTCGACGGGATGGCCCGGGTGCCGAGCTACCTGTCCTGGGTCGTCGACTGCGACATGGCGCCCGCCTACGCCTACCACCGGCAGGTGCTCCAGCTCCTGCAGTGGCACTGCCCGCCCCACCTCTGGCACCTGAAGACCCCGATCCACATGCTGGCGCTCGACGACCTGCATGCCGTCTACCCCGACGCCCGGTTCCTCTGGACTCACCGTGACCCGGCCGCCGTGCTCGGGTCGGTGTGCAGCCTGATCGCCTACACCCGGAGCTGGGTCAGCGACCGGTCCGACCCCGTGGAGCTGGGAGCCGAGCAACTCGCACTGTGGGCCGAGGCCGTCCGGCGGGCGATGGACTTCCGCCGCCGGATCGGCGAGGAGCGCTTCGCCGACGTGTCGTTCGACGCCCTGCAGACCGACCCGGTGGGCGCGGTCGCCGCCGCCTACGAACGGGTCGGCATCCGCCTGGGTGCCGGCCGACCCCGGGTGGGCGAGTGGGCGCGCCACCATCCTCCCAACGCCGGCGGCGTGCACGAGTTCGCGCTCGACGAGTTCGGCCTCGAGGCCAGCGCGGTCCGGGACCGCTTTGCCGACTACCTCGATCGGTTCGGGCCCACCGGGTGAACCGGTCGGTGCCGCTGCGTCGGGGGGGTGGCCAGAGGTCGGGTCCACGGCCCAGGCGCTGCACTACTCTGACGGCGACGTCCGACTACGACGCCATCGTCATCGGCGCCGGCCACAACGGGCTCACCGCCTCGGTGGTCATGGCGCGCGGTGGGATGCGGGTCCTGTGCCTCGAGAAGAACCACTTCGTCGGCGGCATGGCGTCGACCAACGAGTTGGTGCGCGGCTACCGCTTCGAGCTGGCCGGCTCCATCCAGTTCCGGATCCCGACCCAGATCTTCGACGATCTCGGCTTCGACACCTGCCCCATCTACGAGCCCGAGGTGCAGTCCGCCGCCCTGGGCCCGTCGCGCCAGCCGCCACTGCTGCTCTACAGCTCTACAGCTCTACAGCTCTACAGCGATCCCGACCGGCTGGTCGAGCACCTGAGCGACGCACTCGGGCTCGAGGCCGTGCTCGGGATGGCCGAGGTGGCCGGCTGGGCGGAGGGACCGGCCCGGGCGATCGGCCGGTTCGATGTACGGAGCCACCGAAGTCACTCGACGAGATGTGGGCCTGCGCTGCCAACGAGCAGGAGCGCGAGGCGATCCGCACCGCCATGTCCGGCAGCGTGATGGACGTCGTGGACCGGTACCTTCCCGACCGCGAGCGCCGCGCCCAGGTGCGCAGCATGCTCGCCTTCCTGTCGGTCAACTCCACCTTCCGCGGCCCCTACTCGGCCGGGAGCGCCCTGTGCCCGGCGTTCGCCCTCGCCTCTCCGACCGGGGCCACCATGGCCAAGGTCCGGGGAGGCATCAGGACCCTGTCGGCCCACCTCCTCGTGCTGTTCGAGCAGCACGGCGGCGAATTGCGCCGCCACGAGAAGGTCTCCAGCATCGTCGTGTCGGACAGGCGGGTCCGGGGCGTGGCGCTGGGGGACGGCACCGTGGTGACGGCACCGGTCGTCGTCTCCAACCTCGACCCGACGGCCACCTTCACCCAGCTGCTCGACCGTGACACCCTGCCCGACGCCTTCGCCCGACGGATCGACGCCATCGACCACCGCGCCGCCTACTTCCAGATGCACTTCGCCCTCGTTGGACTGCCCGAGTACGCCGGTCCATACGAGATGCTGAACGAGGGGGACCTGCGCCGGAACGTGACGTTCTTCGGGACCCCCGAGCAGATGCAGCTCGATTTCGAGGGTTGTGCCCGGGGCGTGGTGCCCGAGTTCCCCTCGTTCAACCTGGCCGTCTCGACGCTGCGCGATCCTGACCTGGCGCCCCCGGCAAGCACGCCGCCAGCACCTTCGCCTTCTACGCACCGATCGGCACCGACAACGCCGAGCGCTCCCGGCTGCGGGACGAGATGGCCGATCGCATCGTGTCGAAGATCACGGCCATGGCGCCGAACTTCCCCGACGTAGTCGAGCGTCAGATCACCTACCCGGCCTCGGCCTACGAGTTGATGTTCGGATGTACCGGCGGCGATTTCACCCACGGACTGCTCGAGCCACAGTTCATGGGTCCCTTCCGGCCCGGGCCGCGGGGGTGGGCCGACAATCCCGTGGCGATCGACGGTCTGTACCTCTGTGGCGCCGGGTGCCACGGGGGCCCCGAGATCACGTTCATCCCCGGCTACAACTGCGGCCACGATGTGCTCGACTCGGCGGGCACCCCCGGGGGGTAGCGGGGCCCGCAACGCGGGTCGGGCCGATGGGGGGTCGGCCCGACGTGCCGAGGCTCTGGCCGTGGACCACGTCGACGTGAGCGTCCTCGGTGCCGGACCTCGGGGATCGGTGCCGCCTGCCATCTGCAACGCGGCCGTCCGGGAGTCACCTTCGCCAACCTCGAGGCCCGCGCCGCCAGCGGTGGGACGTGGGACCTCTTCCCCTATCCGGGGGTCCGTTCCGACTCAGACATGTTCACCCTCGGCTACACCGCCAGCCCTGGCTCGACGCCAGGGCCATCGCCGACGGTCCGTCGATCCTGCGCCACATCCGGGACACGGCCCACCGGCACGGCGTCGGCCGCCACATCCGCTACGACCGGCGGGCCGTGTCCGCCTCGTGGTCGTCGGCCGCGGCGCGCTGGACGGTCGGTGTCGTCCACACAGACACCGGCAGGATCGATCAGATGACGTGCGGCTTCCTGTGGGGCAACACCGGCTACTACCGTTATGACGAGGGGTACCGACCGAGCTTCGCGGACGAGGACTGCTTTGCCGGGCGGATCGTGCATCCCCAGCACTGGCCCGAGGACCTCGACTGGGCGGGCCCGCGGATCGTAGTCATCGGCAGCGAGGCCACGGCGGTGACCCTGGTGCCGGCCCTGGCCGCCGCCGGGTCACCAAGCTCCAGCGATCGCCGACCCACATCGTGTCGGCGCCTCGCCATCCGCTTCGCCAAGGTCGAGGACGGGCTCGTGTTCTCGAATCCGGCCGCCATCCCGACGCCAAGCGCCTGACCGGTGGGAGACGGGTCTCGCGCCGTCCACGATAACCTGCGCAAGAGCGACCGGGAATTGCACAGTGACGCGGAACAATTCGGAACCCCGCGGTGTTGTAGTAAGTGGATCCAAGGGAAGGATCCGGAAGGAGGTTTCAAGGAGATGGTGAGGCATTTTGCTTGAGACGTTCGGGCGGGAAGGATTCCCGGGGAGTTTGCGGGAGGCCCGGTATGAACGGAAGGCACGTGGCTCGAAGTAGGAGCAGTGCAAGGACAGGGGTCTGAATTCCTGATCGGGTTTGTTCTTCCCTGCCCGGCTGCAACAACGGAAGTTCAGGAAAGCGCCTGATTCCCGGAGGTTTCCGGGACGGGCGCTTTTGCATGTCTCGTGCGTCGCTCCTGCTCCGGATCGGGAGGCCGCTCCGGCCGACGGTAGCGCGGGCTGACGATTGTGTTCGTGCCGGTTCGTGACCGGGGTCGTGACCCGCCACCGGCGGGTTCGCTTGGGGGATGCCGGGCCCGACCGCCAGGCCGACCTCGACGTGGTCGGGCACGCCAAGGACGCCGCGCTGTGGGAGGCGGTGTCCGGGCCGGTCGGCGGCCCGCTCGACGGCGCGTCGCTCGCCCACCATGGCGAGGCCGTCGGCTGCCGATCGGTGGACCTGGTGACCGGTGCCGGCCGGTTGTGGCTGGTCGTCGAGGGCGCGGTCAGCGCGTCGGGTCCGTATTCGGAGCGGTCACCGCGGGAGCGGCTGGCGGCCCGCTGTTGTCACCCGGACGCCACCG